>RDXM01000134.1 GCA_004292595.1 Candidatus Kapaibacterium sp. | reverse complement strand
ACAGGCAAGAATGCCTGTGCCACTACAAAACTGATAGATACTGGCTTTGGTGGCACAGACATTCCTGTCTGTGAGCTTCAAAAGCACATTTTGCGAAAGCCCTATCAGTGTTCAGTGTTCAGTATGTGCCAGAAGCCGCGCCAATGCTCCTGTTGCATTTTTTCGCTCAAAGTGCTGAATAATACTTGTGTTTGGGGTAAATGCTTCCTTCGCTTTCCATGCACGGAAATAGCTGCGGATATTTGCAGCAATGCCCGCAACATCCGATTGATGCGCGGTTTTACCAGAAGCGGTTTCCTGCAAAAGCTCGTGAATAGCTCCGTGCGTGGGCGCGACGGCGAGAATCGGGCGCATTGCACCAACATACTCATACACTTTCCCCGGAACAATTTCCTCGCTTTCTTTTGCTTCATCCACCACGAGCAAGAGCGCGTCCGAGCGCAATAAATAGCCGATACTTTCTTCATGCGGCATATAGCCGAGGATTTGCAAGCACTCTTGGTGCGGAAATGCGGCAAACATCACATGAATTTCGTCGCCAAAACGCCCGATAAAGCGCACCAATACTTCGTTTGGCAGAATTTCTCCCTGCGCAATCACTCCTTCCAATGCCTTCAAAAACGATGCTGGTGTGCGATAGCCATACATCGAACCAGTGTAAGTGATGGTAAATCGCTCGTTCTGCACTGGCGGGATGGCGGGGTAATCGTTAGAATCGAAGCCGTTGGGAATATGGTGGTATTTTTCGGCGGGAATATGCGGGAATTTTCCAGCAATATCTTTGCGAATGCCTTCCCATGCGCATTCGATAGCATCTGCTTCCTCAAACACAGAGCGTTCGAGGCGTTTATCAATCCACGCAGGAAGAAACCAGCGTTTTGGTGTCGTTAGAAAGCCCGTCCATGGGTCGCGGAAGCCCGTTACCCAGGGCAAGCCTGTTTTTCGCTTGAGTTGGCGGGCAATCAGCGCGGTCGTGTAGGGCGGGGAAGAATTATAGAGTGCCGTGATATTGTGTTCCTTGATAAGCCGCAACCCCGCATCAACAGCCGTGAGCAGCCATCCTACACGCGCATCAGGAATGAAGAAGGTTGCGCGAATCTGCTCGGCAATATTCTCGGCAAAGCTCCGCTCGGACGCATTTTTTTTGAGCGTATTTACGTCAATCGGCGTGTGGGCGGGCTGCCCGACAAACTGCCGATAAAGGCTATACGGCTCATAAATGCGAGTGCGCTCAATGTGGATATTCGGCGGAATTTGCTGTATCAAGGATTCATCGCGGGCGGGATATTCGCCGTTCTCCACCGTCAGAACAATAGGATTCCAGCCAAAATCTGGCAGATACCGAATATGTTTCAAGACACGCTGCACACCTGCGCCACCCGATGGCGGAAAATAATACGCAATCACTAAAACATTTTTCATAAACGCTTCCTTTCCAAACACGACAAAAATAAACGTAGAGAAAATAAACGTAGAGACAAGGCGCAGCATGGTGCAGCCTTGTCTCTACAATGATGGATTCTACTCCGTGAAAGATTTGTGTCTCTTCACACCTTATCGCTGAATAAGCATTTGGCGGCTGAGGCTCTGCTTGGGAGTGTGCAAGCGGCATACATACACGCCTGACGGCAAGCTCTGTGCGTTCCAGTCGAGCGCGTACAAGCCTGCTCTCTGCCGTGAGCGCACAAGCTCTGCTACCTGTTTGCCAAGCACATCCGTTATTTCCAAACGCACGTCCAAGTCCTCGCCAAGCTCATATTCAATGCGTGTGGTTTCGTTGAAAGGATTTGGAATATTGGCAATCAAACGCGCTCCAGAACTCAGTATTTGTGCGGCATCCGAGCCAATCATCCGCACCACGCGCTGCTCCGAATGCGCTGGCTGCTGCCCTGCAAACACCTGACTACTGCTTGCATCTGCGCCGTTCTCGCTCTTTGCAAATCCTCCGCCCTGACGCACACGCCCTGTGCGGAACGTCCAGACCTCCGACCAATCGCCAGGCGTAAGCCCAAACAACGCCCGCGCACGCCAGAAATACTGCCGCTCAATGTTGAAGGTCGTTATCACCCAGCTTGTATCGGTCAGTTCGGGATTGTTCAGATAAATGAGCTGGAACAATGAATCATTGGAAATTTGAACATGATACAGCACCGCACCCGGCACACTCGACCAACGGAATTGATTCTGATTTATTGATAAGCCTGTCGTGTTATTCGGCGGTGCAATGAGGAACGGAATACGCGGAATGGGCGGATTTGGCTTCACATCTACATCGAATGAAATGACGGACGAAGAAAAACCATTGCTGACCGTTACCGTGATGCGAGCGCGTCCGGTCTGGTCTTGTGCTGGATTGATTATCACGCGCACCGTGTTTCCGTCGCGGATAAATCGCACACTATCCACTGGCACAAGCGTCGTATTCGAGCTTTGTACGGTAAAACTGAGTGGAAAACCGCTATTATCAATAACCGTAAACGAGGAGTTCGTGCTTGTATTTATGCGGGTTTCAAGAAAAGGAATGCCACTGGTATTTGGCGGAGAAATCGGCGGCGGCGTGATGCTGGGCGGCGGCACGACCGTTACCAAAAAGCTCGTATTCGCGCTCAGTCCAATCTGATTCGTTACCGTAAGGCGCACTTCCGACGAGCCAGAAACGTTCAGATTTGGCGCAATGGTCAAATTACGCTGTGTCCCGAAGCCGCTTATCGGCAAGCCAAAGGTCGAAAGCACCGATGGATTCGAGCTTTCGGTTCGGAAACTGAGCGTACTCAAAAAGTTCGGGTCGCTGACGGTCAAGGTGCGATTTGTGGTTTGATTTTGCCCCAAAATAACATTGCCAATCGGCTGAATCGTCGGTGGAATCTGGGGCGGCGTAACGGTTACGTTCAGCGTCAGAGTTGCTGTTTGTCCCTGACGATTCGTCGCCGTAATCGTAATTACGCCGCTTCCAAGCTGATTGAAGCCGGGCGTAATGGTGATAGTGCGCGAGGCACCAAAGCCACCAAATTGTAAATTAAAATCTGGCAACAAGGCTTGATTATTCGAGTTTGCGCGAAGTTGAATGCTCGGAATATCTTCGTCGCTCACAACAAACGGCATCGTAACAGAACGATTCTGCTCGGTGGTGAGATTGATAATTGCGCTCAAACTCGGCGGTGCTGGCGGCGGCACAACCGTTACGGTAAAGCCCGTCATGGTGCTGAGTCCAGCAGAATTCGTTACGGTCATCGTAATAAACGCACTTCCCACCGCATTTGGCGAGGGAATAAGTGTTACGGTGCGCATCGTTCCCAAACCACTGACCATGATGTTTTGTGCGGGAAACACTGACGGATTCGACGAGGCAAAGCTGAAACGTAGCGAACTAACATCGGCATCGCTCACCGTGAACATCAGCGAGAGCGGGACGTTGCGCTGCGTGGCAGCATTGGCAATCGTACCCACGCTCGGCGGTGTCTGTGGCTGGAAAACGGTGACGGGAAAACTGGTTGTTGCCGTCAAGCCCGCATTGTTGGTGGCGGTCAGCGTTATTGTTACCGTTCCAGTGCGATTAAATGCGGGATTGACGGTAATAACGCGATTTGTCCCCGTTCCTGTAACGGAAACATTTGCATTCGGCACAAGGTCGGGATTGGACGACGATACGGTAAAATTCACACTTCCTGGATTAGCATCGCTTACGGTCAGATTCCCTTGAACAGTAGTATTGATGCGGGTCGAGAGCGGTGGAATTGTTCCCAAAACAGGCGGCGCGACAACGGTAATACGCAGCAATGCCGACGAACGAAAGGCATTCTGATTCAGCGTCGTAATGGCGATGGCAGCTTCTCCGAAGCGGTTTTGATTGGGGTTTACGGTCAAGATACGCGATGTTCCTGTGCCAGTAATCCGCATATTTGCTTCGGGAATAACGTCGGGATTTGCTGAGGTTGGCTGAAGCTGCAGCGTACTCAAATTTGCATCAATCACCGTAAAGGGAAAAACGAGCGTTGTATTTTGCAAGACGGTCGTATCGCGGAGATTGCGTATTTGTGCGGGTGCGAAGGGATTTGCCACATAGACGGTAAAGACAGCGATTGCGCTCAAACCCGCTTGGTTAATGGCGCGAAGGACAATCAATGCTTCGCCCGTTCTGCCCGGAGCGGGCGTAATCGAAACCGTCCGCGCCGTGCCAACGCCCGAAACACGGACGTTTTCGTTGGGAATCACCGACGGATTATTAGAACTTCCCGAAACCACGACGTTTTGCGGACCAGAGAGATCTTGCACCGAGAAAAATCCCAAAATAGTTTGGTCAATCGCCGCAACAAGATCACCGGGCGAGGTAATGCTGGGCATGGCTTGGTCGGCGCGATTGACGGTGAGCGTGAAGGTCTGGCGCGAAGAAAAACCGCTCGGATTCGTGGCAGTAAGCGTAATGGATGCCGTGCCAAACTGCGTCGAACTCGGCGCGATACGCAGTGAGCGCGACGCGCCAAAGCCCGTTACTTGCAAGCCCGATTGCGGCACCAGCAAAAAATTATCGCTACTGGGGATGACATTGACCGCACTGGGGTCGGTGTCGGTAATGGTAAAATTCACCGTAACGGGATTGCCCTGCACGGTGGCTGTTGGCGGAATAGTGCTGATGCTCGGCGCAGAGCTTGCCCCGCCAACGGTGATATTGAAGGTAACTTGCGCATTCTGCCCAACGGCGTTTGTGCCGATAATCGTAATCACGGTTGTGCCAGAGCGTCCAGGCGTTGGCGTTACGGTGAGTTGGCGGATTGCGCCCGTTTGGCTAATGACGATATTTTCATTGGGAATAAGCGCGTTGTCGTCGGCAAACCCCAGCATCATCACGGAGTTCGGGTTGGCATCGGTGAGGCGGATTTGCCCCGACACGGGCGTATTCAGTGCAGTTACAAGGTCGCTGACGGGCGCAATGGTCAGAAGAGACTGCGCACGGAGCTTGGTCGTAGCCAAGCCGAAAAGTGGCATCCAGACAAGCGCGATGCAGAGAATACTCGCAAGCAGGTGATGATTGCGGCTTTTCTGCATGGCGAAGAACATGGAATGTTGCCCGTCAAACGTGGTAGAATCAGGCTTCCATAGCATAATTATTCAAAATAAAAGTGAAGAAAAAACCATCCTCTGCATCAAGGATACATCAGCAGTCCGTAAGCAAACACGCGAAGGAATACCACGCAACACCGCATCAAATCAGGGGTGTGAACGGTATTCCTTCTCGTACCGATGTTCTGGCATTAAAACCGGAAGTTCGCCGACACAAAACCAAAGGTCGGTTCGCCGCTTCCGATATTGCCAAAGCCGCGTTGCAAGGTGCGGGTGTCGGTGGTGAGGTCGAGCGTAAATTTCCCAAACTCCAAACCAAATCCGAGCGAAACGCCTTGCGACAAGCCATAGTTAAAGTACGACGGGAAACGTATGTCATTGCTACTTGATGTTGAGGTGTAGCCTGCGTAGCCCGCACGAATCTTGAACCATTCAATAATGCGATATTCTGCACCAAGATTCCAGCGCGGGAGAATCAACTCTTGCGAAATCGGACCCGCGCCAATGACGGCTTGCGACGGCAAATTACCGCCGCCGCCCACGCCCACACTGATACCGCCGACAAACAAAAGCGGACCAGACACGTAATTGAAGCCAATACCACCATCGAAGCTGTTTATATTCCCAAAGTACGGCGAACCGCTCGAAACGGCGTAGATATTCGCCATCGGAATAAGCGTAAATTCTTTCGACAACCGTGCGATATACCGAGCATTAATGCCGATAATTGTGCTGTTATAGACCGCAGTACCATTGGTGCTGTTCGGCAGAGGCAATGAAACGCGCGGAAGCAACACCGATGCCGATAAATCAAACATAGATGTTGTGTTTGTCGTTACAAGAATGCCAAAATTGAAGCCAATTTGCGTTAAGTTCGAGCCAGTTTGCGGGCGCGGCTGCAGGGTAAGCGGTGCGAGCGACGTGGAAGTATAGGACACACCAGCCGCTAAGACGACACCACCTTTGCTGTTTTCTGGCGCAGTGTTGTAGGTTGTTTGCAGTTGTGCGACGTTGCGAGCGCGAATGAGCGTGAAGTTTGGATTGGGTATAAATCCCGTATATCCCAAGCCCAAGATGCTTGCAATGGCAATGCCGCTTGCAATGTCCGTATTGACGGGTGTTGTGCCGGGAAAGGATTCAAACGAAACAATCCCGCCCACCGTAACGCGGGGACTAATGGAGAAAATTGCTCCCAGCGACGGACCGCCAAAACTTGAGAGCGGCTGCGAATTTGGACCAGAACTAATCGAACCAGCATTCACAAAAATCGCATCGCGGTAGCGGTCGGCATATGCGGGATTGTAGAAAATGGAATAGGAATCAATCAAAAACGGATTCGCGCCGTAGGTGATATATTGCCCGCCCATGCCATAGCCGCCGCCGCCCAATGCCGCATGGCGAGCCAGCGAACCACTCACAAGCGGATGCTCAATCGAAGCAAGCGTACTGACGCACAACGTACAGTAGTCAATTTGTGTGCGTGGCACTTGCGCCACTGGGCGCGGTGCTGCTGCTGGCGCACCTGTGCGCGGCACTTGCACACCCCGCGCTGTACTTGGGCGACCAGGAGCGCGAACACGACTACTGGCGGGCGTATTAGCACGAACAGAACCCACTGGTGCTGGAGCGGGGGCTGTACCAGTGGGCGGGTCATTAGCAATTTGTGGCTGTGCCGCCGCCGTTGCTGGCGGGGGAGCTGCTGTGGAGCGGGCTGCTGGAGCGCGACTTGCGCCTGTCCTGCTATTTGTAGCGGGTGCGCGTCGCACTTGGCTCCAGAGCATAGATGATGCCAGCCACAGCATCACAACGCAAAGAAAGAATGAACGTTTCATAAATGTTCGCAGATTGAATGATGGAGTTTGATAATCGTTGGAGCAAAATCGTTGGAGCAAAATTGTGAAGCACACCGTCTGACTGAACTGCATAAAAATAGCGTCGGAAGCCGAGAAGCTGAAGCAGATATTTTCAAGAAAAAACTCGTTACTGCCCGCCGTTGTTTTCTGGCAAAGGCTCTTCGCCGCCGCCTGTTTGTGCGCCTTGCTGGGTTTGGGTGATGATATTGGTGTCGGGCAAGGTTGCAAAAACCAAGTCCAAATCTTCATCGGTAAAGAAATTGTCATCAATATCCAAATCACGCAAACGCTTGAGTTTGCCGATTTCGGGCGGCAACGTGGTCAGCGAATTGGTGCGCAGATACAGTGTGCGAATATTTGTTGCCAAGCCAATGGCGGCGGGAACTTGCGTGAGGCGGTTTTCGCCCGCATCCAAAAATTCTAGCTTGGTCAGGCTGCCGATTTCGGGCGGAAGTTTTTTGAGCAAATTTGCAGAAAGATTCAGCTGTTTCAAGCTCTGCAAGCGGCGCAATTCTGCTGGAACAATATCAATTTGATTACCACTAACATTCAACACCTGCAAGCGAGCAAGGTTGCCAATTTCGCGGGGTAGCTCAGAAAGCTGATTACGACTGACGTTCAGATATTGGAGATTGCGGAAGCGTCCTATTTCTGGCGGCAAGGCTTTCATGCCATTATTTTGCAAATCCAGCTTCACCACAGCATCAGGATTCTTCAATGCTTCTTCGAGCGACGTAAATCCGTTCATATTTTCGAGAGCGTCCAAGTCCAGCATATTGATTGGCTCAACGTTGAATGCGCTGTTGTATGCGCCGTTTGCTCGCGGTGGTGCTTGTGGAGCGGGGTACTGCGATTGTGGTGGCGGCGGTGCTGCTTCTAGGCGGTTCGGAGTAAAGCTGTTTTCGCTGCGCAGCATCGCAATTTCCTCGCGCAAAGCGGCATTTTCGCTTTTGAGCAAATCCACTTGATTGCGCAAGACCTCGACTTGCTGGGCAAGTGCAGTTTCGTTTTCATTTTCAGAAACGCTGTTGTAGTCCATCATCTGCGCCTGTTCCAGCTCGCGTTCAATCGCTACCTGACTTCCATTCGGCGAGCGAATGATGTCGTTGTAGATTCGGCGAGCCTTTTGAAGGTTCTGGACAGCGCGGTCTTTATCGCGTAAGTCCTTGTACACCAAACCAATCATTTCGTAAGCAGCAGCCTCCCAGTAGCGGTTTTTTGTTTGCCGCGACAGATTAAGACCTTTGTTTAGGAAATACAAAGCGTTATCGGCATCGCCGCCTTCTCGGTACGACATACCGAGCTTGATAAATCGGGCGGCAAGCTCTTTCGAGGGAACTTTGCGCTGCGCAAAGCCTTCAAGGGGCATAAATGTTATGCTGAAAGCCAGAAGCAACGCCATTCCGCAAAGAGAACGAAGCAAGCGTGCGTGCATCATAGCGTCTCCAAAAAAATGAAATAAAGGGGAAAATTATAGTTCTGTTGTGAGAATAATTTTGACTCTCTGTACTTGCAAAAGTACAGAACAAAATTTCTTCTTTAAAAGTGGCACAGACACTCTTGTCTGTGAATAGTCTATGAGTATTAGTGCGGGGTTCAGGTAAGCAACACAGACAGGAATGTCTGTGCCACTACTTGGATAATGACACACCTCACCAGAGAAGTACAAACACCTTCGGTTCTGCACACGTTTATTCAACCAAATGAAGTCCACAAGCATCCAACGAATGCGCCAAAACAAGACAACATTCAGAAAAAGATACACTTTTCCCTGCTCGCTACCGAAAGCACACACACAAGCTCTGATGCGCTCTGGTAACGAGAATCTTTCGGGCAAAGTCCACCCAATGCGGATGCTTTTTGCCATCTTTCTGAAGAATTTCTGTACCCGTTTTCTATACATTCAATTCCCATGCCAAAAATGCAAACAAGGGCAATTTTTCTCCCCAATGCGCTGCAACTCTTTTCGTTGGAAAGCGTCATAAATCCTTGTAATTTGAGCATATTTTTTGCATACTTTTTGCACACTTTATTATCGTTCATTCAGTATGACACCTACACTCTTCCTTGACCCCGCAACGGACGAGGTCATCTATCCCGAAAGCGACGGACAGCCCATGGCGGAAAATACGACGCAATACAATCTGATAACGATGCTCAAAAGCGGCATGGATGCAATGTTCGCGGGGCGTGACGATGTTTTTTGTGCGGCAGACTTATTCTGGTATCCCGTCGAAGGAAATTCTGGTATCCGCCTCGCACCAGATGTGATGCTCGTTTTCGGCAGACCGCCTGGCGACCGTCCGTCGTATATGCAATGGAAAGAAGGCAATATCGCGCCACAGGTGGTCATAGAGATTGTCTCGCCCGGCAATACACCGTCGGAAATGATGGATAAACTGGAATTCTATGACCAATTCAATGTGCAGGAATACTACACCTTCGACCCGCAAAAACAGAAGTTTAATGCGTGGCATAGACAAAATGGGCATTTGCAGTATCTCTACACCCAAGAAGAATGGTACAGTCCGCTTGTGGGCGTAACCTTTACGCTGGAAGCTGCCAAAAACAGTCCAAACTACGGACTCGTTGTTACACGCAAGGACGGAACACGCTTTGAGACGATAGCAGAAATCCGTCGCGCATGGAAAGCCGCACAAAAACAGGCAGAGATGGAACGACGACGTGCAGAGCAAGAAAAAAAGAATGCCGAGCAAGAGAAAATCAAGGCAGAGCAAGAGAAAAACAGAGCTGATATGTTGGCAGCAAAACTTCGTGCGCTGGGAGTAAACCCCGATGATTTGGCATAAGGAATGGTAAAAAAATAAGTGGTTCAAGTCAGTAGTGGCACAGACGTCGTCGCCTGAAGCCCGCACCAACACGCACAGACAGGAATGTCTGTGCCACTAAATATTGTTGAAGTTTATCCATTTAATTTTTGAGCCTTCCTAAGGCGCACGAACACAGGAACATCGGTAATTTTTAAAAAACCGCATTTCATGCACGAACAAGACCCCATACCACCAACACCAGATGAATCCTCACTCGGCGAGCAGATGCTTGGCGAGCAAACGCCGCCCGCGCCAGAGAAGCGCGAGCAACGGCGCGGATTCTTCTTCTGGTTTCGCCGCACGGTGCTAGCACTGATGCTGCTTGGGATGGTATTCGGTGCTACGGTTACTGTGTTTATCAGCGTTCCCACGCTTCGGCAATGGCTGGTGAAAACGGTGATAAGTACGGTGAATGCTCGCTTGGAAGCAAAAGTGGAATTTGACGACTTTTCTGGCTCGCTCATCTCCGACCTCAATCTCTCTGGCTTGCGCATGATTGCGGCGGGCGACACCATTTTGCAAGCGCGAGAATTGCAGTTGCACTACGACGTGGAGCTTTTGCTCGTGCGGAAAATTATGCTGAACGGCGTAAAGCTCGTGGAACCGCGTATTACCTTGCTTCGCAGTATGGATTCCTCGTGGAATTTCACACATCTTTTCCCGCCGCCCGATTCCACCAAAAAACTAAAACCCTTTCGCTGGCGCGTGGAAGTCCGCGACTTTGCAATAGAACAAGGTTCGGTGCGGGTTTTCGACTCGCTTGCTGCGCCAACTCCCCGTTTGCCCGCATTCCTGCTCGCGCCAGAGATTGCATCGGCATTGCAACGTGCTGGTCTGGCAAAAATGCCTGCACACCGCTTCAATCCTACCCGCGCAAACTTCGACAGCGTGAATCTTTCGCTTGCCGCAATGTTCAATCCTCGCACCAAAGAAGGTACTGCTTCGCTGTATCATTTGTCGTTCCGCGAGACCGCATCAAATCTGCGTGTGCGCAATATTGCCTTTGCTGCGCAGTGCGACACCAACCGCGCAGAACTCAAGTATTTTCGCTGCCAAACAAGTGAATCGCTTGTGCGAATGCGTCTTGTGGCGGACAACATCAACATTTTCCGTCGCTTGGACAGCGCACAGATTCATGCCTTACACCTGCAAGCCGCTCTCCATGCCGATTCCATCAGCCTCCGCGACGTGCAACGCTTCACGTCTGCGCTTGACGATTTTGCGGGAAAACTCGCTTTGCGCTTTGATGCCTACGGCTCGCTCCCGCGCATGACGCTCAAAACCTTGTCGCTCGCTACCGTGCCAGACGCAAACCGCGCTAAAGCCTCACAAACACTGCTTTCGCTCGAAGGGAATTTTACCAATACCGCGTGGAATTTGCTTTCGTGGAATGACAGTCTGCACAAACCAAACGCGCTCAAGCCCGCACACATACTGGCAAAAACAGCAATGGATGTGGTCATAAATCCAATGCGTATCTCCTACGCCGACCTCTGCCGTTTCGCGCCTGGACTTATCGCAAAAGGGAAAATTCCAAACCTGAGCGGAGTAAATTTTCTAGCGATTGAGCAAGGAACGGTGCGGGGTACAATGGAAAACCTCGAAGCAAAACTCGCGCTCAAAAGCGGTGCGGGCGCAGCAACGCTGGATGCGAGATTTCACGCGCCCTCCGATGCCCGCAGGGATACTGCCCGCTACGAAGCGAATATTGCTGTAAGCGGCGTGGACGTTGGTGCGATTGCGAATAATCCTAGTCTAAAAAGTTCGCTGAATGCAACCATTACGCTGAAAGGACAAGGTTTGACGCTGAAGGACGCAAACACCGCATTGCAACTGGAAGCATCCAATTCCGAAATTGCAGGGCGCAGCTTTGACCAGCTTTCGCTGGATGCCACGCTCCGCGATGCAGGCATTCTCACGCTGAACAACGCGCATCTGCACTGGAATCGCCCAGCAGACTTTGTTTTGGATGATGATACCGATGAAAATATTCCGCGCAATGCCGATTTGTGGCTAAGTGGTTTGGTGAATGTGCAAAATATGGAAAAGCCCACGTACCGCATAGAATCTCGCGCTGCGCACTTGGACTTGTATCGCCTCACGCTGTTTCCTGGCTCGAATACCGATGCTTCTTTTACGATGAACGTGCTTGGAAGCAGCTTCAATCCTGATAGTTTGCAAGGAATTTTCACCTTACGTGCCACCGATTTCCGCACCCCCAAAAAAGCCTTCGAGCCGTTTAGCATTTCAGCGCGGTTGGAGCATTTGCCAACGCCGCAGAACCCGCTCTACCGCGAGTTTCATTTGCAATCGGAGCTTGCCGAAGCGCACGTGCGCGGGACGTTTACAATGCCAAGTTTTGTGTCGTCGTTTGCCAATGAAGTGGATAATACCATTTTTGCGGTGCGCCGAAAGTACCATTTGGTGCGGGATTCCATCCTTGCCTCGACCTACGAAGGTCTCTACATCAAGAAACCTGCCATTGCAAAGCCGCTTGATGCTGAATTTTCCTTGCTTCCGCGCGATATTGAAATTTCGCGGCTTTTTAGCGGTTTTGTGAAAATTCAATGCAAAGGCGAAATGCACGGTTCTATACGGGGTACAACGCAAGATTACACCTTCACGGTGGATTCCTCCCACATCCGCGAATTTTATTACACCGACGACGGCACATCCGTAGAAATTGCTAATGCTGGTCTGCAAGGCACATTCCATCACGCTTCGTCGGGTGATTCGCTGAATGTGATTGCCGCAAAAGCCAGCGTCCGCATGGATTCGCTCTTTCGCGTGAATGACTTCATTTTCCGCCACGCCAAAGGCAGCGCGAACTACACGGGCGAGACCTTTGATTTCGACGTGCGCGGGCTGTACAGCAGTGTTGGTAGCGCACGGGCAGACGATTCTACGCTTGCCTTTTACACGAAAGCTCTTTTGGATATGCGACGGCGCGACACGGAATTCACGCTGGACACCGCATGGCTGCTCTATCGCAACGATATGGAATGGGCGACGCAAGGCAAGATGACCTCCATTTTGAACAAAGAGGGTTTGCTTATTGAACAGCTTGCTCTCAAGCGTCCACGCGGCGAAACGGCGTATTTGAGCGGGCAGGTGTGGTTCGACCATTTCTCGAATGCGCAGCTGATTCTTGAATCTATGCCGCTTCAGGACATTAACCGTTTGTTTACGAAGGAGAATCGCATTCCCACACTTGCGCCGCTCAAAGGAACGCTGGAGCGTCTCCAAATCACGCTTTCTGGCATTCCTGCCGAGCCGCGCATGAACATTTTGCTCAATGCGTCCAACGTTTTGTACAACAATACATTTCTGGGAACGCTCCAACTCGAAGCCACGCACAGCGATTCCACCGTGCGCGGGACGGCAGAGGTGCTGAATCCACGCCTTCTTTCCGACAAGCCGCTTCATATCTCGCTGGACAGCCTGAAAACCTTGCGCGTTACGGCGAAAACATTTCCCTTGAACCTTGCTTTTACCGACGTGGAAGAGCGCATTGTTTCTGGAAAGCCCATAGATATTAGCTTCGACGCGAACGAGCTTCCGCTGGGCGCGGTGGATATTTTTGTGCCAGGCATTACCAATCTGCAAGGCAGTGCGGATGCGCACTTCACGATTTCTGGCACCACGCAGGACAGCATCGTGTATCGCGGAGATGCCGTCATTCCTCGCTCGTCGTTTATTTTTGAAGCGACAAATTTGAAGTATTTCGCCGAAGGCAAAGCAACCCTGCTGAACCGCACCGTTACTGTGGAGCAGCTTCAACTCGCCAACGACCCGTTGGATTACCAAAAAGGACGCGCTTCGGCAAAAGGCACAATTACGGTGAATAGCTTTGATATTACGGGCTTCGACGTAACGGCGCAGATACCGCAACAGGGCTTGTTTGTGCTGGGCAATGCTACGCGCATCCCGCAGCCACAGTTGTACGGCGATGTGATTATTGCGACGGGCGAAAAACCGCTCCATTTCTACGGAACGCTGGAAAAGCCGTATTTGCGCGGCGATGTGAACGTGTTGGCGGCAAAGGTGAGTTTCCCTGAAATTCGCAGTGTGAAATCGGAGAACCGTTTGTTTTGCTTTGAAACAATTACCAAAGACCGCACAGGGCGCACCATTACTGCCCGCGACTGCAATCAGCAAGAATACACCTTGCTCATGCAGCGCGACTCTTCGCAAACCGAAGAGGGCTTACCAAACCTCGCTCCCAAGCAGCTTTCCGCCGCCGAACTTGCCGAATTTTCCGCCGAACAGGCAGTATTGCAGCAGTACGACGAGCATGGGCATGAAACCCTTGCCATTGGTCATTTGCCATTGGTCATTGGTCAGTCGCCGAGCGATAGCACGAGTGCGCCAAGTGTTGCTATGCCTAATGTTCCCATGACCACTACACCAATGACCAATCTCCTCCTCACCAACGCGCCTTTGACGTTTGCGGAGAAAATTGATTACGCGCTGAATGTGAAATTGAAAGGGAATTTTTCGGTAACAATGGAATGGGGACCTTTCGAGCAGCTTGTGGCAAATTTGGCGCAAGAAAACCCCGAAACTCCGCTCCGCTACATAAAAACGCCCGACCGCCCCGATGAACACCAGCTTTTCGGCGATTTGATATTGCGCGACGGCTCGACCTACAAGTATTATCGTATTTTCAACGCATCGGGCAAAGTAGCGTTCAATACGGGCGTGATGAGCAATCCGCGCCTGAGCATCAACGCCGCTTTGCGCGGACAACGCACACAGCCCGACCGCTCTGGCACAAGCGAGTATTTGGTCAATCTCGGCATTACGGGAACGAAGAAATCACCAAACCTCAAAATGAGCTACTTGCTCGATAACGCGCCAGGTGTGGGCGATTCGGTGAAAATTCAGAACGATGCAATTATGCTGCTTCTTTTCGGCAGAACGCAGGATGAATTTGCCATTGGAAGCGGTGTTGGCGAGGCAATTACGCAAAATTCCTCGTCGCTCGCCTCGCGCCTTTTGACCGATTTGCTTCAGGGAACAGGCGTGGTGCGGAGTGCAGACATTTTCTTTGCGGGCGGGCGCACGGGGTCGCCGCTTGAGTTGCAGCAAGCGCGGGTGCAGTTTACGGGGGAAATCAGCAATTTGGGTGTGCTGTGGCAAATTGGCAACGACATCGGCACAAACACGCCCAACACGAGCTTTTCGATAGATATTCCTTTTCGCTCGTTCCTTGACCAAGAGCTGTTTCGGAATATCGTCCTGCAAATCACGCGCTCGGCAGTAACAGCGAATTCGAGCGTGTTTATGCGGCAACAGCGCGAGTGGGAAGTGAAATTAGGAGCGAGAAATTCGTGGTAATTCACGAGGTTTTATCCCAAAAAATGCCTTCAATGTTCTTTCGCCCCAAAAAAACACCCTTTCGCCCCAAAGTTATTGTATCTGTATGTTGCTTGTTGCATTTTTGTAGCAGGTACGCTGAAGATAAAGAAAAATATGTTTCAGATGTGCCGACCAACAAAAAGCGATACAACCTCAACGACACAACCTTGTTTTAACATTACCTTTTCACAATCATTTTTTGGAGTTGTCATTTATGGCAAATGCTCGTAAATCTCTGGCTACAATGCTGCTTGCATTGCTTATTATTCCGACACTTGCCGTTGCGCAAGGCGATGAAGTGTTCAAAATTATTGCCTGCAAAGGCACAATTACGCTTGAGCGCACAAAGAAGAGTGTTGCTGTTGGCGCGGGCTTGACCTCGACCGACCAGCTTCGCATGGTAGGACCAGTATATTTGGGCTTGGTACACAAAAGCGGTAAAGCATTGGAATTGCGCCAAGAAGGTATCGTTCCGGTGAAAGATTTGCTTGGTAAAGTTTCATCGAAATCCAACGGCATGGATAAGTTGGTGGGTTTTGTTGTGCAATCGGTCAAAGGCGCAGAAGAAGGCAAAAACATCAAAAGCGCGAGTGTGGAGATGTCGCTCAATGTGAATAAACTTCGCTTGATTTCGCCACGCACGACCAAGACCATTGACGATGAAATGACCTTTACATGGAGCGGTTCGGTTGATGGCAACAAAGCTCCGCAATATCTCTTTACTATCACCGATGCCAGCCAAAACGTGCGCTTCAAGCGTGAACTGACCGAAACACAAGTAAGCGTGAATTTGAAAGCACTCGGCTTGGAAAAAGACCGTTGCTATTACTGGAGCGTTACTCAAGTTGGCGCGAATGCTCCAACGGTAGAAAGCTATTGTATTTACATGGTGAATGAAGCAGAAATGGCTTCGTTGAATGGTCAGCTCAAAACATTGCGCGATGAGCAAAATGCACAACCAACCGCACTCGACAAACTGATGCTCGCTTCGTTCTACGAGCAAAATGGCTTGACCTACCGTGCGATGAGCGCGTACAAAGACGCTTCTACTCTTGGTGGTGATGTTGAAATCTTCAGCGATTCGTATCGTGAGTTCTTGCGTCGTACGGGCGTAGATTACGAAACAATGAAGACGCTTGTCAAAGAGCAAAAATAAGCAGTCGAACTACATTGTCGTAATTTTACGCCCATTGGGGTAGCCCGCGAGGGCGCGTTTTCTCCTCCTATCTCGTTATTCTCCTGATGTGAATGTGATATTTGAATATCTGATATTTGGTCTAATTCGATTGTAAAATGAATAGTTTCAATTCTCCGAAACAAGGCAGCATGCTGCCTTGCTCAAATCAAAGTATTCAAAATACAGTCAAAACGGTATAATAAAAAAAGCCTTGTGAAGAATGGTCTTCGCAAGGCTTTTTTGCTGTTCATCTGCTGCTGTTTGTAGTCGGCACAACTGTTTAAAAAATACTCCTTAAAAAAAATGCTCAATAAAAAAAATCTTTCTGCAAAAACATCGTACGCAATCCCGCAAAAGGTTTGGTTTTGTAACGCTAAATGACTAGATTTGACGGTACTTGAGGGTTTTCAAAGGTTTTCAAAAGTTTTCAATGTTTCATTTGCTTCTGCCGAGAGTAAATGAGTAAATGTACGACAAAGAGATAATGTCTCTCTTTTACTTGTCCTTGTGCTGAAGCCACTTCTTATTGCTTTTATGATGTCTCGTTCCGTATTTGCTTGTCTGCGCAATGCTTCGTCAGTGCGCCGTATTACGATTATGTCCTTGCGTCTTGTGCTTGGGGTGTGTTGGTGTTTTTGCATGAGTAGTATTTTCTTTTTTCCTCAGAAGCATTCCTCCGCTTTCGCACAAAGCGTGACCACCTTTGCTGGAAGCGGCACGGCGGGCTTGGTGAACAATACAGGCGTGTTAGCGCAATTTAACCAACCCAACGGCATTGCTATTGACGGAAGCGGTAATCTGTACGTTGCTGACAAGCTCAACCATTGCATTCGCCGCATCACGCCGCTTGGTGTGGTAACGACCTTCGCTGGCACGGGCGCGTCTGGCTGGGCAGAAGGAGCAGCAGCTTCGGCGCAATTCAACCAGCCAACAGGCGTAGCAGTGGACGGCGCGGGGAATGTGTATGTAGCAGATTTTGGCAATCACCGCATTCGCAAGATTTCTGCTGGCGTGGTCAGCACCTTCGCAGGGAGCGGCGTTGGTGGTTTTAGTGATGCAACGGGAACGCTTGCACAGTTTCAATTTCCGACGGGCGTGGCGGTGGACGGCGCAGGGAATGTTTACGTAGCAGATTACATCAATAATCGGATTCGCAGAATTACGGCACTTGGCGTGGTGACAACGCTCGCAGGGAGCGCGACGGCTGGTAGCACCGACGGTATGGGCGCAGGAGCGCAGTTTAATCTGCCCGTAGCACTCGCCGTTAATGGCGCAGGAACGATTGTTTATGTTGCCGACCAAAATAATCATCGCATTCGCGCCGTAACAACAGCCGCCGGCGCAGTAACAACGCTTGCGGGCAATACAAGCGGCTATGCCGACGGCACAGGCTCGGTAGCACTCTTCAATTCTCCCACGGGAATCTCGGTCAATGGCGCAGGAAACATCCTTGTTGCCGAAAATGGTGGTCATCGGATTCGCATCATTACGCCTGGGGGCATCGTTACGACGCTGGCGGGAAGCGGCGCGGCAAGTTTCCTGAATGCCGTCGGCACTGCCGCACAATTCAATGCACCAAGCGGCGTTGTCATGGATGCTTCGGGCAATGCTTATGTTGCGGACCTCAATAATCATCGTATTCGCGCTATCGGACCTGCTCCTGTGCCGACAATTACAGGTTTTACGCCCACTACCGGCGGAGCAGGAACGCTCGTAACCATTAACGGAACAAACTTCACGGGTGCATCGGCGGTGAGTTTTGGCGGTGTTGCGGCAACAAGTTTTACGGTCGTGAACGCAACGCAAATCACCGCAACTATCGGCGCAGGCGGCATGACGGGCAATATTGCCGTTACCACGCCGGGCGGCACTGCGCTTTCGGTTGCTCTGTTTACCTTTATTCCACCGCCATCCATTACAAGTTTTACGCCCATGAGCCAAGGCGGCGGGATGAACGTTACGATTGTCGGCACGAATTTAGGCGGCGCGACACTCGTGAGTTTTGGCGGTGTTCCAGCAACGATTGTTTCTAATTCAGGGACAATGATTGTCGCAACGGTTGCCGCAGGTGGCGGGTCGGGGAATGTCGTTGTCACAACACCCGGCGGCACGGCAACGCAAGGCGGCTTTACCTTCATTCCCGCACCAACAATTACCAGCTTCGCGCCCACGAGCGCGGCGGCTGGCGCGTCGGTTGTTATCACGGGAACAAATCTCTCTGGCGCGACGCTCGTCAGCTTTGGCGGCGTTCCAGCCACAATCACGGCGAATACTGCCACGAGTATCACCGCAACCGTTGGCATCGGCGCGACAGGAAACGTGCTTGTTACCAATCCTGGCGGAACGGTAACGCAGGGCGGCTTTACCTTTCTTGCACCGCCTACCGTTACTGGCTTTGCGCCAATGTCGCGTGGTCCTGGAATGTCGGTAACGATTACAGGAACAAATTTTGTTGCGCCAGCAACGGTTACCTTTGGTGGTGTTGCGGCAACGAGCGTTGTTGTGGTTTCGGCAACGCAAATTACGTGTAACGTCGGGGCTTTGGGCGCATCTGGTTTTGTGCAAGTAACCACGCCGAATGGTGTTGGTACATCGAATCCTATGATGTTCACTTTCGTTCCCGCACCCACCATTACGAGTTTTACGCCCGCAACTGGAGCAGTCGGCACGGTCATTACGATTAACGGCAGCAATCTTGGTGCTGCAACAGCCGTAACCGTCGGTGGAACGCCTGCAAGCATCAACACCAACACGGCAAGCGTCATCACGGCAACTGTTGGCGCAGGAACGACGGGACTTGTCGCGGTTTCAACGGCGGGCGGGACGGTCAATTCTGCTACAACTTTTACGTTCGCAGCCCCGACGATTGCTGGCTTTCTTCCAACAATGGCGGCGGCAGGTGCGATGGTGGTGATTACAGGAAATAACTTTACGGGCGCGACGCAAGTACAGATTGGCGGTGTGAACTGCCCTGCCTATACGGTAAACTCAAACACGCAAATCACCGTAACCGTCCCAGCAGGTGCAGTTACTGGGGTTGTGCGCGTAACAACGCCCGGCGGCGGGGTTAATTCGGCGGGAACATTTACTTTTCTCGCACCACCGCCGACCATTACGAGCTTTACTCCTGCCTCTGGCGGAAACACAACCGTTGTCAGCATTTTTGGAACAAATTTCCAGAACGTAACAGCAGTGAGCTTCGGCGGTACGGCGGCAGCAAGCCATATGGTCGTTTCTCCAATGCAGATAAACGCAACGGTTGGTGCGGGAATGACGGGAACAGTACAAGTAACAACGCTCAGTGCGCCTCCTGCCAATTCTGCCACGAATTTTACATGGCATCCCGCGCCCACTATCACGAGCTTTACTCCAGCAGTCGGTATTGCAGGAACGGTGGTAACTATCACCGGAACAAACTTCACGCCCGCAACGCAAGTGAATTTTGGCGGGACGGCAGCAGCATCTTTTACGGTGGACTCGCCCACGCAAATTACCGCAGCGCTGGGGCTTGGCTCGTCGGGAGCAGTGCAGGTTGTTTCGCCTGGCGGCACGGTAAATTCTGCCACAAATTTTACCTTCATGGCACCCGTACCGACGATAACAAATTTTACACCCACAAGCGGTGGAAATGGAACAGTTGTTACGATTACAGGAACAAACTTTTTTGGTGCGACCGTTGTGCGTTTTGGCGGTACGCCCGCGTCGAGTTTCACCGTTGTTTCTGCAACCCAGATAAATGCTATGCTTGCGGCGGGTGCATCGGGCGCGGTGCAAGTCGTTACGCCGGGCGGAACGGCTACGCAAGCGGGTTTTACGTGGCAAGCCGCTCCGAGCATTACCAGCTATTCGCCCAATCCCGCCGGAGCAACAACCGTCGTAACAATTAACGGAAATAATTTTGTTGGCACAACCACCGTTACCTTTGGTGGTATCAACGCGGCAGCTTTTACGGTTGTTTCGCCGACGGTGATAACAGCAGTTGTTCCAGCAGGTGCAACAACGCCACTGGTGGTGCGCACTCCGGGTGGTATGGCAACAGCAGCAACAGCCTTTACCTTTGCTCCCGCACCAACGATTACGGGTTTTACGCCTATGACCGCTGGAGCAGGCGCGACGATTACCATTAACGGAACAAACTTTGCTGCTGGCACGAGTGTGAGTTTTGGCGGTGTTCCAGCGATGAGCGTGAACGTTGTGAATTCAATGCTCATCACCGCCGTTGTGGGCGCGGGTGCATCGGGAAATGTAACGGTGTCGAATGTTGGCGGTTCGGTGAATGCTGCGGGCTTTACCTTCATTGCCGCACCGACAATTACGAGTTTCTCACCAACGGCGGGCGTTGCGGGAACAGTGGTAACAATTAACGGAACAAATCTTGGCGGCGTAACGCAAGTGCGCTTTGGGAACGTCGTTGCCACAGGAGTTACGCCTATCTCTGCCACGCAGCTCACCGCCGTTGTGGGCGCGGGCGCGAGCGGGAACGTCGAAGTCGTTACGCCTGGCGGCACAGGTGTGCTGGGCGGTTTTGTGCATAGTGCTTCTGCGCCGTCTATTCTTGGCTTCGTTCCAACGAGCGCGGGAAATGGAGCAACCGTCGTGATTACGGGGAATAACTTCACGGGCGCGACGCAAGTGCAGTTTGGCGGCGTGAATGCAGCATATGTTGTGAATAGCAATACGCAAATTACCGCCGTTGTGGGCGCGGGCGCGAGCGGCTCTGTGACGGTAACGACACCTGGCGGCAGCGCACCACAAGGAGGATTTACGTTTATTCCTCCACCAACAATAACCACTTTTACGCCAACGAGTGCTGGTCTGGGCAATGTCATGACTATCAACGGAACGGGCTTCACGCCAACAACACAAGTAGAAATTGGCGGTGTTTCTGTGCCGTTTACCGTTGTTTCAGCCACGCAAATCACCGCTACCGTCGGCACGGGCGCGACGGCGAATGTGAGCGTGATAGGTCCAGGCGGCACGGTAACGCAGGGCGGCTTTACCTATTTGTATTTCACGCCAACAATAGCGAACTTTACTCCCACGAGTCAGGGCGGCGGCAATACCGTAACAATCAACGGCACAAACTTCGTTGGTGTTACGGGCGTAAATTTTGGGGGAATGCCCGCAATGAGTTTCTCGACGGTCTCGCCAACGCAAGTAACGGCGCGGGTTGGAGCGGCTGGTGCGTCGGGAAATGTGCAAATGACAACGCTCGGCGGCGTAGCGACGCTCGGCGGCTTTACATACATTCCCGCGCCTGTGGTTTCTTCTTTTACGCCGACCAGTCGTGGTATGGGGCAAACCGTTACGATTATTGGCAATAACTTCACGGGCGCAACGGGCGTGAGTTTTGGTGGTGTTCCAGCAATAACATTTATGGTGATGTCCTCAACGGTCATTACCGCAACGGTGGATGCTGGTGCGTCGGGCAGTGTAGAGGTTACGTCTGCCTTTGGCACAGGCTCGCTCACAGGATTTACCTATCTTTTGCCGCCAAATCCCGTGCTTCTTACGCCTTCAAGCGCGGCTGCGGGGGCGATAGTCATAATTACAGGGACAAACTTCACAGGAACAACCGCCGTGAGTTTCGGCGGTGTTCCCGCAGCAAGTTTTATTATTGTTTCGCCAACCCAGATAAATGCTGTTGTGGCGGCGGGTAGTGCCAGTGGAAACGTGGTGGTAACTGGTCCGGGCGGTCCCGGTACTCTTGGAGGCTTTACTTTTATTGCGCCACCAACGATTTCTAGCTTTGCTCCAACAAGTGCTGGTGCGGGTGCGACGGTGCTTATTAACGGGAGTTTTTTCACAGGAACAACGGCAGTGAGCTTTGGCGGTGTGCCAGCAGCAAGTTTTCTTGTCATTGGTCCGGGACTGCTTTCGGCGGTTGTCCCGGCGGGTGCAGCATCGGGGAATATCCAAGTAACAACACCGGGCGGAACAATCAGCGCGTCGGGATTCACATTTCTGCCCGGACCGACCATCACGGGAATTTCGCCCACAAGCGCGGGTCCGACGATGACGGTCGTCATTACGGGTTCAGGTTTTACGGGCGTTTGGGCGGTAAATTTTGGTGGTGTTCCCGCAACGAGTTTCAGCGTCGTGTCTGCAACTCAGATAAATGCTGTGGTTGCGGGCGGCGCAAGCGGCAACGTTTCGGTAACGGGTCCGGGCGGCACGAGCAATTTTGCGGGCTTTACGTGGGTGCCAACGCCAGTCATTACCAGCTTTATGCCCGTAAATGCGGCTCCTGGAGCGGTTGTAACACTGACAGGAATGCACTTCACTGGCGCGACGCAAGTACGCTTTGGCGGCGTTCCAGCCACGAGTTTTACCGTTATTTCTCCAACACAAATCAACGCGACAGTTGCCGCAGGAAGCACCACGGGCGCGGTGTCGGTAACAACGGCGGGCGGTATTGGCAATCTTGCTGGCTTTACGTATCTCGCTCCTCCACCGACGATTACGAGCTTCACGCCCGGAACGGCAGGCGTAACGATGCCTGTTGTTATCAACGGAACGTTTTTGTCGGGCGCGACGGCAGTCAGTTTTGGCGGCACACTAGCACTGACGTATTCGGTGATGTCGGATAATCAAATTATCGCAACGGTCGGCGTGGGAACAAGCGGTATGGTGCAAGTAACAACGCCTGGCGGCATAGCAAATTCGGCAGGGTTTATTTTTGCTGGAACGCCCACCATTACGAGCTTCACGCCAACAATCGCCGCATCTGGCGCGACAATTACCATCAATGGCACGAACTTCCCAACACTGAATGCGGTGAATTTTGGTAATTTCCCTGCTGCAAGCTATATGCTTGTTTCGCCAACGCAAATAACGGCTGTGCTTGGCGCAAATGCTACGTCTGGTTCAATTATGGTTGCAACCTCTGGCGGTACTGCTTCGCTTGCAGGATTTACCTTCTTAGCAGCACCAACGATTTCTGCCTTCGCACCTGCAAGCGCGGGTCCGGGCATCAATGTGCTGATTACAGGAACAAATTTCACGGGTGTTACGGGCGTGTTGTTTGGCGGTGTTCCAGCAAGTATGTGGCTCGTTGTTTCGCCGACGCAAATTCTCGCAACCGTTCCAGTCGGCGGTATGACGGGCGTTGTGCAGGTAAATACAACGGGCGGTGTGGCTTCGCGCATTGGCTTTACCTTTGTTCCTGCGCCCATTGTGAGCGGATTTACGCCAGCGTCGGCGGGAACGGGTGCGCCAGTAACGGTAACGGGAGCAAACTTCACGGGCGCAGTATCGGTGCGCTTTGGCGGCATTGCGGCGACAAACTTCACGGTCAATAGTCCATCGCAAATTACGGCGGTCGTTGCGGCGGGCGCATCGGGAGCGGTCTCGGTGCAAACGCTCGGCGGCACGAGCGCGACGGCAGGATTTACCTTCGTCAATAATCCGACTATCACCAGCATCGCGCCCACAAGCGGCGAACCCGGCGCAGTGATTACGTTCACAGGAACGAACTTCACGGGCGCGACGGCAGTGAACTTCGGCGGTCGTCCAGCGACAACATTCACCGTGATTTCGGCAACGCAAATGACCGCCGTTGTTCCAGTCAATGCAGGCGACCCGATAACGGTTTCTACTCCCGGCGGCACGGGCAGTATAAGCGGGTTTGTGTATTTGCCCGCACCGCGCCTGACGAGCTTCACGCCCGTATCGGCTGGAGTTGGGCAAACGATAACAATTTTTGGAGCAAATTTCGCGGCTGTTACCGACGTGCGGATTGGCGGCGTTCCAGCAGAACGCTTTGCGGTTGTGTCGCCGTCGCAGATTACGGCGATTGTGTCGGCGGAAGGTGCATCGGGAAGCATTTCGGTTACGTCGCCAGACGGAACGGCAACGCTCGCGGGATTTACGTTCCAATTTCCCATGCCAACGATTGCTGATTTTACCCCGAAAACTGCCGGACCAGGCGCAACAATTACTATTTCTGGCACGGGCTTCCTGAGCGTTAGTGCCGCGACATTTGGCGGCGTGGATGCACAGCGTTTCGCGGCTTCTTCTTCGCGCGAAATAACGGCAACCGTCTCGGCAAATGGAGCATCGGGCGCAGTATCGGTGCGGACTCCAGGCGGTACGGCGACCTTGCAAGGATTTATCTTCGTTCCCGTTCCTGTGATTACGAGCATCGCGCCACAGAGCGCGATTGTCGGAACAACCGTTACAATTACGGGACAAAACCTTGCCAACGTAACGGCAATCACGTTTGGCGGTGTTCCTGCGATGTTTACGATTGTTTCTCCCAATGAAATTCGCGTTGTAGTTTCGGGCAGTGGTGCGATTGCACTGACAAATCCAGGCGGCACAACGACTTCCTCCGCTTTTACAACGCTTCCACCACCGACGATTGTACGTTTTACGCCAACGTCGAGCGGCTCGAATGCGACGATTACCATTTCTGGTTTTAATTTCACGGGCGCATCGCGTGTCAGCTTTGGCGAGGTAACGGCGGCGAGTTTCCGTGTGGTTTCGCCCAATCAAATTATCGCTGTTGTTGCAACGGGTTCGACGGGCAACGTTTCTGTTACCACAACAGCAGGAACGGCGAGCGTTGCGGGCTATACGTTTGTTCCTGAGCCGACCATTACGGACGTTTCGCCGCGAGAATCTGGCGAAGGTCTGCGCGTGGTGATTTCGGGAACAAATCTCAGCACAGTGCAAAATGTTTGGTTTGGCGGCGTAACGGCAGCAAGCGTTTCTGCGCTCTCGCAAACAAGAATTGAAGCGGTCGTGGGCAATGGCGCGACGGGGCGCGTAACAGTCGCAACGCTCGGCGGCGTGGCTTCTAGCACGGGTATCGTCTTTGTTTCTACGCCAGTTGTGGCGAGCATTTCTCCGCAAACAGGCGAAGTTGGGACGACGGTGCGCATTGTTGGGCGCAATTTCGCGGCTGTGCGCTCAGTGCGCTTTGGTGGCTTGGCGGCAGGTAGCTTTACGATTGTGTCCGATTCCGTCATTACGGCTGTTATCGGAGCGAACAGCTCAAACGGTACAGTTTCGGTGGTGAGTGCAGGTGGCGCGGGCGTTTCAACGCAAATGTTCAGTTTTGTTGCGCCACCGCCAAGAGTGCAAGGTTTTAGCCCGACAACGGCTGGCAGCGGAATGCGTATTTTTGTGAGCGGGGCAAACTTTGTCGGCGTGCGCGATGTGCGCTTCGGTGGCGTATCGGCAGCGCGGTTTACGGTCTTTTCGCCCACAGAATTAGAAGCGTTTATTACGACTGCTTCGACAGGTTCGGTGCAGGTTATCACGCAAACAGGAACGGCAGAATTAGGCGGTTTTGCATTCCTGCCACCAGCACAGGTACTTGCTTTTGCGCCATCTCGTGCGGGTGCAGGGCAAACGGTTGTGATTGACGGTGAGAACTTTATCAACGTCAGTGCTGTGAGTTTTGGTGGTGTTTCTGCGGCATCCTTTAGCGTTCTGGCAAATCGCATCACCGCGACGCTTGCAACGGGCGCGACGGGCGAAGTGCGCGTTACTGCGCTTGGCGGTTCTGGTTCGCGCTCAGGATTTACTTTTGCGGTCGCACCAACAATCCTGAGCTTCACGCCAACAATATCAGGTCGGCGCGGCATGGTTACTATCACGGGAGCAAATTTCACGGATGCTTCCGAAGTGCGTTTTGGTGGAATGATAGCTCTGCGCCACGAGGTCGTTTCTGATACCCGCATCAATGCTATTGTTTCTGATGGAGCAAGGAGTGGTGCGGTGTTTGTGCGCACTCCTATCGGCACGGATTCGCTGCCGGGCTTTGTCTTTGTGGATTCGCCCGTGATTGACGGTTTTATGCCGATTGTCGCTGCGCCGACAAACATTATCACCATTACGGGCATCAACTTCACAACTACTGCGCAAGTAAGTTTTGGCGGCGTTCTCTCGCCAAATGTGGTTGTTGTTTCGCCAACGCTGATTCGGGCAAGCGTTCCGCAAGGCACAACCGGCGGCACTATCACGGTGCTGACACTGGGCGGCACGGCAAGTAGAAATGGCTTTAGTTTGCTTGCGCCGCCACGCATCACATCGTTCTCGCCGACGCGAGCAAGCTCTGGCACGGTCATTGCGATTACTGGAGTAAATTTTGCGGGATTAAGCGAAGTACGTTTTGGTGGCGTGCTGGCAGCTTCCTTTGTCCGTATTTCCGACACGCAAGCAACGGCGGTGGTTGCGGCGGGCAGTTCGAGCGGTAACGTAAGTATCACTGCCTCGAGCGGAACGATTGAACTAGCGGGATTTCGCTTCATTGCGCCGCCTGTCGTTTCGGGTTTCACGCCACGTGGAGCGGGTGCGGGCATGGCAGTAACGATTATTGGTGCAAATTTCACCCAAGCAAGCGCGGTGAGTTTTGGCGGCGCTCCAGCAGCACGGTTTACGCTGGTCTCGCCGACGCAAATCACAGCAATCCTTAGCTCTGGCGCGACAGGCGAAGTGGCGGTAACGGCTGAAGGTGGCACGGGTACTCGTGCGGGATTTAGTTTTATTCCTCAGCCAGGAAGTATTTCTTTTACGCCGAGCGTTGGTGGGCTTGGTACAGTTATCGTTGTCACCGGACGAGCCTTTACGGGTGCGAGCAGCGTGGTGATTGGCAACGTGAGCGTTCCTTTTACGGTCAATAGCGATACGCAAATCAGTGTCGTGATTCCGCTTTCCGGCGCGGCAAGCGGTACCATTACTATCACCAGTGCGGGCGGCGTGGGAATTTCGCAGCAAACATTCCGCTACGTTCCGCCGCCAAGTATTGCCAGTGCGGTTTTTGTGCAAAGCCGTCAAGGCTTGATTTTGCGCATCTCTGGTGAGAATTTCACGGGAACACAAAACGTGAATATCGGTCGGACAAACGTTCCCTTCACCATCGTCAATCCCGCACAGCTGACGGCTTCTATTCCGGCGGGTGTTACGCCGAATGATGTGGTAACGGTGATGACGCAAGGCGGCATGGCTCGGACGGAAGGAATGCCTGCATTGCCCGCCATTACTGGTGTTTCGCCCGCTCGCGGCAGACCTGGAACGCGCATCACAATTACGGGACGGAATCTTGCGGGAACAACGCAAGCAAGCATCGGCGGCGTGAACGTGGCAATTACGCCGCAGATGGTCGGCGCAACGCAGGTAACGCTCACTGTGCCGCCCGAAGGGGTTTCTGGCGTGATTGGCTTAACAACGCCGCTTGGCGTGGTCAGCAGCACAACGTCGTTTACGCTGATTACGTCTGCGCCGCTTATTACCTCGTTTACGCCCACACGCGGCGACGTAGGAACGGTGTTGCAAGTTTTTGGCGAAAATTTTGGCACAGTAACATCGGTGTTTATTGGCGGTGTGGCAATTCCGTTCCGTCTTATCAGTGTGAATGAAATGACGCTGTTTTTGCCACGCACGGGCGCACTGCCAAGCGGCAGCATCATTATTTCTTCGCCAACGGGTGTTGCTTCTTCGCAAGACCGCTTCGTCTTTACGCCGGGCGGCATTGACACCACGCCACCAGCAACGCCGCAGGGGATAGTGCGGACGTATCCCAATCCAGCACCAGAAAGCCTGACTATTGCGTATAATCTCGCCACGCCGCAAATCGTAACCTTGCGAATTATGGATATGCGCGGCAACGTATTGCGCGTGATTCAGGCTGGTGCGAAAGATGCTGGGGAACAATCGGAAACGCTGGATGTGCGGGATTATCCGCCTGGCACGTATCTTGTGGCACTAGAAACGCCAATTCAACGTGTGCAAACCCTCTTTACGGTGCTGCGCTAGGGAATTGCGCAAAACAATAGACTTTATTCCGAATAGACTTTTTTACGAAACAAGGCAGCATGCTGCCTTGCTCCAAAACCCTAAAAACCTTATTCGAGATAAACTCTAATAAAGAGATTCTACCGAAAAAAAATATTTAGTGGCACAGACATTCCTGTCTGTGAGTGTTGGTGCGAGTTGTAGGCGAGACAAATACAGACAAGAAGCTCTGTGCCACTATTGACAAGCGTTGTCGTGTGGAAGGTGCATAAAACCAAGAACCATGAAGAGGGAAACTATGAGAGCTGTACCATTAGCTGTACCATTGTGTGGAGCGTTTATCCGTGTGTTGTATTGCCTTACGTTGGCTGCAATTCTCGCAATGATGCCGCTTGCAGCACACGCACAAGATTTTTCTAAAATGGACATCACCGCACTTGATTCCATTGATTTCGATAAGCTCTTGGACATAGATTTGATGCAGGTTGCATCGAAAAAGCCGTTGGCAAAAAAAGATGTGCCGGGTGTTGTTACGTTGATTAAGCGCGAGGAAATCGTTAATTCTGGTGCGCGTGATTTGATAGACGTGCTGCGCCTTGTGCCGGGCGTGGAGTTTGGCGGAGACGTGCAAGGAATTATCGGCTTTGGAGCGCGTGGAAACTGGGCAAATGAGGGGAAATCACTGGTGATGATTGACGGAATGCAAATCAATGAATTTCTTTTTGCGACAGTGCCGATTGCGAATCGTATTCCTCTCGATAACATCGAACGGATTGAGATAATACGCGGTCCCGGCTCGTCGTTTTATGGCGGCTTTGCAGAACTGACCGTTATTAACATCATCACGCGCTTGCCGCAGGACATCAACGGTGTGGCGGTGTCGGGCAATTTCGGGCAGATGTCTTCTGCGCTGGGGCGATATGGCGGAAACATCAGTATTGGCAAGAATTTCGGCAATGTTTCGATTGGCGCGTCGGCATATTTGGGGCAAGCAAACACCAGCGACCGCAGCTATACGGGCTTAGACGGCGTAACCTTTCCAATGGCAGGAACGCAAACAACAATGCCGCTTCACGTCAATGGCTCGCTCAAATACGGCGATTTCCAAGCGCGTGTTCTCTACGACCGCTACAATACGACCATGCGCAATGGTATTGGCAAAACGCTTCCGCAAACCTTCAGCACAAATTTCACCTCGCTCATTGCCGATGCTCGCTATGATTGGAAAATTTCCGAGCGCGTTACGCTTACGCCGCGCATCAACTACACGCGGCAACAGCCGTGGAATTTGGCGGATTCGGTTGCGCTCAATCCCGCATCAAACTTCAATTTCCTTGTGATTGATAAATCGGTAGAACGCCTAACGGGCAGCTTGCAAGTGTCGGTGGATGTTTCCAAAGCTCTCTTTTTCACGCTCGGCACCGAGTATTATCTTGATAACGGTATTGCTTCCTCACGCGACCCAATTTCCTCGCTCTGGAGCGATAGCAATGGCGTACAAAGCCGCACCGTGCAGTACAATAACTTGGGCGTATTTCTCCAAGCCTTGCTCACGACCGATATTGTGAACGTGAATGCGGGTTTGCGCATGGACCGCCACAGCGCAGTGCCGCTTGCGTTTGTGCCATGGCTTGGCATTACCAAAACGATTGGTAATTTCAATTTCAAAGCACTCTTTGGGCAAAATTTCCGTGCGCCATCAATTGAAAATATTCGCTTGTTTCCTGCCATCAAGCCAGAACTGACCACCGCTCTGGAAGTGGAATTGGGCTATCAGTTGCAATACAATATGTTTATCTCGGCAAATATTTTCGATATTTCTATTCGGGATGCGATTGTTTTTGGCGGTGGCGGCTACGCAAACTTCGCTCGTACAGGCACTCGCGGCGTGGAAGTAGAATATTTCTTCAAAGATACCTGGGGAAGTGTTAATTTAGGCTATTCGTTCTACACGGCGAATTACGACGGACTGCCCGATAGCGTCCGTGCGCTCAATCCGTATCGCGTGTGGAGTTTTCGCACCAGCCGCGAGGGACGGCAAGAGTCCTTGTTCACCAACGATAATGTATTGCTTGGCTTCGCGCCGCATAAACTTTGTCTGAACTCCTCGTTTAATCTTTCTTCGGTCTTGGAGGGTCTGACGATTAATCCTTCGTTTATTTTTCTTTCTGGGCGATATACGGTCTCGGAATTGAAAATTTTTGAAGGGGTACAAACTGTCCAAGAAACCAAGCCTCATGCGCTTTTGAACGTTTTTGTCCATCTTAAAAATGTTTTTCAAATTGCTGGCTTGGATGTTGGTGCAGGTGTCTATGATGTTCTTGGTTCACATTATGATTTTATTCAGCCGTATAATGCCGGAAACGCCGTCCTTGCTGGTCCTTCGCGGGAAATTCTCGTGCGAGCAGCGTATCGTTTGCAAGTAAAATAAGGACGTTGTGGGCAGACACGTGCTGAATCTCTACCACCCGAACTATAATTATCCTCTCATATTCTTTCAAAACTATGATGAACATTCTTTGTACGCTACGCTCTGGCGTTGTACTACCCGTCTTGATGCTGCTCGTGGGCGCATTCATGCTGGGTTCGGCGACCCCGACCGTCAGCTACGCACAGGACATTCCTGTTCCTGTGCAGCTTCACGTGGTCTTGCTCAAAAAAGTGTTTTCGCTCAGTAAAACATTGCAAGGCAAGCAAATAAAAGTTGTGATTGTATTTTCCGATGCTTCTTCGATTGTGAAAGATGAAGCATTAAACGGATTTATTGCCATTGGCATCCAAGCAACAGCGTGTAAGATGCCGCAGCTTGCCCGCGAGGCAGATGATGCCGATGTGGTCTATATTGCGCCGGGCGTTTCGGGTGCGCAAAAGTTCTGCGAAGACCACAGCATTTTGACCATTACCGGAATGCCGTCCTTGATTGAAACAGGAAAATCTACGGTTGCTATTGGTGTGGAAGCTGGCAAACCAAAAGTATTTATCAATCTGGCGCGAGCAAAGGCAGAAAAACAAGAGTTTTCGTCGGATTTATTCAAGGTGGCGAAAATTTTTCAATAATAATATTTCCACCACAGCTTTTTCGCACCCACTTTTTAGCAATATAATTGCCTCAATGCCGCATCAATGCTTATTATAGCAGACTGCGGTTGCTTGCGATGAGAACACCAAATTTGAACCTTCTCTTTTTACTTTTATGAACGTGTTTCGCATTTCCTCTCACCTTTTCTCGCGCTTTCGGAGCGTTCTTGCTGGGCTTGCATTGCTTGTGTCCTTGCTCGCAATACCAGTCTTGTCCGCATCTGCGCAGGGAGTCTTGCTCGATAGTGTAGCCTTGTCTGCTCAGAAAGAATATCTTTCGATGGACGAGGCTCTCAAAGAACCCGCAAAAGTTCTTCGTTTGAATCTTAAAAATAATAAACTTACCGCCGTACCACCCGAAATTGGGCAGATGAAAAATCTGCAATGGCTTAATCTTTGGAGCAATCAGATTACGGTGCTGCCGTCAGAGATTACCAGTTTAACGAACTTGCAAGTGCTGGACATAAGCGGTAATGCACAGATGAACCATGCCAGCGCACTCGTCGTTGCTTCTTCGCTGAAGAATTTGCAATATCTGAATCTCTGGAATAATGAACTGGCAACGCTTCCAGCAGAAATTGGGAAGGTAAGCAACATTAAAATTCTCGACGTAAGTACGAATAAACTTACCGCCTTGCCCACAGAAATCGGGAACTTAAAAGAATTGCGCAAGCTCGTTTTGAATACAAACAAGCTCACTGCCTTGCCCGCCGACATTGGGAAATTATCGGCATTGCAGATACTTATTGCGTGGAATAATCAAATCGCAACGCTTCCCGCCGACATTGGCAATCTGGGTAAATTGGAGCGTTTGGATTGCAGCAATAACCAACTGACCGCTTTACCGCCACAAATCGGCAAGCTCACCAGTTTGAATATCCTCACGCTCACGAGCAATAAACTCACTGCGTTGCCCGCCGATATTGGCAATCTCAGCAATTTACAAATGCTGTATCTTGGCGGAAACCAGCTAACAGCCTTGCCTTCAGAAATCACAAAGCTCTCCAAGCTCACCATGCTTGCATTGACGAATAATCCCACTATCAACGTTGCGGCTCTTTTGCCGATAGTGGCGGAAATAAAAACCTTGAAAGTATTGAATTTAGGTGGTAATAAACTCACGGCTCTTCCAGCAGAAATAGAAAAACTAGCATTTCTGAAAACGCTTGTTCTGAGCAGTAATAATTTTTCTATTGAAGAGCAGGAAAAAATCAAAAAACTGCTGCCGAATTGCGAGGTACGATTTTAATGAGTGCTGCGCTGCGCGCACACACACTCTCTCTCCAATATCTTTCTGTTCAAACAATGCAACTCATTGATAATACTATCCCTGTTTGGGGAAATCCGATTGACGAAGAGGCACTGAAGCAAATTCGCGTCTGCGCACAAACCGCAGAGAAAGTCGCGCTCATGGGCGACCACCACAAAGGCTATGCTGTGCCGATTGGCGGCGTGGTTGCGTACAAAGGGCGGATTAGCCCCTCTGGTGTGGGCTACGACATAGCTTGCGGCAACAAAGCTGTGCTGCTGGATGCAGACGTGAGCGACATTCGCGATCACATTTCCACCATCATGGATGATGTGTGGAAAGCAATTAGTTTTGGTATGGGACGCAAAAATAACGAGCGCGTTGAGCATGAATTATTCAACGATGAGGCTTGGAAGCTGCGCCCGTCCAACGCCATCAAGGACAAAGCCCGCAATCAGCTTGGGACGGTTGGCAGTGGCAATCACTACGTGGATATTTTTTCCGATGAGCAGAACCGCGCATGGGTAGGTGTGCATTTTGGTTCGCGTGGGCTTGGACACACGATTGCGTCGTATTTCCTTGAAAAAGGCGGCGCGAAAGATGCGATGGATGCCGCACCATTGGTGATTGACGAAGCCTCTGCGCTGGGTGCAGACTACCTCGAAGGAATGCGCCTTGCAGGGCTGTACGCATATGCTGGGCGCGATTGGGTGTGCCAGAAAGTGGCATCAATACTGGGTGCAACGATTATAGACGAGGTGCATAATCACCATAATTTTGCATGGAAAGAAGAGCATGGCGGCGAGGAGTATTGGGTGGTGCGCAAAGGTGCAACGCCCGCTTTTCCAGGTCAGCGCGGCTTTGTTGGTGGTTCAATGGGCGATATTTCCGTGATTTTGGAAGGCGTAGAATCCTCAGAGGCAGTGCATTCGCTTTATTCTACGATTCATGGCGCAGGGCGCGTGATGAGCCGCACCAAAGCACGTGGGAAAATAAACTATCGCACGAAAGAAATTGTATCGCCTGGGCTTATCAGCCGCGAAATGATGCAAGAGTGGGTGCGAGAAAGCAAGGTAGAACTGCGCGGCGCAGGAACGGACGAATCTCCTCACTGCTACAAGCGTTTGCCACAAGTGCTGGAACACCACGCCGCAACTATCCGCATCCTGCATACGCTTACCCCGATTGGCGTTGCGATGGCAGGCGAGGACGAAAAAGACCCCTACAAAGACTAACGATAAAGATTAACAATCAGATTGTGCCTGTGGACACAATACACGAGCGTCTTGTGGCATCAGTAAAACTGCTTGCACGTGCCGATTATACTCACTTCGGTAGCGCAAACTCTTTTATCTTGCGACAAGACGCTCATGCGTTGTATCCATATTTTTGTCATAGCATTCTCCTATTTTTTACTCTCAATCCAAACTACCACAGTAAGATTTGACCAGTTACATCTTCAAGCATGAAAACAGCTACCTCGTTTCAAGCAATTCTCCGCAATCTCGAATCCGCACCAGCTCTGAAGCCACTTCTGGAGGCTGTTCGCCAATCGGACACGCCCTCCGAGCCGCACCACATCAAGCATCTGTTCGGTTCGCTGCCTGCCGCCGTTGCCGCTTTGCTCTGGCAAACACGCCAGGAGGCGCATACACTCGTGATTGCGCCCGACGACGAAAGCGGCGAAGCACTCCGCAACGACCTTGCAAGCCTCATTGGTGCTGAAAATGTGCTGTGGTATGCCGAAAGCGATAAAAAACTCGCGCTCGACGCAGAGCAGCTCGACACGCAGCTTATCGGCGTAACGGGCGCACTGACCGCGCTTATCGGCATGACCCACGCTTGCATCGTCGCGCCAGCACACGCGCTGCTCTTTCCCGTGCCTGCGCCGAAGGAATTTTCCCAAAATGTCCTTACGCTGCGGCGTGGTGAGGCGCGGAAGTTCGATGATTTCGTCTTTACCTTGACGTCAAGCGGCTTCGACCGCAAAGATTTCGTCGAAACAACGGGCGATATTGCCGTGCGCGGCGGCATTGTGGATGTGTTTCCGCCTGGTATGGAAAATCCGATTCGCATTGAATTTTTTGGCGATGAAATTGATTCTTTGCGTGAATTTGACCCGCTTTCGCAACGAAGTATCAAGGAAGTGCAGGAAATCGCGCTCGTGTCGCATCTCTTCCACAACGACGAACACCACATCGCCGCAACCCTGCTTGATTACTTGCCCTCAAGCACTCTTACGCTCCACTGGCAGCCCGAAGCAATTCAATCCATGTTGCACGATTTACTTTCGTCCGACAATCATTCCTACGATGTTTCCGAAGAGTCCTTAGAACGTCTTCATTCCTCGCTTCGGAAGCTGCCGACCGTTTTGATGAATGGTCTGGAAAATAATGACGCAACAATCGTGATGGATGCTGTTGCGCAGCCGAATTTTCAAAGTTCGATTGCGAATCTCACTGTAGAAATTCGCCGCTTGATAGCGCGTGGTTATGCGGTGTTTGTGTCGTCGGAAGGGCAGGGACAGATGAAGCGCGTGAAGGATTTGTTGGAAAGCGCGTTGGAGGGAAATTTTGGTAGCACGGTGGAATCGCCAATGCTTCCTTTGTCGAAAAGAGGAAAAGCCCAAACGCCTGATATTTCCTTGAAGGAAGGCGAGCAAGACGCTCTCGCCGACACCGACGAAACCTTGCAAAAGCTCGTTCTCATGCCGCTTTCGCTCACCGAAGGTTTTATTTGCCATGAAACGAAAATAGCAGTTTTTACCGAGCATCAAGTATTTATGCGACGCAAGGCAGAGAAACAAGCATCGGAGCGGGCGCGGGGCGTGAAGTCTTCCCCGAAAGGTATTTCCATGAAGGAATTGCAACAGTTGAAGCGCGGCGATTACGTTGTGCATTCGGATAAAGGGATTGCGCAGTTTGACGGGCTGGAAACAATTACCGTTGGCGGCGGCGAGCAAGAATCGGTGCGGCTTCTCTTTGCGGGCGGCGACAAAATGTATGTGCATTTGAACTACATCAATCGTTTGCAAAAATACTCCGCCGAAGAAGGAAACGCGCCAGTTCTTACGAAATTGGGCACGGGCGAATGGTCGAAGAAAAAGGAAAAAACAAAAAAACGCCTGAAAGATATTGCCCGCGACCTCATCAAACTCTACGCTGAACGCAAGATGCAGTCTGGCTTTGCGTTCCCTTCGGACTCGCTTTGGCAGAAGGAAATGGAAGCCTCCTTCATGTACGAGGACACGCCCGACCAAGCCACCGCCACGAGCGACGTAAAAGAAGACATGATGTCTGGAATGCCGATGGATAGGCTCATCTGCGGCGATGTGGGCTTTGGAAAAACGGAAGTGGCAATACGCGCCGCATTCAAGGCAGTGCAGGCGGGAAAGCAAGTCGCTGTGCTGGTTCCAACGACCATTCTTGCCGAGCAGCATTTCTCCTCGTTCCGCGACCGTTTGCAACGCTACGCTGTGCTGTGTGACTGTTTGTCTCGCTTTCGCGCCACTGGCGAGCAGAAGGAGATTCTCAGCCGCGTGGAATCTGGCTCGGTGGATATTCTGATTGGTACGCACCGCATTTTGAGCAAGGATGTGAAATTCAAAGATTTGGGCTTGCTGATTGTGGATGAAGAGCATCGTTTCGGCGTTGCGGCAAAGGAAAAATTGCGTCAAATGCGCGTCAGTATTGACACCTTGACGCTGACGGCAACGCCGATTCCGCGCACACTCAACTTCTCGCTCATGGGCGCACGGGATGTTAGTGTGATAAATACACCACCGCGAAATCGTTTGCCCGTCAAAACGGAAATTACGATGTGGAATGCAAAAGTTCTGCGCACGGCGTTGGAGCGAGAATTGGCGCGGGGTGGACAGCTTTTTGTCGTGAACGACCGCATTGGCAATTTGCCGACCATTGCCGACAATTTACGCGAACTCGTGCCGACTCTCCGCATCGCCTACGCGCACGGGCAGATGACTCCCGAAGAATTGGAAAAGCAAATGGAAATGTTCTTGGAACGTAGAGCCGACGCGCTTTTGGCGACGAAGATTATCGAATCGGGCATTGATATTCCAAATGCAAACACGATGATTATTTTCAATGCGGATAATTTTGGTTTGGCGGAACTCTACCAGTTGCGCGGGCGCGTGGGACGGTCGAATACGCAGGCGTATTGTTATTTGCTCATTCCGCCACCACAAACACTCACGCGACAAGCATTGAAGCGGCTTCAGGCAATGGAGGAATTTAGCGAGCTGGGAAGCGGCTTCAATCTTGCCATGCGCGACTTGGAGATTCGCGGAGCAGGGAATTTGCTGGGCGCGGAGCAAAGCGGGTTTATTTCGGATATTGGGTTTGAATTATACCAAAAAATCCTCGACGAAGCCGTACAAGAGCTGAAAACAAGCGAGTTTGCGGACGTGTTCGCGCCCGAAAAGCAGATGCACCGCCGCACCAACGCGCTTGGCGAGGTGGAGAAAATTACCTTGCCCAAAAATGATGATGTAACCGTCGATATTGACGGCGATGCGATGATTCCGAAAAACTACATCAGCAACGAAGTGGAACGCTACGAATTTTACAAAAAGCTCTTCCGCTCAGGAACGATGCAGGAAGTGGAGGCAACCACGAGCGAACTCCGCGACCGATTTGGCGCACTCCCAGAAGCTGCTCTGCGCCTTGTCGATGCGGTGCATTTGCGGATTGCCGCGCTGGAAACGGGATTCGGACACGTTTCCTTCAAAGGCGGCATTTTGATATGCGAGTTTCCACCCGAAGAAAAAGTACGCTTCTACGAAACGGTTTTCCAGCCGATGATTACTGCGCTCACGGGCATGAAATCGGTGCAGATTCTTCCGAAAGGAAAAAAAGTGTTGGTGCAAAGCCGCGTCGGGAGCTTGGAAGCCGCACTGATGCTGCTTCGGCAGATAATTGAAGCAACAAAAGCGCAACTGATGGCAAATGTGGAAAGTGCGTAGGAATCCTAATTTTTCACCTAGTCAGGAGCGTTTGTTGGGAAAGTTTGTTGAAAGTATTTCATTCCAAATTCCAATCCATTGTTTCGAGTTCATCCGTTTCGCTGTGCTGAGGCACAGGCTCGTCGTGGTCGTCTTGCGAAGCGGGAGCAAGGAGAAACCACGTCCGCATCAGCCCTTTTCCCTTTACTTCAATTTCTCCACGTTCTTCAAAATCAAAGGTATGGAGTGCTGGCTGTTGGTTGTTGTTGATATTATTGGTTGAGATAGGCGCAATGAGTTCTTGATACACTTCGTTGGAAATATGCACTTTTCCTGCCTCGCCGTGCGATTCCATGCGGCTTGCCGTGTTCACGGTATCGCCCCAGATGTCATAAACAAATTTACTTTTGCCAATCACTCCAGCAACTGCGCTGCCGGTGTGGATTCCTATTCGCGCTTGTACGCGGTATTGCTTGCCCAGATCGCGCATCACTGCTTGCACGGCAAGCGCGAAGAGTGCTGCTTGCTGCACGTGGTCGTCGCGGCGAAACGGCAGCCCAGCCACTGCCATATAGGCATCGCCAATGGTTTTAATTTTCTCTAAACCGAGGCGTGTGCAAATGTCGTCGAATTCGGAAAAAAGGTGGTCGAGCATTCCAACAATATGCACCGCCGAGTACTGCTCTGCAAGGCGCGTAAAACCAACAAGGTCAATAAAAACAACGGTAACGGCATCGTAAGAATCGGCAATGCGATACTCGCCCTCGCGGAGGCGTTGGGCAATGGGCGCAGGCAGGATGTTCAAGAGGAGGCGCTCTATTTCTTGTTGTGCATGGCTTATTTCCACATTTTTCAAGCGATAAATTTCTGCTTCTTTTTGCGCTCGCTCCATTTCAAACCCTTGCTGCAAATACTTTACAGCTCGCTTCCCGTCTTGCATTGCGGTCTGTTCGCGGATAGCCTGAAATGCTTCCAAATGATGGTATGCTTTCTCATACAGCTGCAAGGATTTATAGACCAACGACAAGGATTCATGCACTCGCGCAATAAGATTGAGCAGCGACGATGCCCCCAGAAGTTTTTCTGATGCGAGCAAGTATTCAAGCGCGGTTTCGGGGCGTTCTACGGCTCGGTATATCTGGCCAAGCGCGAATTGCACGTGTCCTAATTCTTTTTCTGTACCGTGATGCTGTGCCACCTCGAATGCCGTGAAGAGCAGTTCTAATGCCTTATCGTAGCGTTTTTCGGTAGAATACACATCGGCAATACCCATGAGCGCGTTGCATATTCCAGCAATATTTTCCTGATGTTTGTAGCTCGTGAGTGCTTGCTCGAAATAGACAAATGCTTGCCGCATACCGCCTAAATACTTGTATGCAGTTGCAATATTCAACAAAATAGATGGCTTTTTCCAAGAAATACTGTGTTTTGTGTCGTCGTTCTCGGCAGAAGTAATATCAAGAAGTCGGAGGGCTTCGCGGTAGTATTGGAGCGCAGTTTGAGCATCTTCTCTGCCTAAATGCGCATCGCCAATAGCAGTGCAGGTCGAAGATTCTATCAAAAAATGACTGATTTCCTGAGCAATGGTGCGGGCTTGAGTTAAATACTCCAATGCAGTGGTAAACATTGCAATCCGACAATAGCACACACCCAGTCTCCATGCGGCTTTGGCGTGTAGTTCGCGGTACTGACGCGCCTCGGCATAGTTCATAATACGGAAAAGATGCGGCAATGCTTCATCAAACACCCCGTCCTCTGCCTGCACGACTGCCAAAGCGTACTCGGCATAGTGTGCTTCGCATCGTGTTGTGGTCTGCAAGCCTTCGTGTTTGCGTGTTCGTGCGGCTTCCAGAGCTTCGTGTGCGCGGAGTGTTGCAGTTTTTTTGTCGCCGCAATCGGCGAGATGTTCGGCAATACCACTCAACTGAATCACGTAATCAGGGTTGTGCGTACTGAGTTTGGTGTATGTATCGTGATAGTACTGTGTTACTGCATTCATATCTTCTCTGGCGGTGTAAGTGCTGCTATTATGGCTCGGTGGAAAAATCCTGCGGCACATTTCCATGCCCAACAATATCAATAAAAATACTCAGCAGCGACGGCTGGACGCGCTCGACCTTATGCAAGGCGAGATGCGGCAGCATATGTGGTAAAAGCTCGTTCAGCGTTGCGCCTTCGCCGAGGACAAGCTCGGCATAATGCGGGAAAATTTCTGCTTTTTCCACCAGCGCAAGCGACGAAAGAAACTGCGCATCGCCATCGAACTCCACGCGCAAGGTATTCGAGCCGAAGCGTTGTTTGACGGCTTCGACCGTGCCTTGCACGACCGCTTTTCCCTTGTTGTACAGCACAATTTCATCGCAAATTTTCTCTGCTGATTCGAGCTGATGCGTACAAAAAATAATTGCTTTGCCTTGATTGCGGAGGTCTTGCACTACATCTTTGAAGAGAAGCTGGTTCACGGGGTCGAGACCAGAAAAAGGCTCGTCCAAAATAAGCAAATCGGGATTGTGCAGCACTGCGGCAATAAACTGCACTTTTTGTTGATTTCCTTTGGAGAGTTCTTCGATTTTGCGCTTTTCCATGCCGCCTAGATTGAAGCGTTCAAGCCATCTTGCGACAATGTTCTTTGCTTCTGGCTGCGGATGCTTGAGTTCGGCGAAATACTGCAAGCTGTCTCCAATCGCGCTTTTGCGGTACAGACCTCGCTCTTCGGGCAAATATCCGATGTGGCTTTTGGTTGTTTCTTGCACGGGTTTTCCTTGAAAGGTAATCGTGCCAGCATCGGGCTTGAGGATATTCAAAATCATGCGAATCGTTGTTGTTTTTCCCGCACCGTTTGGTCCGAGAATGCCAAGAACCATACCGCTTTCCACGCGAAAAGATACGCCATCAACTGCTTGAATGCCGCCTTTATAGGTTTTCCGAATAGAATCTACGATAAGCATAGAAGAGCTTTCAAAAGAGAGGTACAATGGAGTGGCAGAGCAAGTGCGCTACCGTAAAGATAATGGAGGGAATGTATGATATTCTTCACAAAATGTGGAAAAAAATATATTTCGGACAAATTTCCCGATATTGTGTGCCTGAAATTCGCTAAAGTATTGTAAATTTACAAAATGTTTTATGACATTCCTTTTGGCAAAAGTGAGGCGATAGAACAGTGCAAATATGTGATTTTGCTGATATTGTTTGCTAATATTGTACGCAATTTCTTTTTCCTTTTTTACGTTGTCTTTTTACGTTGTTATGAATACTATTTATCTTGTACGGCACGGCATTGCCGAAGAAGCAAATATTCTCAAGCCCGATTCAGGACGAGAACTCACCAGTGAAGGGCGCACTCGTGTTCAGAGAATTGGCGCAAAACTTGCGCAAATGGGCATAAAACCCCATCTTATTGTTTCGAGCCCCTACACACGTGCCATCCAGACAGCGGATATTTTGGCGGCAGAGCTTGGCTATACTGGCGAGCGTATGCAAGACAATCGCATCACGCCCAACGGGCGATACGAATCTTTTTCCGCATTGTTTCAAGAAGTGAAGCAGCATCGAGAAATTATGTTCGTTACGCACGACCCATGCGTTAGTTATCTTATCGGTTCGGTCTGCGGTGCAGCAAACTTCAATGTGGACTACAAAAAAGCTGCCGTAACCTGCATCGGCATTGGTCGTCAAAGCCCGCCGCTTGGTTCGCTGCTGTGGTTTGCGCCGCCTCGCTTGCTTCTTGGCGATGGCTCTCAACATGAATGATTGATTGTATGAATCACACTTTTTGTTAGGCGGTTGGCATGGTATGTACCAGCCGCCTAGACTGTTTGTCGCTTTGTCGCAACGTGCCTTCTTACTCAATAACCAAACGCTGGATGACATCGCCAGAATTGCTTGTAAAGCGCACAAAATATGTTCCTGCTGCGATATTTGCTCGTGGAAACCATGTTTCAATATGCGAGCCGCGCTCTTTCTTGCGCTCAATGCGTTCTACTTCTTCACCGCTTGTATTGTAAATAAAAAAAATAACCTCCGAGGGCGCATCAATCGTGTACGCCCAGCGTGTTGCTGCGCCGCGTCCAACGGGATTTGGCGCACCTGCTTGCATCTGCGCAAATCGTACAAATGGCACCGACGCATCAAGTATTCTTGCAAAAACAAACCCCGAAACATCAGCAATGACGCTGCTTCCACGCGAATCGGTGTATCGCAAGGCACTTGCACGAAGTGAAGAAAGCGTGTCCGAGCCAGCAAGAATTTCGCAGCGCAGAAACGCAAGCGTGTCATTGTTTGTTGCGCTTGGCGTTGATGTTCGGCGGCAGTTTATCACAAACGTATAGGTAGAATCGTTCACGCGAGTAAGTCTGGAGGCAAGATTTTGTGCGCCTTGTGGAAATTGCCACTCTTTGGGAAAAACCACACTCGAATTTGAGAGAACGAAACGACCGTCGAGCGTGATGGTCTCGCCCTGAATACTACGCTCCAGAATCCGAAACGGCACAGCAACGGTTTCGCCCAACACCCCGCGTACTGATTCTATGCGGAGGTGCGGTGTGGTTTGCGCCTGAAGAGGGCATTGCGTGAGCGCAGCAAGCATCAGAAGAAAATATGTCAAAGAAATGAGAAAAACATATCCTGAAGAGCGCGTAAATACTGGCATACTGGAACTGCAAAGAAGGTAAAGCGAAAGGTTTTCATGGTGCTGGTGCGGAAAAATGCGTATTTTCTTTTCCGTCCAAAGGCAACAAATTTTTCCGCCACAATTTACAAATCTTTGTGTTTCACACCATAAAGAAATACAGCGTCCATGAATACCACCAGTCATCACAACACATTGGAACGTTCCAGCATTTACGCTACCTCACCCAAGCAGCTTGAGGAAATACGCGGCTTTGGGTGGACGCGAACAGTAAAAATCGCGCCCGTGCCAGAGAAATATCGCTATGAGTTTTTGAGCGCAATGCTCAAACAGAACTTTCAGCGCATGGTCACTGGCTCAAAATTTGCCGCAGTCGTTATTGGTATTTTAATTATCCTTTTTGATGTGTTGCATCTTCCTCTTCAGATGACCGAACTCATGGAAGAAGCATCCGCGCTGCGTTTCGCGCTTTTTGCTGCGCTTACACTTGGCTATGTATCTGGGCGGCACTTGCGCTTAGACGACCCGAATAGATCCATGCTACAATTTTGGATTTGGGCAAATATCTTCCGCACCGCGTATATGCTGATTGCAAGCTGGCTCTTCTACACGATTGCCCTCAATAACGAAGAAATAGACGGTCCTTTTGCGGTGTTTGTGTGTCTTATTTCTGCTGGATTGTACGCAAATGCAGGCTACACTATTGCTCTGGTTGTTTTCAATGCAATCATTTATGGTGTAATTATTTTCATCACGGGCACCGATTTCACGAAGCAGATTTCTCTCCTTTTTTGTGGATATGCGGTGCTGGCATCGGTAGGCTTTTCTGCCGTAACGCTCTTTCGCAGCTTTGCACAAGAATTTGCTATGACCAAGCAAACAGAAGAAGAACGCCGCATTGCGCTGGAACTCAACGAGCATTTACACAACGCCAACGAGGAAATTCAACGGCAAATGAGCCTTCTTTCCGAACAAGCACGGGAAATCGAAATTGCGAATACCATGCTCCAAGAGCGCGGGCTGGAGCTTTCGCAGGAGCGAGACAAAGCCGAGCGTTTGCTGCATAATATCCTTCCACGCAGCATCGCTCAACGCTTGCAAGCCGGTGAAGAAACTATTGCCAGTTCGTTTGATAACGTGAGCGTTCTCTTTGCCGATATTGTCGGCTTTACCCAGCTTGCGGCAACGCGCCCCGCCGCCGAAATTGTGAGTATGCTCAACCGCATCTTTTCTGCTTTTGATATTTTTTCGGAGCAGTACAATTTAGAAAAAATTAAAACTATTGGCGATGCCTACATGATTGTCGGAGGGCTTCCTGAGCCGCGTGCAGACCATTGTGTCGCTGTTGTGCGCATGGCATTGGAAATGCACTCGACGATGGAGCTTTTGAGCAAAACATTGAATATACCGCTTTCTGTGCGCATAGGTATTCACACAGGTTCGGTGGTTGCTGGCGTGATTGGCAAGAAAAAATTTGCCTACGACCTCTGGGGCGACACCGTGAACACCGCAAGCCGCATGGAATCTCACGGCGAAGCAGGGAAAATTCATATTTCCGATGCCGTGTATTGCTCCTTAGCGCAGACACCAAGCAACCAAGCACTTTTTCTTTTCGAGGAACGTGGGGAAATTGAGATAAAAGGAAAAGGAAAAATGCGGACGTGGTTTGTCGCGCAAGCACAATAAACCACATCAAAAAAACGTACTGGATGATTTTGTGAATCATTGCTCTGTACGCGACAAAATTTTTTCCATAGTGGCACAGACATTCTTGTCTGTGAGTGTTGGTGCGAGGTTCAAGCGATGAACACAGGCAAGAATGCCTG
>RDXM01000133.1 GCA_004292595.1 Candidatus Kapaibacterium sp. | reverse complement strand
TTTTTTGACGCAATATACGCTTTTTTTAGATGCAACAGCCCTCTATCACGGGTGGGCGACAAATCGCTCACTTTTTTACTGATTTATGCAACAAAGCCGGATGCAGTTATGAACGCAACATCAATTTCTCGCCTCATCGTCAGCATGAGCATTTTTTTGGGGATGTTCCACGTCGTTTGTGTGGAAAACCTTCGTGGTCAAGTGTATGTTGATGGCGGCAACACGCGCCACCGTTTTGCTCAAATGTACTTTTCTGCTGAGGGGATGTTTCGTCCCAATGGTATGGGGACGGCACAACGCATAGGAAAAGAAGGAAATGTGGAATCTGTGCCAATGCAAGGAAGCGTTGTGCCGCGCCTGACGATTGGCGGAATGCACTTTTGGGGTCATGCGGATTTCTTCGTTACGTTTAATCTCGCCTCGCAAAGCTCACAAACACAAGGCTTGCAGCATGGCTACCAATTCGGCGTAGAGACAGGAGCGCGAGTATATCCGTGGCGTGTGGAGAAAAACGCTCTGCGCCCCTTTCTTGGCATTTCGTGGAGTTCGGGCAATTATTCGCAAGCAGAAACCGAGCAGGGCGCAAGCGGCGCAGGAGCAGGAGTGCGCGTGGATAGGGCATTGTTGAGTGCGGGATTGGCGTATCAAATTGATAACATTATTCTCGAAGGTGGCGCAAAATTTGTCCCTGATTCGCGTATTGATTACTGGATTAGCCGCACTCAAAAGGCGGAAATTGCCTTGCCAAACGCCGCATTTTGGCTAGGCGCAAAGTATGTTTTTGATACAACCATTGGCGAAGAAGTGCGCGAACAGAAGCGTCCGGGCTATTTGAAGCAACGCGAGGAAGTCTATCGAGAAGAAAACCGTTTGAACACATGGACGGTGGCTGCTGGTCCGTCGTCGGCATGGGCATTGGCTTCGTCGCCCTACACGCTCGAAAAATATCCCTTTGCGAATGCACAAATGAGCGCGAATAATCTTGCACTAGACTTCAGCGTTGGCTATCTACTCTACGATGCTGATGTGCAGATGAATGTGTCGTACCGCCCTATGACTGGCTCACACTCTGCCTACGGCATTCGCCAATCGTTTCAGCGTCATGCCTTTGCGCTCGAAGCATTTAAGTTTATTGGTGATTATCACGGCTTTGCGCCGTATATCGGTGCAACTTTGGGCGCAGAGGCAAGGGAATACAAAGAAACCGAAGGCGGAACAGTGCGGGTTCTCGAACAGCAAACACGAGTTGTGCCTGGAATTATTGCTGGCTGGGATATTCGCCCCACAAAAACCGATGCGTGGCTGCTGCGCACTAACGTCCGCTATACACCATTTACAAGTGTTGGTGTGTCTGGTAGCACCGTTATTTTGCCGAACCTCGAAGTGAATTTTATTCAATTAGTTATCAATTTGAATCGCTTTTTTCAGTAATATTTTTTTGTAACTGGTCAGGTCGTGGTTTTTTTTTGACGCAGATGAGGATGATGGAATGGATGAAGATGATGAAAATGCAGAAAATATCAAGAACGGATGAAGTCTGCATTCACGCTCTTATTTTTTTTATCACTATCATCTTTATCAATCCAATCATCTTCATCTGCGTCTCCTCTTCATGGGTGAGACCTGACCAGTTACGTTTTTTTTATTTGATAGTACATTCAACAACAATCATGGAAACAATCTTCAACATATTTCTCGCGGTTCATGTCGCTGGCGGGGCAGTATCACTGCTCTCTGGGGCAGCAGCGATGATTGCCGCAAAAGGCAAGCGTGTTCACCGCCAAGCAGGAAGCGTGTATTATTGGGCAATGGCGGCAGTCTGCGCATCAGCACTGGTCTTGAGCGTATTGCACCCAAAGCAGTTTTTGTTTTATGTGGCAATTTTTAGCTTTTATCTGTGCTTTACGGGCAAGCGTATTTTGCGCATGAAATCACTCGGCACAAAGGCTACAATGCAGGATTGGTGCGGTCTTGGGCTGGCAGGCGTGGCTGGAATTGCAATGCTCGTGCGCGGCGGAATGTCGCTTGCACGTGGCGTGAGTTTTGGTTGGGTGAGTGTCGTCTTTGGCGCACTGTGTCTGGGCTTGAGCTTGCTGGACGCGCAGCGTTTCCGTACTGCGCCCACAGAACGAATGCACTGGTTTTTCACGCACCTTACGCGCATGATTGGCGGATATATTGCCACCTTCACAGCGTTTTGTGTTGTGAACGTCCATTTTTTGCCTGCTCTGGCGGTCTGGCTCTTGCCAACGGCGATTGGCACGGTGGGCATAGCGGGCTGGACAGCGCATTATCGCAGGAAGTTTCGCGCCGTCGCTCGGTAACGCGAAAAAGCAAAAAGCAGTTGTCAAAAAAATATAATCAACATACGCATACTCTTGTTTGCGCTAGTATTGATGCGGTTCTCTGGCATCAAGCGCAGGCAAGAGTTTTTGCGTGTGCGCCGTCGGGCGTAAAATTATCTTTTTGTGGTCGTCTTTCTACGAAGTCCTTGCAAGAAGCAGGAGAAAAAACTATGTTTGTGTGCTGACTATCCTCAATTCCAGCAATTTTTATGAGGTAGTGTGAATTCTTGGTGAGAATTCCTTGGTGATGTTGTTGTGTGCATTGTACAAAAGCATAATGTTTGCCAATACAGGTGTAGAGCGGGTTTGAGTATTGGGTAGCTTTTTTCCGTGCAATGCAATCTTTTTGGACAGTTTTTTGAACAGTTTTTACTGAATTGCTATGAGTATCTTAACACACGGGAAAACACTTGAAGGGAAGACCGTCGGCGAGCAACAACAGAAGATTGACAATCCCACAACGACTTCAAGTGCTGATGAGCAGATACTTTCGGGTGCGAATGTTCTTACCGATAATCTGCTGACAAATGCTTTTTCTTCAACGATTGGGAAGAATCGCTACGTGAAGGGCGTTACTTCGACGATGACTTCTACTGCGTCGTCGGTAACGAATCTTGCAGCGAAATTCACATTTATTGACCGTTTGAAGAACCTAAAAATTCGGACACAAGTTCTTTCTGGTGGCATCATTGCGTTGTTTTTGCTGATGCTTGTAACGGCAATTACTTTTTTTAGCGTGGGAGACTTAGCAAATACCGCCGAAATTATCGAAAAAAACAGTTCAATAATCTCTTCTTCGCAAGCAATGGTGCGCTATGTGAGCGATATGGAACGCTCCTTGATTGCGCATTCGCTCTTTGGTTCGCCCGAAACCCTTGCTGAATATACGCTTGCGAATAGAGCATTTGATTCTACCGTCCAAAACGTGCGCAGTGTTGTTGCTGAAAAGCCTGACCAAATCAAGCGTTTGGATAGTTTGACTCAGCAAAAGCAGATATGGAGCAGCTCGCAAGCCGCGCCGCTTATTGCGATGCGTCAGATGGTAAATACTGGCACGAAAACAATGGATGATTTTACTGCCTTTGCGCGTCAGCTTGATAATCGCCCCATTCAAGCAATGAAGAGCCTTGCAGGAGATTTTATTGCCTTAGAAGAAGAAGGAAACCGCGAACTTATCAGCACATCAAGAATTGTTGCCGTAGCAACGAAAAGTTCTACCGTGACCTTTACCATTTTTGCGCTCGGAATGGCAGTATTTGTGTTGCTTGTTGTGTCTAAAAATCTCGCCGAGCCAATTCGCATGATTGCAAAAGCGGCGGTGGATGTGGTGCGAGGGAATTTGAACACAAGCATAAATATTTATTCCAAAAATGAGTTGGGCATTCTTGCACGAAATTTTAATCTCATGGTTGCCAGCATTGGCAATGGTTTGGAGGCATTGCAACGCGAAAAGGAGAGCGTGGAAAAGAAAGTGCATGAAGCGGTTGCTGCTGCCGAAGAGCAGCGCAGATACTTGGAAACAAGCGTGGATGTGATGTTGGTGGCAATGCGGCAATTTGCAAATGGCGATTTGACCGTTTCCTTGCAAGCCCAGCGCAATGATGCGATTGGGCAGTTATATGCTGGATTTAACGAAGCGATTGAAAATATCCGCTCAATGATGGTGCAAGTAGCAGATGCCGTTCAGACGACTGCTGGTGCGGCTTCGGAGATTCGTGCTGCTGCCGAAACTCTTGCGGCGGCGGCTACAGAGCAATCGCGGCAAACAGGCGAAGTAGCGAATGAAGTGGGCTATGTTGCGCAGATGACCGAGCATAGTTCGCAACACGCAACAACGGCAAAAAATCTTACCGAAGCTAGTGGTCATGCGGCTGAAGAAGGAAGCCATGTCGTAGTGCAAATGGTCAATAACATTGAGCGTATTGCGAATGTGGTGGCAATGTCTGGCGAAACGGTGGAGCAGCTTGGGCGTTCAAGCGAAGAAATTGGGGAAATTGTGCAAGTGATTAGCCAAATTGCCGACCAAACAAACCTTCTTGCGCTGAATGCTGCTATCGAAGCGGCTCGTGCAGGTGAGCATGGACGCGGCTTTGCGGTGGTTGCCGATGAAGTGCGGGAGCTTGCCGAAGGCACGGCAAAAGCAACGAAACAAATTAGCACAATCATCAAACGCATTCAGGGCGAAACGCGCCGCGCTGTTGATGCGGTGAAGCTCGGCAAAGGCGAGGTGCAGAGCGGCTTAGAGCTTGCGCATACCGCAAATGCTGCCTTGCAGGGCATTGTGCAATCGTCCGAGCGCGTGGCATCGGTGGTGCAGAGCATTGCGCAAGCGACAGAGCGGCAAGCAACAACAAGTTTGTACATTGTGGCGCACATTGACACGATGCTCTCTGTAACCCACGATGCAGAGCGAGGTGTGGAGCAGATTGCCCAAGCCGCAACAAACCTCAACACCCTAACCCAAGAATTGAATGCGCTTATCAACCATTTTCGTTTGGAGAGTGCTTCGACGCACCTTGTCTCAAATACAAGAAACAGCAAGGCTTCCAGCGCATTGCAGGGCAAAAAAACTTCGCAGCAATTACGCGCCTAAACGAAGTTCCTCAGCGTAAATTCGGTGATATTGTACCGAAAAGTCCAGTGAATATGCCTTGTTTCCTGTATATTTCCGTTGTATTTTAGGCTCGGTTTATCAGATGTCTTTCGTCAGGTATCTTTTGTACGTCGTGTGTGAAATTTTTTCTCACCCTTTTCTCTCTATTGCGCAATGGAACTCAGTATTAACGGCAAAAAATATAGCATTTCCGGCGACCCTGAGGAGTTTCTCGTTTGGGTACTACGTGATGAACTAGGCTTGACTGGCACAAAGTTTGGTTGTGGAGCAGGCATTTGCGGTGCTTGCACAGTCTTGGTTGATGGCTCGCCCGTGCGTAGTTGTGTTACGCCAGCAGTGGCATTGAAAGGGCAGCGCATCACGACGATTGAAGGTATTTCCAAAACATTGCCGAATGGAGAAATTAAATTTCATGCTGTGCAGCGAGCGTTTATTGACGAGCAAACGCCGCAATGCTCGTGGTGCATGAGCGGACAGATTATGACGGCACTTGCATTTCTCAAATCTACGCCAGAGCCGACTGAAGGAGAAATCGAAGTAGCAATGGGCAACAACTACTGCCGATGCGGTTGCTACGACCGTATTCGCTCAGCAGTAAAGCGTGCTGCCATGTTTATGAAGGAAGAACGAGAAAAAGAACAGAAAGAGCGCGAAAAAAGAGCAGAGGAAGCAGCAAAAAAAGAAGAAGCTGCACTGCTCATAGAAACGTCGCCATAAATTCATAAATTACTGTGCTGTAAGCGTCTGTTTGTACATTCTGACCCTATTTTTTGCCGCAACATTTTCATCAATTACCATATTTTTTGAATATTTCTGCCATGAAAAAAGATACTTCACAACAAGAACCCAAAAGCCCGCTCCGCAGAAAAATTCTTTTTGGAATCGGTGCAACGGGCGCAGTTGCTTTGATTGGCGGTGGTGTTGCTTTTCGTACTCTGCGCCGTTCTTTAGCGGAGTTTGGCGCAGAAGACCAGAAAGCGCGTGTGCCTTCCGACCATTTATTATGGTGCGAAATTGGCACAAATAACGAAATAACCCTCTTTATTCCGAAAACCGAGATGGGGCAGGGAATTCATACTGCACTTGCACAAATTTTTGCCGATGAACTCTGCGCCGATTGGAAGACCGTTACCGCCAAGCAAGCCCATTCTAAGCATGGTTTCGACCCATTCAGCACGATGTTTTCCAACGGCAGCGTTTCGGTCATTACCTTGTACGAACCCGCACGAAAGGCTGCTGCCTGTGTGCGCGAAGGATTAGCCGCGAAAGCCGCACAAATGCTCGGTGTTCCGCGCTCGGAATTGCTTGTAGATAACGGCATTATTTCCGTGAAAGGTTTCGAGAAAAATTCTGCAAAAAGTGCGGAAAAGCAAGCAAAGAAGCAGAGTTTGAGCTTCGGTGAAATCATTGCCGATAAGAAATTTACACTCGAATTGCCAGACAAAGCCGAATTGAAACCGTCATCGGAGTTTTCGCTGATTGGTAAAAATGTGAAGCGGGTAGATTTTCAAGAAAAAATTGCGGGAAAAGCAATCTACGGCTACGATGCGCGTGTGCCGAATATGCACTATGGCGCGGTTGCTCGTCCGCCCAGATATGGTGCGGTGTTGAAGTCTGCCGAAGCAGGAGAAGCAGCAAGTATGCCCGGCGTGGTAAAAGTAGTCATTCAAGATGGCTTTGCGGGCATAGTGGCGACAACCCGCACCAAAGCGCGTGCGGCAGTAAAAAAAATCATTACCAAATGGGAAGGTGGCACGTTTGTTCAGCAAGCAGAATTAATAAAAACGACTACCATTCCCGCCAATGCTGCGGCGGAAGGACAAGTCGTGCAAGAGCGCGGGAATGCAGCGAAACATTTGCCAGAAGGCAGCTACAGTGCCGAGTACAGCACTCCCTACGCCGTTCATGCGCACTTAGAGCCGCAAGCGGGACTCGTGGAAATCAAAGACGGTAAGGTTCATGTGCATTGCTCAACGCAAGGACCTGGCTTGACGCAAATGGCGATTTCCTCTGCGATTGACGTTAGCACCGACGATATTACGGTGTATCCGTGCTACATTGGCGGTGGCTTTGGGCGGCGTGCTGGACTTGATGCCCCGAAAGAAGCTGCAATCCTCGCCAAAGCAAGCGGGAAGCCTGTTCACGTGGGCTGGACGCGCGAGGAAGAAATGAAGTATGGTTTTTATCGTCCGCCAACGCACCAACGTTTGCAGGCGAGTGTTGATGCTGAAGGCAAGATACAAGCTCTTCGGCACACCATTTCGAGTGGTGATATTCTTTTTTCGATGGGCGAACTGCTCTACGAAAAATGGGGTTCGCGCTTGGGAGATACGCTTGTTGCGACCTTTGGCGCGGATGTTGGTACGCTGGCGGGCGCAGCATTGGTCTATAACACACCGAATATGGAAATTCTCTATCGCCGTGCTGATTTGCCCATTACCACTGGTCCATGGCGCGGCTTGGGTTTGCTGCCGAATACGTTTGCCCGCGAGAGTTTTATGGATGAATTAGCGAAAAAAGCGAAGATTGACCCCATTGAATTTCGCATGAAAAATCTTCCCGACGACGCAACGGGAAAGCGCATTAAAGCTGCCTTGCAACGTGCTGCCGACAAAGCGGAATGGAAAGAACTACGCGAGTATGGTCGTGCAAAAGGCGTGGCACTGTGCTTTAGCGCAGGAACGGTTGTTGTGCAGATTGCAGAAGTGTCGGTGGAGCAAGGCACAATCAAGGTTCACAAGGTTCATGCGGTCGTGGATGCGGGTTTGGTGGTTAATCCAAACGGCGCAGCCGCACAAACACAAGGCGCAATCACGATGGGTCTCAGTTCGACTTTATTGGAAGAGCTTACCTTCAAAGATGGTCTTGCCGAAGCAAGTAATTTCGATTCCTACCCACTTCTTACCTTGTCGCAAACGCCGCGCATTGAGGTTGAGTTTATTGGTGGTGGCGAAAAGCCGTTTGGCATGGGCGAGCCGCCGATTGGTCCAATCGCTGCAGCCGTTGCCAATGCGGTGTTTGCCTTGAATGGGAAGCGTTTGCGGTCGTTGCCGTTGCGCTTTGAAGCGGAGAAATCGTAACAATTCATAGCTACTCTTTTGCCAATAAACTTGTATCAGCGTGAAAACACCGTATATACTTGCCGTTGATGACGATATTGCCGTGCTGCGAGCATTGGAGCGCGATTTGCGCAAAGTGTATCGAAAAGACTACAAAGTTCTCACAACGCTTTCCGCAAAGGAAGCTCTTGAAACGCTTCAGACCCTGAAACAAAAACAAGAAGTTGTTGCTTTGCTGCTTTCCGACCAGCGAATGCCCGAAATGCAAGGCGTGGACTATCTTGCAAAGGCAATGACGATTTTCCCGAAAGCAAAGCGTGTGCTGCTCACGGCGTATTCCGATATTGAAGCTGCCATTAAAGCAATCAACGCCGTGCAGCTTGATTACTACCTTTCCAAGCCTTGGGAGCCGCCCGAAGAGAAGCTCTATCCAGCATTGAACGAACTTTTGGAAGATTGGCAAGCATCGTACAAGCCTGAATTTACGGGCTTGCGCGTGATTGGCTTTCAGTGGTCGCCAAAGTCGCATAAAATCAAGGATTTTCTCGCGGGAAATTTGGTGCCCTACAAATGGCTGGATGTTCAAACGCACCCCGATACCGCAGAAATACTCGCTTCCAACGCCCTCAGCACGAATGATTTACCCGCTCTCTTGTTTGAAGATGGCTTCGTTGCGAAAAATCCCGAACCAGTGGAGATTGCCTCGCGGATTGGCTTAAATGCTGAGGCTTCGGCGGAGGTGTACGATGTGGTGATTGTCGGCGCGGGTCCGTCGGGACTAGCGGCGGCAGTGTATGGCTCGTCGGAAGGTCTTAAAACCTTGCTTGTGGAACGCCACGCGCCTGGAGGTCAGGCGGGAACAAGCTCGCGGATTGAAAATTATCTTGGTTTTCCATCGGGACTGAGCGGCGCGGAACTGACGCGGCGGGCAATCACGCAGGCGACACGCTTAGGCGCGGAATTTCTTGCACCGCAATCAGTGGTTTCAATTGACATTTCCCCAAACCCGCATGAACACTACAAGACGATTCGTTTTATTGATGGAAAAAGTGTTGTTGCAAAAAGCATCATCATTGCAAGTGGCGTAGAATATCGGCAGTTGGAGGCAGAAAATATCGGCAATTTCACGGGCGCGGGCGTGTACTACGGCGCAGCCACAACCGAGGCGAATGCTTGCCGCGATACGGATGTGTACATCGTTGGCGGCGGGAATTCGGCAGGGCAAGCAGCCATGTATTTATCGCACTTTGCAAAGAATGTGTTTATCGTGATTCGCGGCGCGGGACTTGGCGCAACGATGTCGCAGTACCTGATTGACCAAATTGCCGCTACGCCGAATATTCAGATGTTGCCATTCACAGAAATCAAGAAAGTCTGCGGCGAGGAAACGCTGGCAGAAATTATTTTGTACAATAACAAAAGTTCTGAAGACCGCTCCGTTACTGCTCGTGCGCTCTACATTTTTATTGGCGCGAAACCTGCAACCGACTGGGTGCCAAGCACGATTCTCCGCAATGAGCGCGGTTTTCTCGAAACGGGCGCAGATGTGGTGCGCTCTCAGGACTTCCTAAAATTTTGGAAACTCGACCGCGGACCCCTCCTTCTCGAAACCAGCGTGCCAGGCATTTTTGCTGCCGGCGATGTGCGCTCTGGCGCGATGAACCGCGTGGCTTCGGCGGTTGGCGAGGGTTCGATGGCGATAAAATTTGTGCATGAGTATTTAGGAAGTTTGTAGAGCGATATGCTTGTGGGGCTAGTGTTGATGAGCTTTCGATGGTTTGCTATTGATTGAGCAATAATCCTTTTTCTCAAGAAAGTGGTCAAATTCCTTGCACCCAGCGAATTTTTCGCTGGGAGTTTTCCGAAAAGCGCATAAATTAGACGTGTCTCAATAACGCTGACGACCGTACTTGCCGTGAACCGCGCATATACTCCGCTCGTTCACGTGCAGTTCTTGAGCAACTTTTTGTACAAAACGAAGTGCAGCCTTTGTTTTGTGCGTTTCTGTTCTGTTTGATTGCCCCTCGTTATCCAATGAATCATTTTTGTACTATTTTTTTTCGCCCTCGTGGTGTGAAGCCGTTTGTAGGAAATTTCCTTCTACAAGCCGCGTTGGTATTGCTCTTGTCGGCAGTATCTTCTTCTGCGCTCCACGCCCAATTTATCCCGCCCAAAGAGCCAATGCTGCCCTACGCAAAGAGCGGTGGCAAAGACATGATGCTGGACATTTACGCAAAAGATACCGCGAGTGCGAAGCCCTTTCCCGTGATTTTGTGGCTGCATGGCGGCACGTGGTTTTCGGGAAATAAAAACGGGTTTGGTTCAAATTACGCTGCATCCATGATAAAATATGGCTTCGCGGTTGTGTGTGCGAATTATGTCACGACGGAACGCTTTCCCGCGCAGCTCCACAACTGCAAAGCCGCAGTGCGTTGGATTCGCGCTAATGGCAGCAAATACAACCTCGACACCAGCAAAATAGCGGTCTGGGGCGAAGGTGCAGGCGGACACTTGGCGGCACTGCTCGGAACAACGGGCGACGTGAAAACGGCAACGGTGGGAAATGCAAGTATTGATATTGAAGGAAATTTAGGCAACAACCAGTATTCAAGCCGTGTAGAAGCAGTTGTGGATTTGTACGGTCCGACCGATTTTTTGAAAATGGATGAGCAAACGGTGGAAGAGTGCGCCAGTCCTGTGATGCACAATTTACCAACTTCGCCAGAAGCTCTGTTGCTGGGCGCAGCGATTACCACGATTCCTGACAAGGTGAAAGCGGCAAATCCGATAAGCTACATTACCCCAGACGACCCGCCATTCCTTATTCAGCACGGAAATGCTGATTGCAATGTGCCGTTTAACCAAAGCGAGTTGCTGGATGAGGCTCTGAATAAAGCAGGGGTAACCTCAACGCTTGATATTTTGGACGGGTATCGCCATTGGGATAGCGGTTTTTACACACCCGGCAATCTGCGCCGCATTCGTAATTTTATTGAACAAGCCTTTGCGCCAAAGCAGACGGCAAGTAATACGCAAGAGTAAAAGCGGCATAGCTGCTCTGGTCTGCGCATTGTAACGAGAGACAGAGCGTCAAAAATGTTCTTGTTCCACAATATTTCCTTCTTGTACAACAATCACGCGCCCCAGTTTTGATGCGGCTTCCAAGCTATGCGTTGCCATGAGCAGCGTTGTGGATTGTTCGCGGCAAAGTTCCAAAAGCAGTGCGAGAACACGTGCGCCGTTTTCAGTATCAAGATTGCCCGTCGGTTCGTCAGCCAAGAGCAGAAGCGGCTTGTGGACGAGCGCACGAACAACAGCTACGCGCTGCTGTTCGCCACCAGAAAGTTTATCAGGGAAAGCAGAAAGGCGCGATTCCATTCCGACGCGCTCTAGCAAAGAACAAGCATTGGTGCGGTCTGCGGGGGAAGTGCGTTTGTTCAATTCAAGCGGAAGCAGGATGTTTTCTTCGACGGTGAGCGTTGGAATGAGATTGAAAAATTGAAACACAAAACCGATATGTTCTCTGCGAAAGAGTGTCCGCGCTTCCTCAGAAAGCTGATGAATACTTCGTCCATTGATGCAGACTTCGCCTCGGTCGGGCGTGTCGATTCCCGAAAGAAGATTGAGCAAGGTGGATTTTCCCGAACCGCTTTTGCCCAAAAGTGCGATAGTTTCTGCTTTCTGGATAGTGAGCGTGGCATTGTTCAACACGGTGCGCGTTACCTCGCCTTCGCGGTAGGATTTCGAGAGATTTTGGAGCGAAACAAAGGGGGAAGCGTGGTGATTCATAGCATTGAAAGTGGTGAAAGAGTGCATGAATACTGACGAGCGAGGTGCGCGTTTGTTGTGATGTTTCGATAAACTATTTTACGAATCATTCTCAGACACTTTAATTGCCCTCAATGCAAGATAATACCTTGCTTCAACGCTATTTTTTTGAATATTGTCGATTGCACCCCAAATCCCTGTATGCCTTGTTCTACCTTGCTTTCAGAGGTTTTTTGTGCAAGGGTGCTTGAATGCCTGATATATGCTCAATTCTCGCTCAATTCTCTTTGTAAAAAAACAGAAATAACCAGTGCGCAATGAGAAATTCCATTCTGCATTTCCATTTTTTTGTATCTTTGTGTTCTCGTTTGATTTTCTCTTTGTTCAATGTTTATGCTCTTGCTTACGAAGGTTTGAATATGGCTTTAACGATTTCTTCCACCGATGTGGAGCAACACAATTCCTTGACAACATCAGCACTTCCCGACTTTTCTGCAATCATTCCGCTTGTTGTTCAAAAAGCAATCGAACACCAAAACACACTCCCAACCCGTACCGATGCTCGTTCTTTCGCTGAAGGTATCTTGCAAGCACTCTTTCCGCATTTTGTTGCGGCACAGCGCGAATGCTGCGAGGACGATACCGAAACGCAACTCCGCACGATGTATCATATACTCGTGAAAATTCTTACGCCCTACGAACAAGCAATGAAGCGGTCTGCGGTGGAAATTGCCCATGAATTTTTTCGTCGTTTGCCGAATGTTCAGGAAATTTTGTGGTTGGACGCGGAGGCGATTTATCAAGGCGACCCAGCCGCCGAGAGTATTGAAGAGGTGATTTTAGCCTATCCGGGCTTTCTCGCAACGGGCGTGTACCGCATTGCGCATGAGTTCTACCGTCTTGATGTTCCCTTGTTTCCACGTCTTTTGACCGAATATGCCCACACGCAAACGGGCATTGATATTCACCCAGGCGCAAGCATTGGTGCGGGTTTCTGCATTGACCATGGAACGGGCGTTGTGATTGGCGAAACGACCCTGATTGGCAACAATGTGAAGGTGTATCAAGGTGTAACGCTTGGCGCACTCAGCGTGAAGAAGTCATTGGCAGAAACGAAGCGGCATCCGACTATTGAAGATAACGTCGTGATTTATTCCAATGCGACCATTCTTGGCGGCTCGACCGTGATTGGGCATAACAGCACTGTTGGCGGGAATGTTTGGCTTACAAAGAGCATTCCGCCTCATTCGCTGGCGTATCATACCTCGCAAATCCGCATACAATCGACCAATGGCGATGGGTATGTGGTGCAGGATATTGATGCAATGGATTTTGTGATTTAATTTTTCAAGCAACCTTTTTGATAAGGCACTCCAATGACAACGATTACAGTTCGAGAAGCTGCGCAAAATCTACCAACGCTCATCCAATCCGTGATTAACGATTTTGATGAAACCGTGATTGTTGGCGATGCGGGAGCGGTAGTAATGATTCCACAAATTTCGTGGAATGAAATTCAAGAAACGCTGCGCCTTTTGAATGACCCAATATCGCTGCAAGCCTTATTGGATGGGCAACGTGAGCGAGAACGGACGGGACAAGTTCGTGGAAAATCGCCAGAGGAAGTGTTTCACGATGTATAAAATCACTATTCTTCCGCAAGCAGAATTAGACCTGATGCAGTTTCGCAAAAACGATAAAACAAGCTACATCAAGTGTTTTGATATGGTGCGAGAATTGGCGATAAATCCACGACAAGGTACTGGTAAACCTGAGCGTTTGCGCTACTTTCAGGGAGAAGTATTTAGCCGACGAGTAAATTTAACTGACAGATTGGTGTATACGATTTACGAAACAACCCGCGAGATAGATATTTCCTCGTTTTGCGGTCATTATGACAAACAACATTTGTAAAAACCTCAACCACAGAACAACACAATGAAAGCACACAACATCCTCGAAACCATAGGAAATACGCCACACGTGCGCATTCGTAATCTTTTTGGAGAAAATGCTGAAGTGTGGATGAAATTAGAACGCTCCAATCCAGGCGGCAGCATCAAAGACCGCATCGCGCTTGCGATGATTGAAGATGCCGAAAAGCGAGGACTTCTGACGAAAGACAGCATGATTATTGAGCCAACATCAGGAAATACGGGCATTGGCTTGGCAATGGTGGCGGCGGTGAAAGGCTATAAACTTGTTCTTGTCATGCCAGAATCCATGAGCATTGAGCGTCGGCGCATTATGGCGGCATACGGCGCGACCTTTGAGCTGACACCGCGTGAAAAGGGCATGAAAGGCGCGATTGCGAAGGCGGAAGAATTGGTGAAAGAATTGCCAAAAGCGTGGATGCCGTCGCAGTTTGACAATCCTGCAAACGTGGATGTTCACGTGCGCACGACCGCCGAAGAAATTGTAAACGACTTTCCCGAAGGGCTTGATTGCGTGATTACAGGCGTGGGAACGGGCGGACACATTACGGGCGTTGCGAAAGTTTTGAAAGCGAAATTTCCGAATCTCAAAGTATTTGCTGTGGAACCCGCTTTATCGCCTGTGATTAGCGGAGGAAGCCCCGCACCGCACCCAATTCAAGGCATCGGCGCAGGATTTATTCCTGGAAACCTGCATAAAGACTTGTTGGACGGCGTGATTCAAGTTTCCAAAGACGATGCCTTTAGCTATGCGGTGCGCTCGGCAAAAGAAGAAGGAATTTTTATTGGCATTTCGTCGGGCGCGTCGCTTGCGGCGGTTGCGCAGAAGCTGCCAGAATTGCCACAAGGCGCACGGGTACTGACGTTCTGCTACGATACGGGCGAGCGATATTTATCTATTGATGGCTTATTTGCCGCATAATTTTTTCCGTGAAACCCGTTCTACCGCTCGGAAGCGGTAGGACGGGAAGATGAAGATTTTGACCAGTTCCAATATCTCGTTTTGACCAAACCTATGAGCGAAATCACCTCACTCGACCCACGCATTACACGGGCAATGATTCCCGAAAGCCACGATTCTACGCCGCTTTCAGGTAATGAGCTTTTTGAAACCTACGAAGTATTGCACCAAGCAAAAACTGGCGGACGGCATACGCACGTGGGTTCTGTCCACGCGCCGAATGCGGAAATGGCGTATTTGTTTGCGAAAGAGCAGTACGGGCGGCGCATGACCACAACAAGCATTTGGGTTGTTCGCACGACCGATATTTTCACGACTGATGGTGCAGACGAGCCAGAACTGTACGCAACTGCGCCAAGTGCGGACAAGGACTATCGCAATGCAAATGCGTGGAAAGTGCGCGATAAAATTGACCGATATAAAAAAGAGCAAAATGTGTAATACTTGATGCGTAATACTTGCACTCACCTCTGAACCCTAGTATTTATGAGCTTTCCAAGACTTCCATTGTTGTTCCTCGTGTGTGCTTTTTTGCTTGCTAAAGTGCAGCAGAGCAGCCTTGCACAAGAGCAACAAGCTCCGGAACAGCAAATTTCAACGGCGCAAAACCTTCTCACGCTTGATGTAGCGCGGACGTTGGGCTATTGGAATCTTGCCTATTCTCGCGTAATTTCGGAATCGTTCACCGCACGACTAACGCTAGAAACGCCGTCAAATCTGGTTTTGAGCGAGAATGTCCGTGAAAGCGGCTTTGGCGCACGTTTGGAAGGGCAATGGCATTGGGAAGGGAAGCGGCATTTGGGCTGGTATGCCGCTCCCAATCTAGGCTTTACGCAATCGGAATACGTTTCGGGAAGTGGTATTCAACCAACCGCATTTTTTCCAAATGGCACAACGCAAGCAAGAGAGCGGGTGCAATGGTTCAGCGTTGGTATTGTGGGCGGCTATGAATGGTCAATCGCGGAAATGCCAGCATTGGTGCTGGGTGTGGGCGTTGGCGCGGAGTACAACATTGTCAGTAGCCAAGAGCGTTCAGGTTTGCCTGATTTTGTTCAACAAGGCTCGTCGGGAAACAGGATTTTACCGCGCTTGCGGGCGACGATAAGCTATGCTTGGTAAGATATTTTACAATAATTTTTGCAATAAAAATCATTCAAGAATGAAGAATTTACGCCCCTTTCAGCATAATATTTTCTCGCATATTTTGGGAACGTTTGTTTGCCTTTGTGCTGTTTGGTGCATCAGTGCTTGTACGGAAAAGCGAGCATCTGCGCCATCGTCAAAGGGTATTCGTGTGGAAGTAGATTCTACCTTGTTGGATATAAGCGTTCTGGATACCGCATTGAATCTCACCTTTCGTGTGCCGAAAGACTGGAAGCCGCTTGAAAGCTCAATGCAAGCGGAAATGCAAGCAAAACTCGCACAGCAAGACACCAACGATATTCGCATTGCTCCAAAGCACGTGTTTAAGCGGGTTCAGGGCAATTCTGCTTTGGCGGTTTCGGAGTTGTATTTTCCGAGTCGTTTTGCAAATACTGCACAAAAAATTGATGAATACACAAAGCGCGTCAAATCTGGTATGGACACAAGTAGTTGTCAGGTTGCTACCTTTACGAATAATGCTATTCCCATTACGCAAATCATGTTGCGTTCTCAGGAAACAGTAGCTTTCAAGCTGCTTATTCCTTCGGCGGGGCGCGTTGTTCAGTTCGATTACATTTTGGCACTGCCAGAATTTAACCAAAACATCAGGGCTGTTGAATCGTCGATAGGTTCAATATTTATTTCCAAATAATTTCTTCCTCATTTCTCTATTTTTCATGGAGTTTTGTATGTTAAAAAACACACTAAAAAAACTGCAAACAGGCATTGTTGCGTTGTTTGTTGTTGGTCTTAGCATCGTTTGTACGGGTTGCTTTACGCAATCCATTGTCATTGGTTCGGGCGCTGCTGGTGCGCAAGAAGAAACAGCGCAAACATGGTTTGTTGCGTGGGGTTTAGGAAATTTAAGTCAAACAAGTATTCCTGCCATGGCAAAAGGCGCAAACAATTACACCGTTACCTTCCAACGCACATTCGTTGATGGTTTGATTTATGGAATTTTGCAGGGCTTAGTCGGTCCAGAGACAGTAACGGTACGCCGTTAAGGCAGTTTCCTTAATCCATTACTTTTGAATTTTATTTATACAACCAATGAATACACTTCGATTTAAACAAATAGTCACGGCATTTGTCCTCTGTGCAATGCTTGGAATGGGCTTGACAAGCTGCTTTACGCAAAAAATTGCTGTCGGACAAGGCGCACCTGCTCGTCAGGGCGACGAAGCAGCAAAAAATGAAGAATCTGTTTGGGCATGGCATCTTCTCTGGGGTTTGGTGCCGTTGCAAGGTCCAGTAGATGCGGCAAAAATGGCAAAAGGTGCAGCAAACTATACTGTTGTGTATGAGCAATCTTTTCTCAATGGTTTTGTTGCCTATATCACTTTGGGTATCGCCATGCCGCGCACAGTAACGGTCAAGCGATAAAGCTAATACCACCCTCACACAGAATTTAGCAGCCCTGATTTTGTTGAATGTGTGTGAATGAATGTGAACTATTTACGAATATTTTTGCAATAAATTATGCCGCAAACAGCCCTCAAAACCTTGCTTTTCAACATGGCAGATGATTGTTTAATCATTGGTCATCGTAATTCGGAATGGGTTGGCTTGGGACCTGTTCTGGAAGAGGATATTGCTTTTGCTTCGATTGCACAAGACCAGTTGGGACACGCGCTGGGGCTATACACGATTCTCCACGAGCATTGTGGGGAGCAAGACCCCGACACGTTAGCTTTTATGCGCTCAGAGAAGCAGTTTACGTGCTGCCGTTTTGTGGAATTGCCGATTGGCGAATATGATTTCAGCGTGATGCGGCATTTCCTCTTCGATACCGCGCAGCAACTACGCTTTGGAATGCTGACGGAATCTAGCTTCCAGCCATTGCAACAATTCGCAAAAAAAGTGCGCGGCGAAATTATGTACCACACCATGCACGCAAATGCTTGGGTGAAGCAACTCGGCAAAGGCAGCGATGAAGCAAATACGCGCCTTCAAGCGGCATTGAACGAGGCATTTCCTTTCGCACTCGGAATGTTTGAGCCAAGTAAATTTGAGGCGGAACTGAGCGCAGAAGGCATTTTTGCGGGCGTGGAAACCCTGAAAACACGCTGGCTGGAGACGATTCAGCCGATACTCAGCGCGGCAAATTTGCAACTTCCCTCAAACACCAGCAATGATGCGGAGTTTGGCGGGCGATATGGTTATCACACGGAGTATTTGCCGCCGTTGTTGGAAGAAATGTCGGAAGTGTTTGTTATTGACCCACACGCGGAGTGGTAAACATGAAAACTCTATCGTACAAAGTTTTTTTACGTCCTGAACCAGAGGGCGGCTATACCGTTACGGTGCCTTCTTTGCCTGGATGTATCACATATGGGGAAAATATCACCCATGCTGTTGAAATGGCGAAAGATGCGGTTTCGCTCTACATTGAAAGTTTGATTGCGCACCATGAGCCAATACCAATAGAAAGTTGAAAGATGCAGGAATTTCAAAGGACGAGCTTTTTGGTTCTTATTGGTTTTAGTTGGAAAGAATCCCTAACCTATCAGTAGCACAGACATTCTTGTCTGTGAGTGTTAGTGCGGGATTCAGGTGAAAAACACAGACAAGAATGTCTGTGCCACTATTGTTTTTTTTACCTTTGTAGCCCAGTATTGAGGCGGATTTCCAACTACATCCAACAAGAACCAGCTTTTTAAATCACGCTGGAACTCAGGATATTTTCACACGACATTTTCACAAAATATATGCAAATCAACATTGGCATCGAAGAATCACACCGCAAGCAAATCGGACAAGGTTTGGCGCGGCTTTTGGCGGATACCTATTCGCTTTTTCTGAAAACGCATAATTTTCATTGGAACGTTACTGGTCCGATGTTCAACACGCTGCACACCATGTTTGAAGTGCAGTACACCGAGTTATTTACGGCGGTAGATGAAATTGCAGAGCGGATTCGTGCGCTCGGCGAATTTGCGCCAGGTTCGTTTTCGTCGTTCAAGAATTTATCCGCAATCCAAGATGCAGACAGCGTTCCCAGCGCGAATGACATGATAAAAAAACTCGTGGAAGACAACGAAACAGTCGTCCGCACGGCGCGAGAAGTCTTGCCCATCGCAGAAGAAGCAAACGACGGTCCGACGGCGGATTTGCTGAATGCTCGCTTGCAAATTCACGAGAAAACCGCATGGATGCTGCGTTCTATGCTGGAGTAACGAAAATATTCTCAATGTTAAAAACCCCTACACGTCAGTATTGGCAAGATGTGTAGGGGTTTTTGCATCAATTTCAATCAACACACCGCATGAAATCAAGCGTCCAAGAGTTTTACCAAACAAATGCGGCAAAGCACAAAACCACCGCCGAGCAGCTGCAAAAGCGCATCAATACTATTTCCGTGCTGCGTTTTGTTGCTGCGCTTCTTTTGTTTTTTTGTGCATATTCGTGCATTTACGGTATGTGGAATGTTTCTTCTACTGCATGGTTATTGAGTTTTTTTACAATGTTTGCTGTGTTTGCAGCTTTGGTAACGCACCACGCAAGGCTTTTCAAACAGAAAGAGAAAAGCGACGCACTGCGTGAGGTCAATATCCGTGAAGAACAAGCATTGGCGGGCGATTGGAGCAGTTTTCCTCATGGTGCGGAATACTTCACGCATCCCGCACTTCCACAAGCAAACGACTTCGCGCTGGATCTTGATATTTTTGGCGAAGCATCGCTCTTTCAGCGCATGAACCGCACGTGTACGCCTCATGGGAGCTTGCGTTTGGCGGAAATGCTTACGTCCACGCTGGAAACAAAAAGCAGCATTGAAGAACGCCAGACAATTATTGCTGAACTCAAGGAACGGAGCGGCTTCCGTCAGGAATGGTACGCGGCGCGGAGTAGTCGCGTGTTGTCGCAAAATGGGCGCGAAGGCTTGGAAAAATGGTTGTACGAAGAACCTGTGCTGAAAGGCAAAATATTCCTCAAAGTGCTGATGTTTGCTTTGCCCGTGCTGTTTTTGTGCAGTTTGGTATTCCTGATTTTTCATGGAGAACATCCCTTTGCGATGAAATTGATAACCGTTTGTTTTATTGCGAATATGCTCACGGCGGCAGTGTTTCTGCGGGTTATCATGCGAGAAGCAACGCTGGGAGAACGCTTCGCGCCGCTTTTGGGGGTGTATGTGCGCTTGCTGAAAGTGGTACTTGCGGCAAATGAAAGCTCACCATTTCATACTTCTTCGCCAAAGCGCGTGGTTGCTTGCGCGGAAGAGGCAACGCGAGAAATACAACGATTGTCGTGGCTTTTGAATCGTTTTCAGGAAGGAAATTCGCTGGCAGGTGCGATTTTCCTGAATGGAACGGTGCTATGGAATCTGCATTGCGCCGCAAAACTTGAGCAATGGCGCGAACGCAATAAAACTCGTACTGCCGAATGGTTTGAGGCAATCGCTGAAATGGACGCGCTGGTGAGCCTTTCAGGGTTTGCGTTCAATCATCCGCATTGTACGAATCCCATTTTACAAGAAGCATCAAGCGTAGCGCAAAACGAAGCTATTGTGCGGGTTTCAGGGCTGGGGCATCCATTTTTGACTAATGAAAGCTGTGTGCGCAACGACCTCAGTTTCGACCGCGAACATGGGCGCGTGTGCGTCATCACGGGAGCGAACATGGCGGGCAAAAGCACGTTTTTACGCGCCTTAGGGCTGAATACGGTGCTGGCAATGATTGGTTTGCCCGTCAATGCGACGCACTTTGAATGCTCACCCGTGCAGGTTTTGACGAGTATGCGCACAACGGATTCGCTGGAGCGGCATGAATCCTACTTCTTTGCGGAATTACAACGCCTTCGCATGATTACCGAGCGCGTTCATTCACCAGAAGCCGCACAAACGCTGGTTTTGCTGGATGAAGTTTTGCGCGGGACAAATTCTGCCGACAAGAAGTCAGGAACGATTGGGCTTTTGCGCCGTTTTATTGCCGCAAACACACCGACGGTCATTGCCACGCACGATACGGATGTAGGTGCGTTGGAGCAGGAATTTCCCGAAACCGTACGCAATTATTCCTTCGAGGGGCGCATTGAAAATGACGAACTTTCCTTTGATTACCGCCTCCATCGCGGCATTGCGGCGAATAAGAACGCGACGTTTTTGCTGCAAAAAATGGGGATTATTCCAAAGGAATAATTTGGAAAACGAGAAATCAAGTGGCATAGAGAGCATAGATGCTTTTGAAAAAGAAAATCTGTATTTGTAGTAAGAAATAAGTATTTTTGCGCGTGTTGAACGGCAAAAACTTTCATTTATTTCAAGGAATATCGCCATGAACCGCATATTTTCTCGCTTCTCACTACTTTGTGTTGTGTGGGCTCTTTGGGGAGTAATGCTGAATATTTGCACTGCACAAACAGGCTCTACGCCGCGCCGATACTGGGCGGAAGAAGGTTTGTCGAATTGGCGAGCCACGAATCCTGATGCACAAACATTAGAAATGGGTGTGCGCTATTTGAAATTGGGCAATACCTACCGCGAAGCAGGTAAATACGAGCTTGCACAGAATTATTTGCGTTTTGGTTTAGATATTGTGCGGGCGCGGGGAAGCCGTTATTGGGAAGCGGTTGGGAATGAATATGCAGGTTTATTTTTCCGTGATATAGGCGACCGCTTAACCTCGCTTGATTACTTGCGTCGTGCGGAGTATTTGTATCGGAGCGTCTTGTCGTCGAACTCCTCAGAAACCAGTCTTGATGCGCTTCGTAAGATTGAGCGGGATGTGCAGTATGATTATGGATATGCCAATTATTCGCCGTCCGCCTCAGCAACACCGCGCCCAAACCCCGATTATTCCTATAATTCTTCTTACAACTCTTCCTACGATTATTCTTCGGTAAGCGCAGAAAATCAGCGTTTGCGCGACATCAATCGTGCGTTGCAGCTTCGCATTTCCGACCTCGAAGCGCGTATCCGCATTTTGGAAACACCAATGGTGGGGCGGTAAGGAATGGTAAAAAAATAAGTGTTCAAAGTCAGGAGTGGCACAGACATTTTTGTCTGTGTTTGTCGCCTGAAGTACGCACTAACACTCACAGACAAGAATGTCTGTGCCACTATGATGTCTTGAGTTTATCCACTTAATTTTTGAGCCTTCCGAATGACAAGTTTTGACACGATATTAGAGCAGGATGTTTTGCTTGCTTTGCACGAGGTGATGGACCCAGAAATTCCGCGTCTTTCGGTGGTGGATTTGGGAGTGATTACCAACGTGGAAATAGGGAAAAACAACGCCGTTCGCGTAACAATGACCCCAACATTTTCGGGTTGTCCTGCGCTGCACGTGATGAAAGATGCAATTCGTGAACGCCTTGAACTGATGCCACTTTCAAGCGTTGAGGTCGTTGTGTCTTTTGAAACGCCGTGGAATTCTAACAGAATCAGTGAGAGAGGGCGTAAAATTTTGCAGGAGATGGGCTTCGCGCCACCGCCGAAGCATGATGGTTATTTTGAATTGGATGTGTTGGAAAATATCGCTTGTCCCTTTTGCGGCAGCACGAATACTGCGCTCCAAACCCTCTTCGGACCAACGTTGTGCCGCTCAATTCATTACTGCAATTCCTGTTTGCAAGCCTTTGAACAGTTTAAGCCGCTTGCCTAACACTTTCTGAAAATCCAAAAATATTGTTACTATAAACGCGCTCTTTGGCAGGATGAAAAATTGTGTTCGGCGGAGAATTGTGCTAATTTCTCTGTGTTCAACCGATATTGTACAATAAATCTCATTTTACAACGTCAGAGCGTTTTTTATGTTGTCAAAACCAAGAAAAGATACTATATTAAAGGTTTGAATGGCATAAAAGCTGAGTTATTTTGTGGTTTTTCTCTTGGGTTATCGGTTCTATCAGCTTTTTTTCTCAATTATTATCTCAATGGATAATCATTTATACAAGCCTCTTAAATACTGGGTTACGTTGGCTGAATAAGAAGTATTATGGCATTTTGGTGGGGTGAACCGTGCTTTTGAAAGAGTCGTTGTTCTTAATTCCAATCTTTTCAACGTCAGCTTCTTGATAAAGTTTCAATGCACCTGTATCTTTTGTCGTCAATATGCTTATTCTTTCTGTAATCCGCTTCTCATCTCATTTTTCAAGGAGTTCCCACTTATGAACTACATTGAAACTCTTTTGGCGAATGCAAGTGCGCCGCGTGTACGGTCAGCAAAAACAGTTGCTGCCGTTGCTCTCGCGCTTGTGTGTAGCTTTCTCACTGTCGGCGAAGCCTTTGCCCAGAAATCTGTTTCTGGTACGGTAACGGCTGCTGATACAAAAAAACCGATTGCGGGTGCGAAAATCACTGCTCGCAGCAATAGCAAAGTTGCTGGTGCTTTTTCTAAAGCCGATGGTTCGTACTCTATTTCTGTGCCAGATGGCGTGTCCAATTTGCTTGTTGAGTATGTTGGTATGAAAAAGCAAGTCGTTCCCATTTCTGGTGATGTGGTGAATATCGCCATGAAAGAAGACGTATTGAAGCTGGAAGAGCTTGTTGTAACGGCGGTGGGTATTACGCAAGAGAAAAAAGCTCTTTCCTACGCAACGCAAGATGTACAAGCGGATGTTGTTCAAAATTCCCGTCAGGTGAATGTTGTGAACGCGCTGCAAGGGCAAATTGCTGGTGCGCAAATCAATTCTTCTGCTGGTACTCCGGGCGCGTCCACCGCTATTCGTCTTCGTGGTGCGGCTTCTATAACGGGCAATAACTCGCCGTTGTTTGTTATTGATGGTATTCCGATTGATAACTCCGAGCGTCAAGTCGGTGCTACACAAAGCGTGGACCAATCCAACCGCGCTATTGACATCAATCCTGACGATATTGCTTCTATCAACATCTTGAAAGGTGCTGCGGCGGTTGCTCTGTACGGCTTGCAAGCAGGCGCAGGTGCAATTATCATCACAACGAAAAAAGGGAAAGAAGGCACCTTCAACGTCAATTACAGCTTTACAAAATCGTTTGACGAAGTGAATAAATTGCCAGAGTTTCAGACAGCATATGTAAAAGGTAGTAACGGAGCGTATTCTAATCCAGGAAATAACACTGGCACAAACGGTTTCTCATATGGACCACGTGCCGACACAACGTTTTGGGATGGACGTGCCTACGAATGGGATGGCAATGGTCGTTTGATTGGAAGAACGGCTGCGGCTGGCATTTCAACAGCAAAACCATTCCAAGCATATGACCCGCGTCGAGACTTCTTCCGCACGGGGGAAACCGACCTTCACACCTTGAACATTAGCGGCGGTACAAATCTTGCCACGTATTTCTTTTCGCTTTCCAATTCTAGCTCTAGTGGTGTTATTCCGAATAGCCGCTTTGATAAAACAACGGCACGGGCAAATGTGGAGTTCAAACTTGCTCCAGATTTCCGCGTGAATACCAACCTTCAATATATCCGCTCTGTAGGACAACGTACCGAGCGTGGAAATAATATTGGCGGCGTAATGCTCAGTCTTTTGCGCACTCCTATCAGCTTTGATGTTGGCAATCGCTCGAATGGCGTTACCGACCCCGTCAACGACCCACGCTCATATTCCTTTACCGACCCCGCAAGCCCATTGCTTGGTTTGCAGCGTGGTTATCGTGGATTGTCTGGCGGCAGCGCGATTTATGACAATCCTTTTTGGACAGTGAACCGCAATTTGTGGAATGATAAAACCGACCGCGTTATTGGCAATATGCAGTTTGACTACGAGCCACAAAACTGGTTCGGACAAGAAGCATTGGGAACGCTTGGTATTACTTGGCGTGCGGGCGGCGACATCTATGGCACAAATGACAATCAAAATACTGCTATCAACTCGGTGAATTATCCAACAGGTGCTGTGTATGAGCGTCAGCTGACCAACCAAATTATCAATTCTGACTTCATGGTTCGTTTGAAAAAAGAACTTGGTGATGTTAATGTTTCGTTGTTGCTTGGTAATAACATTTTCCAAAGCTATTACCGCAATTTTAATTCCTTTGCAACAACATTGATTTCTGACGGATTCTTCAATCATGCGAATGCTATCGACCCACCAATCGTAAACCAAACACTCGAAGTTATTCGCCGTGCTGCGTTCTATGGTAATGCAACGATTGATTACAAAGGGATGTTTGTTTTGAATGGCAATATTCGTAACGAGTGGTCCACAACACTTCCAGCCGGAAACAATTCATTCTTGTATGGTGGTGTTTCTGCGTCGGTTATTATGTCCGAGCTGCTTGGCTTGACGGATAACGAAGTATTATCGTTCTGGAAATTACGCGGCTCATATGCTTTGACTGGACAAGACGCGCCTATTTACGCCACACAAACTCCGTTTAACCGCGCTGCTGTTGGTGACGGTTGGGTTGCTGGTGGTATTACGTTCCCAATCAATAGTCGCGGTGGTTTTCTTCTTTCTCCAACTGTTGGTAACCCAACGTTGCGCCCTGAAAACCGCTCGGAATGGGAAATTGGCACAGAAATTAAATTATTCTTGAACCGTTTGAGCTTTGATGTAACGTACTACAATACGCGCAATCAAGATCTTATTCTTACTATTCCGCTTTCTTCTACAACAGGATTTTTTCAGCGTCAGCTGAATGCGGCAACAATGGCAAACAATGGCTTAGAAGTTGTTTTGCGCTCAACGCCAATTCAAACAGATGATTTTTCTGTTGATTTCAATGTAAACTTCTCGACCTTCCGTAGTATTGTAGAACGGCTTGCTCCAGGCGTACCAAGCTACGCGCTGCCTACGGGCTTTGGTGTAGCGTATGCTATTGAAGGACAGCCATATGGTGTGCTGAATGTTGGTAGATGGAGACGCACCAATCAAGGACAGCTTATCATCAATGATAATCCAAATAACGGTATTCCGCTTGGCTTCCCGATGGTTGCTGATACTTCGTCTCCCATCGGCGCGAATATCCCTGATTTTATCGCAGGTATCAATTTGGGTATCAACTTTAAAGGCTTGCGCGTATCGGCATTGCTGGATATTAAGCAAGGCGGAAAAATGTGGAACGGTACACGTGCTGCACTCAACCGTTTTGGTACATCAAAATTATCGGAGCAACGCGGTCAGCCAAATCAAAACATTGATGGTGTTATCGTAACAAACAACGTTTTCCAAGGTGTAAAACTTAGCACCGTTGATGCAAGTAATAACGGTGGTACACCAACCGACGCAAGTAATGCTGTTCGTGGTGGCGTTGGGCAAAACTTCTACAGTGGCTATTACAACAATTTCGTTCAAAACGTTTTCGCAGAGCCATTTGTCGAGGATGCAGGCTGGGTGCGTTTGCGTGAAGTTGCCGTTAGCTACCGTTTCCCAAGCGAACTGATGAGCGCAACGAATTTTGTGAAAAGCTTTGAAATCTTTGCTGTTGGTCGTAATCTTTGGCTCTCAACCGCTTATACGGGTGTAGATCCAGAAACAAGCCTCTCTGGCGGCAATGGCGCACAAGGATTGGATTATTTCAATACCGTTGGAACGAGAACCTACTCTTTTGGTATCCGTATTGGATTCTAAAAGAAATTCATCAGGTACGAGGGTCTCGCTTTCTTGGGCGAGGCTCTCGCTGTAGTACTGCAAGCCACGTGCGGTGCAGTGTTCCTGATTCATTTACTAAGTACCAAAATTTTCACATTATTTGATAATACCAATGAAAACATTTCATAATCGTATCAAATCCCTGACGCTCGCGGTGGTAGCCACATCGCTTATGGCGTTGATGGTGTCGTGTAATCAATGGATTGACCCAAATATCAATACCGACCCCAATAACCCGACAAACGTGAGTGTAACCTCTATTCTACCAGCAGCACAAGGCGCGTTAGCTTTTGCCAATGGTGGGCAAATGAGTCGTTTTGCGTGTATGCTCACACAGCAGTATCTTGGCACAGACCGCCAGCACGCTGGCTATTACGAGTATCTCATCACGGAAAATGATGTTGGTGGTTCAATTTGGGATCTCTACTATTCTTCTGTCATGAAAAATGCTTCAACGATGATTAGCCAAGCACCGACATCTCCGGCATATCGTGGCGCAGGACGCATTATTGTTTCGTACGCGGCGGCAGCTTTGACCGATGCGTGGGGAAACATTCCCTACACAGAAATTTTCCGTCTTCAGCGCAATGGAACGGGAACATTTACGGCAAAATTTGACGACCAACAAGCTGTTTATGCGGCACTTCAAGCACAACTGGATACTGCTATTACAGAGCTTGGTGTCTCTACAAACGTTACATCTTTAGCAACTTCTATTGGCGGTGTTCCTGTTGATGCGTTCTATGCTGGCGACCGCTCGCAATGGATTCGCGCAGCATGGACGTTGAAAGCTCGTTTAGCAATTCATACCGTAAAGCGTAATGGAAATGCTGCTGCTCAAGACGCATTGCGTTTCCTTCAGCGCGGTTTTACCTCCAACGCCGATGATATGATGTTTGCGTTCGGCAATGCCGCAACTACACCAAATCCTCTTGCGGGATTTATGCGCGATAGAGCGGATATTGACATCGGTCCTGGCATGGAGAGAGCTTTGAACACGCTCAGAGACCCTCGCACACCTGCATTTGCGGCTGTGGACGTGGGCAACGTCAGTGCTGGAAATTTTGATGGTTTTGGACCACTTGTTGCCAGCAATAATTCTCCTGTTGTGTTGCTCTCTTATTCGGAAGCAAAATTTATTGAGGCGGAAGCAAATCAACGTCTTGGCAATACTCCAGCTGCTCGCACAGCGTTTATTGATGCCGTAAATGCGTCATTATCTGCTACTGGCGTTGGGGCTGCTGATGCAAAAGCGTACACCGACCAAACATCAGTCGTTCCAGCTTCTGGTATCACGCTTCAGCGCATTATTGAGCAAAAATATATTGCGCTCTTTACACAGCCAGAAGTGTGGACGGATTGGCGCAGAACAGGCTTCCCAGCACTGACACCTGTGAGTGGTAATGCCGTTCCACGTCGTTTGCCTGTACCGCAAAATGAGCGTTTGTACAATGGTGCAAATGTTCCAGCAGGTTCAAACCAACCAG
>RDXM01000132.1 GCA_004292595.1 Candidatus Kapaibacterium sp. | reverse complement strand
CACCAGCGTGGCGAGCAGCGCATTCGGAAATTCCATCGTTGTGGCGGTGCGTACTGCGTTGGGCGTGGAATAGCGCAGGCGGCTTTGACCAGATTGATAGACTACATTGTTGCCCGAAAAGCCCGCCAAACCTTGCAGTTGCAGCGTCGCGCCTGTGCTGGCGTTGCCTTCGATGGTCAGCGTGCCGTTATTGGTAAAACTTGCCGCATCAGCAATGGCAAGCGTTGCGGGCGATTGTACCATCATCTCTACCCCGCCGCCGAGCGTGAATGCGCTCTGCACGGTTGCCGTTGTTGTCGAGCCGCCGAGTGCATTGCCCATAACGACAAAACTTGTTCCGCCGATGCTGAAGTTTGGTGCAACGAGTCCCGTGCCATTGGGCAGCGAGTTCCAATTTGCGGGATTACCCGCGTCGCCACTGATGTAATAGTAGGTGTCGCTGACGGCAATAATGTTTACGTTCACCGTCGCGCTTGCCGTGAAGCCGAGTGCGTCGGTTATCTGCACGGTGTAGCTTTGTGGTGCTGCGCCCGTGAAGTCTGGAGTTGGGATATTGCTCGCACTAAGATTTACTGCCGGCGACCAATTCCACGTGTAGGGCGGTGTGCCGCCGCGCAGCGTTGGTGCGGTCAGCGTTATCGGCGTGAAGGGCGGTGCGGATTGTGTGCTGCCCGTCAGGCGTGGTTCAAAGCTAACCGCAACAGTTTTCGTATCGTTGGTCAAGGTATTGTCAATGCGATAGGTAAAATTGCTCGTGTAACTTGCTGGAATCGCGTTTGTCGGCGTGATATTAACTGGGTTTCCGGGAGACGGTGTAATAGTAGAAAACAGCGTTGGTGGTCCGATTGCCGTGATGCTATACACTGGCGCGGGCGAAGCAGGATTCATGCCCGGAAGCAGTACAGATGTTGGCGTTCCGATGGTCGGGTTCACAATTACTGACGGCAGTGCATTGGAAACGACGCGCGTCGGTGCGTTTACGAGTGTTCCCGTGTTCGCGCCTTTGCTGTCGGCGGCGGTATTGCCACTGTATTCGTTGAATTTCCAATAGCCCAGCAAATTCGCCCAGTTCGGGTGCGAGGCAGTGATTTCCACGCCTTTAAAGCGGTTGAGCGTGGTTTGAGGCACGGCGGTATTCCAAAGGCGAACTTCGTCTATTTGCCCGTTGAAGAATGGTACTGCGCCGCTCAAGGCACCAATACTGAAGGCTGAAACATTATTCGCCACAGCCGCCGCCGTTGCTACATCGCCATCGGCAACGCCATTGATAAAGACTTGCATTGTCGCGCCATCGTAGCTGACCGCCACGTGCGACCACGCGCCAAGCGGTACAGCGCTTGCCGAAACAAGCACTGGACTTGTCCAAGCCACGCCGTCGCCGACTTGGAAAGTAACATTTCGTGCGGCATTCAGGGCAAGGCTGGCAACAAAATTTTTACCCACAATTTGCCCATTTCCTGCACTCGGATTTATCCATGCTTCGAGTAGAAGCGGGCTGCCAGATATAGCAGTGTTCGTGTTCACGCGCTGCGTTGTGCCGTTGAACGTCAGCGATTGCCCAAAACCCGCACGAACAGGCGGTGGCGTTTCCGTGCCGATTGCATAAAATGCTGTTCCCAAATTCAAGGGCGCGAACACCGAACTATTGTTGATATTTGACCCCGAAACTGTGCTGGCAAAGCCCGTGTACGTGCCGTTTGCGGTGGCTGCATTGCCAAGCATGGCGTTTGCGGCAAGGGCAGGTGTGCTGCGCGAGAAGGTAAGCGTGGCGTTGTTGAGTGCGCTTCCGCTCAAGGCTGTGTACCAATGTTCGGTCGTGCTAAGGCTGCCCGCTTGCATTGGTGCAGCTTCCGTCGGTGTTGGGGGCGGTGCTGTTGGAAAGGCTTCGGCATCGAAATTTGTTCCACCGCCAGTAGAAGTGTATGCCACCGTTACGGGCAAATAGCTCGAAGCCGTGCCGCCGCCTGTTGGCAAGAGAAAACTTCCGCCACCAACGGGCAAACCGCGCTGCATTCTACCAATGATGTGGCTTGCGCCGCTCGGTGCTGGAGTAGTCGAGATTGTCCCGATATTCGCAATGCGGAAAAGATTTGTTGGCGAGCTTATCAAATGCCCTTGTGTGAAGGTGGCTGTGCCGTTCACGGTAAGCGGAGAATTAAGCGTTGGTGCGATTCCTGCGTAAGTGTAATTGAGCGTGAGATTGTTCAAACTTTGAAAACCCGCACCAAACTTGATAGACGTGGCAGAATTTGCCATTGCGCCGTTCAAAATCAGGTTTGAAGAAGCATCTCCGCGAAACTCTGCATTTGCGCCAGCAATCGTCGTTGTGCCGTTCAGCGTCAGGGTTTCGCCAATAAAATCAATCGTTGGTATGCCTGTGGCGGTTGCGGTGTAATTGTTGATAGTTACTGGCGCACCCAAACCAAGCGTCAGTCGCCCCCCTTGTGATTCCAAGCCGTTCGAGAACGTTTGCGGTACGCCCAGAGGCAGAGTAATCAGACTACCGCCGAGAAGCCGCACAGGTGCGTTCATCGTGGCGGGAAGTTCTAACCCGCTTGAGCCGTTAAAGGTCGAATTGTAGATAAGCAAGCCCGAAACCGTGTTGTAGAGCGGCGTTGTGGTGGTGAGGCTTCCTGCAACGCCGATTTCAAGCGTTCCGTCCACCTGCAAGCCGCCTGTATTCACAAGGCTTGGTCCCGCGCCAGAAATCCTCATCGTCGCGCCGCCAGCAACCGTGCTACCTGCGCCAGCGAGCGTCATTGCTGCGCTGTTTAGGGCAAGTGTTCCCGATTGTACATTGAGTGCGCCGTTCAGCGTGATTGCGCTGCCCACCGTGAGCGTATTTGTGCCACTGTAGGTGATGTCGCTTGCTTGCGTGATGTTTGTTTTCGGGGCTGCTGCGGCAAAGTTTGCGGCAATCGGCGACGCACCGTAGAACACGTAATTTGCACCAGCAGCGCAAGTAATCGTCGCGCCGACTGGCGGCACAAGCGCAGAGAAACGCAATGCTCCGGTGATATTGTCCGTGCCGTTCACGCCCTGCCCGTGTGCGGTGCGGAGCGTCGCACCGTTTTGCAAGGTAAATCCGCAATTTGTTTGCGCAACGGTAACGGTGAAATTGTCCATATCCAGCGTTGCACTGCCTTGCACGGTCATTTGGACAGCGTTGGCGTTCAGCACGATATTCGCTCCAGCAGGCACGGTAGCTGTACCGCTTTCCACAATAAAGGTGGTGCTTGGGGTTGCAAAGTCGGTAGCAGGTGTTCCCAAGCCCGCGCCTGGCATTGTTCCCCAGCTTCCGGGCAAAGCTGGGTCGAAACCTGCTTCGTAGTAATACGTTGCTGCAATTACTCCCGTTCCCGTGCCAACGAAAACGGGCGTTGTCGTGAAGGCACTCGGCGCACTTTGCGAAATCGTCGCGCCACCGCCAAAGCCGACAGGACCTTGATTGTTGTATGTTCCAGTAATTGTGGTCGGGAAACCAGCAACGACGCTATTTGCCGCCAATACCGCGCTCGGCGCGAGTGTGAGCGCACCAGAGCGTGTTCCCGTCGCAGTTTGAATTTGCCAGCGCCCCGTATTGTTCAATGCCGTAATGCCAGTGCCGACGGTGGTTGTGCCGCCGCCAGATTGGGCGTTTACAATCACATTGCCCGTGCCGCCGCCCGCTTCGGTAAACGTCAAGGGCAGATACTGTGCGGCTTGTCCGACGGGGAAAAGATAACTCGCGCCCGCCGTTGTCATTGCGCGTTCCAAGAAGCCGTCCACGTAGCCGCCACCCGTCGTTACTGCGCCCGCAATGCCGTTGGAGGCGACCAGTTTATTTGCCAAGGTGTTCGTAATGCGTCCCGCCATAAGTGCCAGCGTCCCACCGACCGTGAGCGGTGAAGCCATCGGGAGAACAGTACCCGTGCGGTTCAGCGTAAAGTTATTGAGCGTTTGTACGCCGCCCGCGAAGGCAAGTGAACCCGTGATAGTGCCTGTGCCAATAACGCTAAGATTGCTTGTCGCCGTACCGCCAAAGGTAGTGCCTGCGTTCATCGTTATCACGCTATTCAGAGCAAGGCTGTTTCCTGCACCGAGATTGAGGCGCGACGTACCGTTCAGGATAAACGTACCGTTGATTTGGCTGCTTACGCCTGTGCCGAGCGTTGCAGTTCCATTTATTTCGATGTCACCGTTCATCGTTGTTGGTAGGATTGTTGTATTGACCGTACCTACCCATCCTGATACCAATCGTAATGCAGCTCCGGCAGTGTAGGTGACCGAACCCGTGCCGTTGGCAGAGCCGTTTGAGCCACAACCCGACGTTCCAACGAGAACGAAATTTGAACCTGAAGTAAAGGTCAGCGTTCCATTGACGGTCAGCCCGTTTGTTCCGCCCAACCACATTCCACCTGCGGAAGTATGCGCTCCCGCGCCCAAGGTGAGATTAGAACCACAAAGGACTCTCACAAAACTACCACCAGTAAACGTACCATTCACGGTTAGAAAATCAGGAGGTCCTAATAACCCAATATCTGTGTTAAATGCCGATGGAAGCGTAGTAAAATTATTGACTTGCGTAGTAGCAATCATTGGGCGGGTATTCGCCACCGTTGGAGCAAAAATATAATTCGCCGCTATATCCCACGTGCGCCCCGTCGTGGTGATTGCCCCGCCGTTGAAGCCTGTTCCGTTGGCGGCTTGGAGTGTGCCGCCTGCTTGTAAATCGAATGTGCCTGCGCCCGTTACCTGCACACCGCCTAGATTCAGCGTTGTGCCGCTTCCTACGCGCAGAAATACATTCGCACCGAGCGTGATATTTGCTGTTGCAACAGCCAGAGGATTGGTCGCTTCAACGATGTAATTGAGCGGTACGGCGGGAACCATGATTGGCGGGAGAAAGCTCAGTCCAGGTGTGCCGCCACCGCCAATAGTGGAATTCCAACTTGCAGGAGTTTGTGCATTGCCAGAAAAAAAATAGTACGTGCTGGGTGCATTTTTGAACACGCCGAGCTGATTGTTTGCCGTGTATGGCACGACCATATCTACGTCGCCGTCGTTGTCGAAGTCGCCCATGCCTAAGTACAATGGTGCGCCCGCGCCCGGCAGATAGGACGCAAGCAAGTTGAAGGTCGCACCAGCAGTACCCAAAAACACATTCACATTTGCTGACATATCTGCGCTGGCGATGAGGTCTAAATCACCGTCGCCATTCACATCTTGCACGGCAGCGTAACGCGAGCCAACACCCGCACCGTAGCTTGCTCCTGAAGTAAATGTACCGTTGCCGTTGTTGGTCATTACTTGGATATTTCCTGGCATTGTCGCAAGGGCAATATCTACATCGCCATCAAGGTCAAAATCACCGACAGCAGGATAGCCGCCATCTGTGCCAGCGAGATAGCCCGTGTTGGTGTAGGATATGCCATTGCCATTGTTCAGAAGCACGTGCAGCCCGTTGGTAACGCGGTTTGCAAGGGCAATGTCCATATCGCCGTCGCCGTCGAAATCTGCTACCGAGCAGCCAAAGGAGCGGCGATTAAGACCCAATAGCCCATTTCCCGTAAAACCACCCAAACCGTTGCCAATCATCACCGAAACCAAATTATTTTCATTATCGCCCACCAACACAACGTCTAAGTTTCCATCGCCGTTCATATCGCCAACAGTCAGGCAGGCAGCTTGCCCAGCACTCAAGCCTGTTCCAGAGCCAGCACCCGCGCCAAAAGTAATTGCGCCGCTCATTGTGGAGGTATTCAAAATACGCTGCATCGTGTTTGGTACGCTTGTCAGCCCTGCAATATCTATTCTGCCATCGTTGTTGAAATCGCCAATAGTCATGCGCGAACACACTGCACCAAGCGGCACGGCTGCTGGTGCGAGGAATGTACCATCGCCATTGCCACGAGCGATATACACATTGCTGCTGCCATTCTGCAAAGTGGCAATATCAAGATTTCCGTCGCCGTTGAAGTCCGCAAGCTCTGTGCAAACAATAGCACCTGCGGGCAAGCCCGTTACATTCGCTGGCATTTGAAAATACGTGCCAGGACTTGTTGCAATGGTGCGCACCCGATAATCCCACACAAACGGCGCACCAAGCGACGCGCTGGCGGTGTTGGCGGACATTATCGTCGTCATCACGCGCTCGCCTGCTTTGCGCGTCGTTGGCGGGGTGAGTGTAGCAGTCGCACCCGCGAGTGTTGGTGCGGGAAGCGGATTTTGCCATGTTTGCAACGCAAAAATGCGCCCCGTCGCGGCGGTAAGCGGTCCGGCGGAGAAGGTTATTTGCGAAGCGACGTTGCTGGCGGCGTTGTGTGCGCTTGTGCCAGTATTGGTAATGCTATTGCCATTGCGCGGCGGCGTTGTGCCCGTTGCTGAAAGCCCAATCGGTGTGCCGAGTGCAAAAAAGGTCAGCCCTGTTGCGATGGTTTGGGTAAGTGTTGGCGGCGTTCCTGCGGCAAAGCTATTTGGTCCGCTCGAAGAATACAAGCCTGTTTGCGTCAGCGACGAACCGAGAATACTTGCGCCCGTCAAGCCCGTTTTGCCAACTTGCATCAAGCCGTCAGTGAACATACCGCCCGTTACCTGCGTCCGCCAATACTCTGTGCCTGAAATGGACGGCGCAAGAATTGTCGTACCGTCGCCGTTCCCGCCTGAACCAACGTTGAAGGCTTCTACTTCCGCCGTCGCACCGCCCATTGTGTTGGGATTATTGACCGTAAAGGGCAAATACACGCCGCCTTTGCCAACAGGGAAAAGCCACGCGCCTGAGTTCATACCTGCGGGAAAGGCGCGGCGAAGCGGACCCTCGACCAGACCACCAGTGCGCGTTACGGCTCCAAAGTTGGCATTGGCAACCGTCAGCGTATTCGTCGCGGTGGATAGTGTCCCGCTATTCAGAATCAATGAGCCATTGAGCGTTGTTGCGGCGTTGAGACCAAGAGTACCTGTTCCGTTCAGTCTCAGATTTCCGTTCATTGATGCTGGTAATTCTGCTCCTGTCAATGTGGGAAATGTTCCTGTGTAGCGCAATTCGCTATTCGGCATATACATTGGCGAGGTTCCCGTCAATCGCGCCGCCGTCGTTGTTGCGTATTCAATAGCACCATTGACGGTCATCGTATTATTATTGATAACTTGCGCACCAGCAGCAAACAGAAAAAGATACGCACCTGTACTGATGGAACTTGGTCCGTTCAGCGTCAGAGTCCCAAGAAGTGGATAGAGATAGCCGCTCAAAATTGATAACGAGCCGCCAGTACGCACAGTCATGTTGTTCGATATAATCCAGTTTCCTGCTCCTGCATCAATCGTGATATTTGCTGCTTGGGTAATAGCGGGACGGTTCGTTGTTGCACCAAAACGGACATTCCCACTCGCATTGCCAAAGTAGTAGTTGGCATCCGGGTCGTAGGTGAAAATTACGGTATTCGGCGCAGCAGCAGTAATTTGCACAGCACCGATATTATCAGCCGATGCCGTCCCACCGTGAATGCCTTGTGGATGCTGCGTTCTCAGCGTCGCGCCCGATTGAAGATTAAACCTACTGTTGTTGCCAGCAAATATCACAGAAGATACTCCCGTGTTCAGCGTTGTACCGCTTGGAACGGTAAGCGTTACGGGATTTGCACCCGTACCAAAGGTGAGGTTGCCCGTCAGTGTGGCGGTTTGCGGCGTAGGGAGAACGTCAATTTCAAATGCGGTGTTTGCGGTGATGAAATCTGGAGGATTAGCACCGACACCCGTTCCAGGCGTGGTATCCCAGTTCAGGCGGTTATTCGGTCCAAGCGGCAGATTCACATTCGCATTATTGTAGTAATACGTCGTTACACCTGTACCGATGGTGTAGAAGGCATTTCCCGCCGCAAGCGACGGAAAGGTACCCGTATTGCTGATGCTGGTGGTCGGAATCACCGTGCTGGGAAAACTATTGTACGTGCCAGCAGCAGTCGGTGATGTGCCAAGCCTGCTTCCTGCAGGAACGACGGCGTTACGAGTGAAGGTCGCTATAACAAGAGTCACGGCATTGCTAGGATTTATCCGCCAATACTCGGTCGTGCTGAGTCCCGTGATGCCTGTTCCAGCCATGCCACCCGAACCAGTATTGAAGCCCTCCACCGTAACAACCGTGCTGGCAGGTGCGCTCGTATAGGAAAAGTTGACAGGAACGTACGTTGCCGCCGAGCCGCCGCCAACGGGGAAGGTGTACGCGCCGCCACCTGTCTGGATGGCGCGGACAAGCGGACCGCGCACGTGTGCAGTGCCGCTTGGTGTGCCGTTAATAGCTGCGGGAGCAGTGTTGGCGATGGTGAGAAGGTTCGTCGGCGTGGTTCGGAGATATTGCCCATTGACATTAAAATTGAGAATGCCATTCAGCGTTGTTGGTGCGCCGAGCGTTGCAACCAGTCCCGCCGTACCGCTCATGGCAATATTACCCAGCATTGGCGAAGGCAGTTCTAATCCCGTTGTGAGGGGAGTTGAGCCAGTGTATGCGAGAATTGCGCCCGCAACGTAGCTTACGGGCTGCCCTGTTACATAATTCACCGCTACTGCTGGATTTCGCACAAAAAATTGTCCCGTCGCACCGAAAGCAAGCGGCGTAACGGCATTATTGTTCGCAAGGGTAAAATTCGCATCCAGCTCAAGCGTTCCTTGAATAATTTGGCTGCCTGCGCCTGTCAGAGTGAGAACTTGCCCAGGCATTGCACCAACAAGCCGCAAACCGCTACCAATGCTGGTGTTGATACTCAGCGCACCCGATAGATTGAGTCCCGTCGCCAACGTGGTCATGCCGCTGCCATTGCGCGTGAGATTTCGTGCGTCTGTGATGGGAGGTTTATTAGGTGCAACTGCGCTAAAATTCGCATTAGCCGCCGCCGTCGCAGCGAGGATATAATTCGCTGTTACAGCATAGCTAATTGTTCCTGTTACTTGAATCGCGCCATTGGTTGGTAATGTACCATTTACGCCGTCTGCCCGCGAGGTTTGGAGCGTTCCGTTTGCTAGGAGTTGAAAACTGCCCGCACCTGTGATTGCCACATTTCCCATGTTCAGTGTCGCTCCGCCTTGTACTTGCATCGTTACGCCCGCGCCAAGCGGGATAGGTGCTGATGCGGGAAGCGTTGTAAGAGAACTTGGCACAATAAACGTCCAACCCGACGTGCCGAATGTTCCTGCTGGAAAACCATCAGGTATGCTTTTCCAATTCGTCGAAGTGCTGGGGTCGCCGCTCACGTAGTAGTAGGTTGTGGGAAGAATGGTCGTTCCGACGGCAAAAAATCTGTTGGAGCCAGCGAGAAGCGTTGTTGTTTGTGGAGTATTTTGGGTAATGAGGTCGGGAGTTGGCACACCGTTGTAGGTAGCTGGTCCTGTGCCGACGAAGCTCCCTGCTGGTGCGCTTGTTGCGGTAGCAACGCTTTGTGTGGCGGCAAGGGTTGTTCTGCCGAGCTGCATCTGCCCGTTTAGGAGAAAGCTGGTTGTGCTTTGGGTGCGCCAGTATTCTGTTCCTAAAGCAGTGTTTATCGTGGTGCCGTCGCCTGTTCCGCCAGAGGTGTTGTATGCTTCTACTTCTATCATTGCAGCACCCGCCGTTGTTGGATTCACGATAGCAAAAGGAATATCGCTTGTGCCTTTGCCGACAGGAAAAATCCACGTACCAGTGTTCATACCCGCAGGAATAGCGCGGAGCAGAGGTCCTTCAACAAAACCACCCAATCCGCCATTCACAACGGCGTTAGCATTCGGGTTCGTGATGGTGAGCGTATTGGTGAGCGTCCGAAGAATAGACCCCCCAACATTCAAAGTGCCACTACCGTTGATGGACGTAGGCGCACTGAGCGTGATAATTCCTGCTACCGAGCCAGAGAAAAGATGCACATCACCGTCCATCGCCGTTGGAAGCTCTAAACCAGTTGGGCGCGGCATAGTAATGTTCCAATAGGTTAGCGTTGCCCCCGCCAGATATCGCACAGGGTTCGACAGAACGCACGGGATTGGTGCAGCACTTATCACGTCCAGCAGTCCGCCGTTTTGTATGGTCAGACCGTTTGGGTTGGTGATGGTGAGGACGCTTGAAGCATTTTGTAGAATCATACGCCCGTCGGGACCTTGAACATTACTGCTGAATGCCGCACCACTCAAAACGAGGCTATTGGATAAAAAGAAACTTCCCGAAGCCAGCGTAAACGCGGTCTGAACGGTCAATGGAGAATTTAATGACCACGATGTACCCATAGCCGTATTGGTATTCAGCGTAGCTACTTGCGAGACAGGCAATTTCTGCCCTCCCATACCAAAATTACAGGAGCCTGACCCAGTAACCGCACCAAAGCTGAAATTGACCATTGTGCCGTAATTGGTTACAAAGCCCATCCCGCCAAGTAATACTTGAATTGCACCCGTAATATCGCTCGTTCCATTCAGCCCCGCAGTGTTGCGCGTTATGAAGTTTGCGCCATTTTGGAGAGTAAAAACGCTGTTGTTTCCCATAAATCGCACGGCATTTGTCGCACCATTTCCCGTGTTCAGCGTTCCGCCCGACTGCACGGTGAGCTTTACGCCGCCCGCAGCACTGCCCAGATTCCAGTTAGCGTTCATCAGTGCTGTTCTGCCGCTTGGAATGATGAACTCCGCACAAGGATTGGCAAAATTTGCCGTTGGCATCCAGTTTGTGGCAAGGCTGGGGTCGCCGCTTGCGGGCTGGAAGGTATAGACAGTGGGAGCGGTGCTGCTGCCAAGATTAAAGAAATTGTCGGTGGAACTTGCACTGAGAGAGAATGGAGTAGCCTGAGTAATAGTATTACCCAAAACCGTTGTACCAGCCATAGCTGGATATGTTCCACCATCAGTTACTTTTTTGAAGCCTAGTCTTGTTGAAGCATTCACGCTGGGCGCGGAAAAACTCACGCCCGCCGTGAGCGACCCGCCCGCAGAATTACTAATGTACCACGATTCGGTTGTATTGAGCGAGGTCATGGTAGTACAATCCATGGTACCGCCTGTCTGTCCAACATCCTTAGCAAAGAACAGCGCATTGTACGTTGCACCACCTGTTGTCGGTGTTAGCAAGGAAACAGGCAGGTACTGCGTTGTTGTACCAATTGGTACGGTATAGGTCGGACCAGACACCATAGAAGCGGGTAACTGCCAATAAAGTCCGACAGAACCAGTAACATCTATGTAGGAAGTGGCACTGGCGTTAATAATTCCGCCAGGCGTCGTGTTGTACATCGCAAACCAATTTGAACCAGGCTGAATTTTTAAGATTCCTGCAGTAAGATTCAAAACGCCGCTCATGGTACGGTTTCCACGCATTTGGATAATAGCTCCCGCGCGATTGAGCGTCAGATTTCCCGGAAATACGCTCCCGCCGCCCAGATCCAGATTTCCTGTAAATGTTCCCGAACCGCCGATAACAAGTGTTTGTGCGGCAGAGACTGCATCAATTTGTGCGCTGGAATTAACATTACCATTCAGCCTCAGCGTCGTGCCTGCGCCTGACAATAATACTCGCTGCGAAATAATAAATGCTCCTGTAACAGTTGCGCTATGAGCAATAGTAAGTGCGCCGCTATTGTTTGCCGAAACGATGCCTACCATAGTTGTAGGAAGCTCTCTATCGTTTGTCGTTTTTGCTGCCATTCCAGAATAGAGAAGTGAAGCATTCACGCCCGTATAGGTAACGGGATTTGCGCTCGTTGGAAATGGCGCAATACCGCCTGTGCCTTGTAATTCCAACGTCCCGCCGTTATTGACATTCAACGTGCCGTTGTTGGTAAACGTAACGCCATTGGTAATGACTAAGTTCGCAGCCCCTAGCACATTCATTGTTGCGCCCGCGCCCAGCGTCATTGCGCCAGCCACGGTTGCTGTCTGCCCGCCACCAATGGAAAATGTGCCTGAGTTGAAATTTGGCGGAACTGGTGTCCAACTGGATGTTAAATTAGCGAAGCCGCTCACATAGCTGTACTGCGCTTTCAGCGAAGAAAACGACAAGCAGTGCGCTAAAACAAGCGTCAAAATAATAACGATACAACGAGAAGTACGGGAGCGGTTCATAAAATTTACCAAAAATAGGAGAGAAAAAATCACAACAACGACGGACAAAAAGGCAAGGACAATACGCAAACAAAAGAAAACACAGAGTTTTTATGCTGCATACAGATTACAAAAATACGAAAAAGCACGGGGAAAGCAGCGAGAAAAAGCGTCCGACTTTCTCGAATCGCTTGGGAAAAGTGTCCGACTTTCTCGAATTTTCAAAAAGGTGTGCTAGGTGTGTGGGAAATGGGGGAAATTCTGCTTGGTTGGTGGGGAATGTGGAAAAAAGTGGTAGTGTGTTTTTGGAGGAAGAATTGGAGGGAATTTGGGGTGTTTTGAAGTGGCGATAGATTGACGCAAAGAAGTCCTCGGGCGGCTTCTTCCCCGCCCAGGTGACTCTTCACACAATTCACACAATCGTCGAAAACGGCACAAAACTGCTTGGCGGCACAGACATTTCCGCAACCTCATCTTGTACGGTTACGAGGTATAATCCTGCATCGTACACCGCTTGGCGCGTTGCGGGAGAGAGAGCGTCCACCGCCGCAATGATGCCGTAGAGCGTCATGCCTTTATACTGCGGATAAAACTCTGCAAAGCGGTGTAATTGTTTCAAGGTTTGCTCTATACTTTTTCTATCCAAATGGCTTTTCACCTCGACAATAAAACCGATATTCTTCTCGCCATTGGCAAAACCAAAGCCGTCCAATTCCATCCATTCATCGCCTTTGCGCGATTTCATCCGCATCGTAAAGGTCGTAATACCAAAACGTTCCGAGAGCATTTTTTCCACTGATGGCAAAAGTAAACCTTCGGTGAAGGAGCCGAATTTATTGCCCAGTCCACCGATTTGTTGCTTGAGTTCTTTCGTATCGCGGGCGGCTTCGGCAGCGCGGCGTTCAGCCTCGTCGGCGCGACGGTCAGCAGCTTCCTGCGAAGCGGCAATTTGCGCCTTGAATGCTTCAAAGCTAAGGACGCTTTGTTCTTGATGCGCGGTAATACGCGCCAGCGTTGCTTCTATTTGCTCCATTGTGGTCATAATCGGTCTCTTTTTGGTTTGTCATAAAATTGCGCTCCTATCTCACAAAAATATGGAATTTTTTGCTGAAAATTACCACCATCTCGTATTACTGACATAATCCACACACCGCTTCAGAACGCGCTCCATACAGCATTTGCACCGAATCATAGACGTTCTCCTTTTCATGCGGTTTTTGTTGTATATTTGCAGTGTGTTTGCACCTCGTCTTGTTCACCATTTACTTTCACGTATGCCAATCTTGACACCAACTCTTTCAAGGAAATTTCGCCATTTTGAGCAGCAAAAAATCGCCCATACTCCGCACCGTTCCTACCTTGCTGGAATATTGTGCGCGATGAGTTTCTTCTTTGTTTCAGGACAAAATTTCGCACAAAATTCATCTGCGCAAGGAATCGTGAAAGGCAGCATCAAAGACGCAGAAACGGGACAGGCTCTTGTTGGCGCGGCAGTGCGTGTGGAAGCGCGGGCATTTGGGGCGTATTCCAATAAAAGCGGCGAATTTCGCATGAATGCGCTGCCCGCAGGTGAGTACATGCTTCTCGTCTCGCTTGTGGGCTATGAATTGAAGAAAATCCCTGTGAGTGTCCGTGCGCAGGATAGCACCGTGCTTGCCATCACGCTTCGAGCGCAAATTTTGAAAACAAACGATGTCGTTGTCTCGGCGGGAAAGCGCGTCCAAGCGGCACAGGATGTGCCTGTGAGCATTACCACCGTTGATTCCAAAATGCTCCAACAGCGCAATATTACTCGTGTTGATGAGGCACTCCGCTACATTCCGGGCGTGTACGTCAGCCGCGACCAAATTAACATACGCGGTTCATCGGGGTTTTCGCTTGGCTTTGGTTCGCGCGTGAGCGTCTTTATGGACGGATTTTCAATGCTTTCCGCCGATGGGGGCGATGTGAAATTCGATGTAATCCCGATGTTCAACGTCGAGCGCATTGAGGTTGTCAAGGGCGCGGGTTCTGCCTTGTACGGCACGGGCGCACTCGGCGGCGTGGTGAATGTGATAACCGCGCAGCCTTCAGAAACGCCAGAGTTTCGCTTTCGCGGCTTCGGCGGCGCGTACACGCTTCCCCGCTTTGAAGAATGGCGGTGGCGAGAAACCATGCCGCTTCTGGGCGGTGCGGATGTGAGTTATTCGCAGAAAATTGGCGATGTGGGTGTGCTTGCGGCAGTCGGTGTGAAGGGTAATCAAGGGCATTTGGATTACTTCGATAATTGGCAATGGAACGTCTTTACCAAGCTCAGTTTCGAGCTTTCGCCGCGCTCTTCCATGAACGTTCTTTTTACTCACGCCTACGACGACCGCACCAACTGGGTCTTTTGGAAAAGTCTGCGCGAAGCTACACGCCCACCGCTTGGCACGAATTACAATGAACGCTTTGTGTCGTCAAAAACCATGCTCGCGGCTGATTTCAAGACCGTTTTCGATGAGAAATTTTTTATGACCGCCCGCTTGGGTGCGTATCGCACGGACTTCACCACGCAAGGGCAAAGCCTCGCGGGCGGGCAAACGCAAATCCAATCCGTTGCAAACGCCTTCAATACGGAGATTCAGCTTACCTCCATCGTGGACAGCACGTTTTTACTGACCTACGGCGTAATGGGAACCTTCAACGCGATTGAAAAAAGTCCGATTATTTCTGCTGGAACGCCCACGCAGCTTATCGCGGCGGCATATCTTCAGGGCGAATACAAACCAATGAAAAACCTCACACTCACGCTCGGAAGCCGCTTCGATGCTGAACAAACCTCGAATGGCGTTGCGGGTTCGGGAATTATCGTCAGTCCGAAAGCGGGCGCGTCGTGGGTGGTTTCGGAGCAGACACAGCTTCGCGCTTCTGTTGGTGCGGGTTTCCGCGCTCCCACGCTGACGGAACGCTTTGCAGCATTGCGCTTTGGTTCGTTTTCGGTTGCGCCGAATCCTGGAATGCGCAGTGAGCGGTCGTGGTCGTTTGAAATTGGCGGAAAGCAATCGTTTACACTTTTTGGCGAGGAATGGAGTGTTGATGCGGCTCTTTTCAACAACGAATTTACCGATCTTGTTGAGCCGCGTTTGCCCGATGGAACGAATCCGCAAATTCAGTTTATCAATATCACCCAAGCACGGATTTCTGGAGCGGAGCTTGCACTGACGGGCTGGCTTCCCATGCGGCTTCTGGGCTTTGAAACCTCGCTTACGGCAATGAGTCCGCGCGATGTGAAATTGGACAAAGTGCTGAAATATCGCTCCGAACTTTTGTGGTATTCCCGTGCGATTGTGCCGATTGGCGCGTTTCAGTTTCAGGTGGATTATCGCTATCAATCGCGCTTTCAGGAAGTGGACGACCTCAGCGTCGCCATACGCGATGCCACCGCCCGCGTCCCGATTCACGTGGTGGATGCGCGGGTGATTGCCAATATGTTTGAACTCGTTGGATTGCCGATGGTTCTGACGCTGAACGTGCGCAATGCGCTGGATTATTACTACAACGAAATTATTGGCAATCTCGCCCCAACACGGCATATTACCTTGCAGGTGGATATGAAATTGTGATATTGCAAGAACATAAGCAGCAACCACTCACATCACAACAAGAATATCATCTGTCTTTCACAGTTGCAGGTACGGCTTTATGAATCAAATACTTACAAAATATATTGGTGTTCGACTTGTTGCCCTGATGCTGTGCGCTGCGCTGCATTTGGCGCCGAAGGCAAGCGCACAACCATCAATTTCGCAAGATTTCATCGCGTCGGTGCGCATACCGCCTGTTGTCAGCATTGGCGATACGATACGAGCTGCGATTGTCCTTCGTGCGCTCACGCCAACGGCGCGACAGCTCAGAATTACCAGCGTAGATTTTGTATTGCGTTTTAATCCAAGCGTTGTGTATTTGCTGGACACCAACCTTTCGCGCCTTGCCTACTACGCTGGAAATGGAATGGAAGTAAGTGTGCGGCAGTCTGTACAACGCTCTTTGCAAGCCCTCGAAGATACGATATTCTCTATTCCACTGCTCATCACGTGGGGCGACACCGAATTTTCTGAATTAAAAATTGGTGGCGAGCGCACCGACCCTGGATATTCTTTTCAAGTTAATGATATCACAGGATTTCGCAATGTACCAGTAGAAAATCGTTTTTTTCGTATTCGTGATGCTGCCTGGGGCGATTCTTTGCTCACACTCAATCAGCTTGGTTCACCGCTCAGAATGACGATTGGTCCTAATCCAGCAATGAATGTTCTCAATATTCAACTCAACATTGGCAACTTGCAGCCGCAGCCATTTGCTTTGCCAACGCTCGCACTCTATTTTCTGCAAGGTCCGTTTGCAGGGAGCGAAGCACTTGATTTTACACCACTTCTGATGCCCCTTTTCCGCACGCGCACGATGGAAACGCTTCGCGCAAATCTACGCCTACCCAATGGAATGCCTTTGCCGCGAGGCTTGTATTTATGCCGCTTTTCATATGCTACCTACGCTGTTTCGCGCTTGGTATTTGTGCAATAATTTCTGCAATAATTTTTGCAATAACTGACGACGCTTGATGAAATTCTCCACCGCCATATTCACACATTTCCTTATGGAATACAGGCTACAGAGCGCATCAATACGTGTGTTTGCTATTGTATTTGCGGGTATTTTCTTTATTTCTTACGATTCCATCGTTGCCCAGCCGAGCTTCAATCAATCTGCCAATAAATCTTCTCCAAACCGCTCTAAAGCAAATGCTGTTTCTGTGCCAATCTTTGCGACGAGTGCGGCGGTGCAGGGCGAAGTATTTTTTCCACTTCGCATAGGAATTACTGGCGGTGTGAGTGGATTTTTTACCGAACAAGCACTTTTGGGTTTGCCGAATTTTCCCGAACCGTTTTTTCGTCCGTTGCGCGATACTCTCATGCAAGGCTGGAATGCTGGCGTGGAGTTGGAGTATAGCCTTTTGCCGTGGCTGGCGTTGGGAGCGCGTGGCAGCTATGCGCAAATGCAAGGCGAAGCCATAGGAACAACGCTCGTACCGATTGCGGGAACACGCGAGCCAGTAAATATGCAAGGGCAACGCATTATTTCTGGTCAGCCCGCACCAGTGCTGATTCTGCGACGCGAAACACTGACGTTTTCTACCGAAAATATTGAAGCAACACTTTTTGCGCGAGCGCGGCTGTGGAATATTCTCACCCTGAGCATTGGCGGGCGTTTTACGTCTATTTACCAAATGCCGCTTTCGTACACGCTGGAATCTGATTCCCTGATTCGTTTCCTGCCCATCAATGGTGCGCCGTTGCGCCGTTCATTCGTACAAACAAGTAACTATGCGGGGCGCACGCAATTCAGTTCGAGTTTTGTGCTGGGTATTGGCGCAACGCTCCCGCTTGGGCGGCTGACGCTGGTGCCAGAGATACAAGTACAAACCCAATATCGCCCGTTTGATAATGTTGCATGGAATATCCTTGCTGTGCGTGGCTCTCTGAGCGTGTTGCTCAATTTCCCCGCACCACCAGCACCACTGCAAGCACCGCCGCTTGATTCTACGGGCATGGGAAAATCGAATACACTCGTAAATGCAAACGATTCTTCACGCTCCACTGCAATAAAAAGCTCTACAAGTAGCTCTGTGTCTGCGTTGCAGGGAAATTTGCCGCAAAGCACGAATAGACAAAAACGCCTTGTAGAGCGCATAGATACTGCTCTCAAGCGCGATACCGTCTTCCAAATTGGTGCGTGGTACGAGGAAGCACGAGTATTGCTCAAAGACCGCACCGAAACTCGTGTGAACGAACAACGGAGAGAAACACCAACGGAAATTCGCGTAGAAGCAATGCTCGACGTGCGGGAATTGTATATGCGGCGTGTGCCGAAGCCGCGCCCGTTCTTGGCGGCTAGTCTGAATGTCCGATTTATACCGAATGCAGGAGCGGCAAAATCACAGGAAAGTATGCAAGCCTCGCGCTTGCTGACGCACAGAATGTTTATTCGACGATTTTCGATTGATACGCTCGCACTTCTACCGCTCAAAGCACGTATTTACGAGCAATCCGATACACTGGATGTCGTGAAGATGCCGATTCTCCGCTTACAACCAGAAATATCGGGCGAACTCGGCATAGAATCATCGGTTGTGGATGTTTTTTCACTGGAAGGAACGAGCATCGAACGCTTTGCCGTCGAATCGAAACGCATGGTAGATTGGGATATGCAGCATATTTTTCTCAAAAATAGTAGTAGCGCACTCAGCAATATTGTTGATATTGTTAGCTCTGGCAAGCCGCTTTTAGGCGTTCTGACAGCGAGTGATGCCGAAGGGCAAGTGCAGCGCAGCGATACGGTGAGGATTCGTATTGAAGCTGCTTTGGAACGCTCTCCAGCGTCGTTAGTGTCGGCTCGCACTCAAAAAACTACCTCGTACAACACCACGCAGACAAGCACCACTGCGAGTATCAGCGCACACACTCCCATCGCTTCGCGCTCGCATTGGCTTGTTACGCAGTTCCCTGTACCAAAAGGAACAGAGCAAAACGACTCAGATGCTGGTGAATCCATGAATGAACAGCTTTTTGCGGCATTTGCAAGCTACTTACCGCGTGGGAAGCGGCATCCCTGCACGCTGTATGTGAACGCGAGCAATAATGAGGCTTCTGCGGTACAGTATGCAGAAAATCTCGCTGCACGTCTGCGGGGAAATGCGCTACCAACGCGGATTATCCGCCGTGCGCAAGCCCTGAGTGCTGAGGCAAGCGTGGAGATTGTCGTGCCACTGGCAGGAGAATAACGTTTGGGTTCAAAACGTGCTGTTTTACTGTTCAATGGGCGTTTCAACGCGCACTTCCACCGTGCGGCTGAGGAAGCGACCTTCGGGCAATTCATTCGGGTAAATCGTCATTTTTGCACCAAAGCCCTTTGCGGCTGTTTGTTTGGACGGTACAAGATTTGCCACACTTCGAGCGCGTCCTTCGGATAAACGCTGATTTACCTCAGCACTCCCTAGCTTGTCGGTAAAGCCCGTAACCTGCACGGTTGATTGCGGTTTGATGTTCGCCAGAACCAAATCTTTGATAATTTTTGCATTTTCTGGACCAACCTCAGGGCTATCAAAATCAAACAAAATCAAGCGGTAGGTGTCAATTTCTTTATCTTTAATGCGTAAACTCCGTTTTTTCCGAATCGTTACCTGCTCGACGGGAATAGAATCAAGGGGCATTGCAGAGCGTCCGTCGGCATCCAACACTTCATAGCTAAATTTCATTTTCTCTTCCGAGCGAGGAATCGTTGATTGCTCGCGGGCAGTATTCCATTCAACAATGGGGTCGAGCGCATTCAAAGAAGAATACTGCTTGAGTGTGCGGTCGCCTTGAAATGCTCGCAGTGTAGTTTTGGCAATACCAGCGTCGGATTTTGCCGTTGTTTTGAAGCGAATAACGGGCGCAGACGGCACAAGCAGTGTATCATAAACGAGCGTTGGCTGCAATATTTCCCACGACGTTGAGTAAATTTCTACACGGCGATTTTCTTCGATTCCAGCAGAATCTTTCGACATCGTTGGCTTTTCTGATAAGTTTCTCTCGCGCACTTCCATACGATTAGAGTCAATAGCAAAGGTGCGGCGCAAGTATTGGCGCACTTCTTCTGCACGCGACTTAGAAAGTGAAAGATTTCCCATTTCACCAGTACTGGTGTTGTCGTTGCAGCCAGTAATCGTGATTTTTGTTTTGGGATATTGCTGCAAGCGTTTACCAATGATATTCAGAACATCATAATACACCCGCATCGCATCGGCATTAAAAAATTTGCTTTCGGTAAACGTTATTGCCTCATCTTGACTCAAGCGGTGATACCGTGCGGGCATCACGCTCGAATTGTAATCAAAAAAGACATATGGCAAAAGCGGGTACATTTGGCGCGAAACAAATTCTTCGACCTTAATTTGCACAAGCGGAACTTCCGCGCCCGATACGTCGGTCGTGAAGGCGGCAACGGTGGCAACAATGGGTTCAGATGATTTCGGAGGCGGTGGAGGCGGCAATGGAGGCAGCGCGTAGCGAATACTGATAGCAGCACGAAGTTGATGAAGATTCCAGTTTAATCCCTCCACAAGCGGCGTGAGACCATGCGAGTATATCACTTCAGGAGATATTGCCAATGCGCCCAGCGAAATATCATACCCAATGCCCACCGAAGCAGCAATGTGCAGTAACTGCGACTGTGGTATATCGCCAGATTGTGGATTGCGTTCACGAAGAAGATTATTGAAAGCAACTGCGGCGGCGGCAGAATTTTCTGGGTCAAGGCTGAGAATGCTCTCGCGTTGTGAATATGTACGCTGGAACATATAGCCTATACGCGCACCAGCATAGAATCGTAAACCTTTGGCATCAGTTTGCGCAAAAGGATGAATGCCGAGAAGCGGCTCCACGCCCAGCGAAGCGATATTTGCTTGCAGCTCGCGCCCAAGCCGAGCATTGTAAAATTCTACCTGCGTACCATCGCTCGAAAGCGCACCAAGACGGGAGTTTTCGACAGCATTCAAGGTTGCGGCATGAGAAACATAACTAAGACGCAAGCCAATATTCACCATATCCGAAAGTGGATATTCCACCAATGCCCCAGCAGCCAGACCAAATGCGGCAGCATCACCGAAGGCTACTCCGTCGCCCGTGCGACCCGTTGGGATATTGGGCAAAGCGGGGAAGTTTGCTTGGTGAATGTTGTATGCTGCGCCAGCAAAACCGCCAAAACGCACCGTGCGAGCGGATGTATCAGTACGCATTCCCGTATCCTGCGCAACGGATGACTCTGGCAAAACTGCGATTGCGAGAAAAGGCATCAACAGACACGCCGCCAGCCCACTAAAAAGACGAAGATTGCCACGAGAATACGCGAAAAGAAATGGATTGGGTACTGTTATGCCGCCAGAGGGAGAAAGAAGCCTTGTCAACACCAATGACATTACTTCGGAGACCATATTTGACCGTTTATTCATGCTCATTTTCCTTAGGCTAAAGAGCAGACAATAGCACCTAGAAGCACTATGTACGTCTTCCCGTTTTTAAGTTGGCTTGTCAAGTTATTCTGTTCTCTTACCCAGAAATAGTATAACAGGAAATCTTGACAAGAGCAATTACATATTTACTCACTTTTTTTAATATCTTTTTCTTGCAACATAATCGGCGTTTCTACACGCACCTCTACCGAGCGATTGTAGATACGACCTTCAGGCGTTTCGTTGGTATATTGTGGACGTGTGCCACCCACACCACGTGCTTGCGTATCGCGCCACTTGATAAAGTCTGCTACTGATTTTGCGCGTCCTGAAGAGAGCTTCATATTTACTTCGGGATTTCCCAATTTATCAGTAAAGCCCGTAATATCAACCTTTGATTTTTCTTGCAAATTGTCCATGATGAAGGAATCAATAATCCGTGCATTGTTTGTACCAACCGAAGGACTATTGAAATCAAACAAAATAAGGCGATAAATGGCAAGGCGTTTATCCACAACGCCCGCTTCACGCTTTTTCTTGACTGTTACCAGCTCCACTGGAATTGCACCCGTTGGATGTGCTTCTTCGCCTTTTTTATCAACGACATCTAATCCAAATTTCAAATCATCTGGCAAACTTGGCGCAGATGCTTGGTCGTTAATAGTATTCCAATCAATAATCGGACTCCAGTCCAGTGTCGTATCGGGCTTGCCTGGCACAGAAAAGAGCTTCAAAGCGCGGTCGCCCTGCTTGACGTTCAGTGTTGTTCGCGCAACGCCATCATCTGCTTTGATGTTCATGCGGAAACGAATCGTTGGGGGTTCGGGAACGTTGATAGTATCGCTTACCAACACGGGTTTCAAAATATCCCATACGTCGGAATAAATTTCCACACGACGATTTTCCTCAATACCCAAGGAATCACGCGACATCGTCGGCTTTTGCGGAAGATTTCGCGCCTGCACGGTAACGCGCGCTGAGTCAATATCCCACATATCAATCAAGTAACGGCGAATTTCATTTGCACGGCGGAACGAAAGCACCATATTTCCTGCTTCTAAGCCAGTATTATTGTTACAACCAACAAGCTGCAACTTTGCGTTTGGAATCGTGCGCATCCGCTTGCCGATGATGTTGATAACATCATAATACACGCGAAGCATATTTACATTGTGAAACTCTTTCTCATCGAAGGTCTGCGTTTCTTCTTTTGATTTTAACAAACGATAGCGATTTGGCACATTCGGCGCATTTTGGTCGAAAAAGATGTAATTCATAAGAGGATACATCTGCCATGCAAAAAACTGCTCTACTTTTAAGCGCACAAGCGGCTGCTCAACACCATTACTATCAACCATAAAAGCAGCAATAGAAGCACTTAACGAGCCTTTTGGGTTTTCGTCAGCGTGCTTGAATACTGGTGTTCTCTTAAAATTACGATTCTCTGGTGGATCAACCTGTGCCGAATCTAAGCGCGTTTTCGGCGAATCCGACGGTGGCGTTTTCACAACAACAGGCGGCGATGTGGTGTCAGGTTTGGGTGGGTCAGCTTTTGGCGGCGGATCTTCTTTGGGCGGTATTTGCACACGTGGCTGATAGCGCAAGGAAATTCCAGCACGAATTGTGTTTGCCGACCACGTCATTCCGCTCACAAAGGGCGTAAGCGAATAGGCGTAAAATGCTTCGGGCGAAAGAATAACATTGCTTAGACCAAGCGGAATATCATATCCCAAACCACCAATAAGCGACAAATGCAAAGGATTTGCCTGTGGAATTTCTTCCGCACGCTGGTTGCGCTCAATCAAGCCATTATTCCAGATATAACGCGGGTCGCTGGGTTCAATCAGACGTTCTACTTGCGTAAAGGAGCGTTGAATCATAAAACCCACACGACCGCCCAAATACAACCGAAAGTCTGGCACCGAAGCTATGGGAGAAATTGCCAGAATTGGCTCAATTCCTACTGTTCCAAGATTTGGTGTGAGTTCGCGGCGAACAATTCCGTCAGCAAACGCAACCTCCGTACCACTTGCGGATAAGCCAGAAACACGAAGTTGTTCCGTTGAAAAAAGCTGTGCGCCATGCGTGGAGTAGCTCAGACGCAAAGACAAAGCAAGCAACTCGGAGAAAGGAATATCGGCAAGTCCACCAGCCGTGAAGCCCCAGCCATTAGCATCGCCAAAAATAATTTCATCATTCTGCGGACGCGGTATCGTTGTATAAAAATTTGTTGTTGGGATTCCAGGCAATTCCCGAAATCCTGCTCTGTGCTGATTGAAGTTCGCGGCACCAAACACACCAAAGCCAACCGATTTGGGCGGGATGCTTTGTTGCGCTTGCAAATGGATCGCGTTCTGCGCCCAGATGAGACAAATACTACAACCTAGTATAATGAAACGATTCATAATCAAAGCAACGATAAGTGAATATCCTGCGACACAACGAACCAACGAAATAATGGAAGTAAATTTTTTGACGACAAGCGTACAACCCGTTGTTTTATCTTATTTTTAGCACTATTGACCACAGATGCTATACAAGTTTTCGTAATACTTTCCAAGCAAGATACAAAACTTATATTATCGCACAAGGCGGAACTTCATATTTTGTGAAGTGTTTTGCCAAGCAAGGCTCTCAATAAGAATTGAGAGCCTCACCGTAGCTTCCTTGCGGTTTAGTTATTTTCTTAGCCTTAACGAAGAATGTGAATGCGTTGCACTGCAACGGCATCTTTCGTGCGCACGGTCATAAAATAAACACCCGGCACGAGGTCGCGGACATCCATGCTAATTTCGCCATTCGAGCCAATAAGCTGTTGCACGTCCGATACCTTCACAACGCGCCCATATACATCGCTGAGACTAATATTCACCGGCAGTATGGGAATGGCATTCTGGTTTGCAGCACTGATATTTTCAAGTGTATAGCCAATAGATGCAACATCCGACGTTGGATTTTGTGCCGTTGGCGAGAGACGCATTCTTGGCGGCGGACCGATAAGACGCGGACCACCAGCGTAGGAAATGTTTGTCAAGCGGAATGAACCCGTGCTGTTTCGCAGGGCAAGCTGGCTCGGCTGCAAGCGAACATTCTGCAATCGGATTGCGGTAATGCTATCATTACCCAAAGCAGCACGGAATACCCCGTTCAAAAGCGCATCCGAGATATTTGCGGGCAGAGTAAAGTTCACGGGAATACAGCGAATGCTATTGGTAATCGTGCCACCAGCAAGCGGCGGCAGTGGCTCAAGCATGGTTGCATTAAAGCAAAGGTCGGCAGAGATACGCGCACCTGGCTCAAGCGTGCCAAACGACGCAAGCGTAAAGCGGAAGGCAATCGTGTCGCCCGGCGCAGCCACAGCATTCGATGTACCAATGCCCACTATATTTGTTGTCGTTGTGCCGCCCATTGTTGAGACCTGTATCGGCGTACACGGCACTACTGCACCTGCCGTTGCGCACGTTACTCGTGGTTCTTCGACCACAGGAGGCTCAAATCGCACCGCTCTACCAGTATCGACACACATATTGATGTCCGTTATGCGAACATTGTATAAACCTGGCACTGTCGGCGCAAAAACTGAATCAATCGCACCCAAGATATTCATACCATTGAGCAACCATTGAAAGCGTTGCGGAGGCGGCGTAGAACGTGCGCGGAAACGCGCTCCGCCATCAAGCGTTGCAATCGTTACACTAACAACTGTTTGAGTAACAAGAATTTCCCGTGAGGTAACAAAGCACCCACGATTATTTGAAACCCGTACTGTATAGCGCCCGCCTGAGCGAACAGTGTATATCTGAGAGGTTTCTCCACGAAGCGTATCGCCATTGCGGAACCACTGATAGGATGTATAGTCTGGACCAGCATCTATCGCACGAGAAGCATTCGGACAAATAATAAGTGCGCTATCAATTCTTGGCGGCGTAGGCACAGGAGCAGTCTGGACAACCGAAGGCGACATTGGGCGCGAGGTACAGCCATTTGCGCCACGGGCTTCTACGGTGTAGCTACCAATTTGCGTAACCGTTAAGCGTGGACCAGAGCCAATCGCAGTCGTTTGTCCCTCGCGGAACCACTGGTACGTGATGCCTTGCTGTGTATTCGAGACAAAAATATCTGTCGCGCTATTCGGGCAAAGAAGGAAGTCATTGTTTGAACCAATACGCGGAATATCTGGCGTGGGAACTTCCCGTACAGAACGCTCACCCGATGTGCCAGAGCAGCCGCCCGCCGCCGTTACACGCACAGAATAGTTTCCTGTTTGTGTTACAACGAAACTCCGCATCGTTCCTCCCTGCTGAATTGGAAGTCCATTACGGAACCATTGGTAGGTTTCAAAACCAGTTTCAGCATTCAAGGTCAAACTGCCTCCTTGACAGAAGGTGCTATCGCTCGCGGGATTGATGACTATCGGCATTGGATTATCAACTACAACTAAAGTTGCACTAGATGTAACAGCGCAGCCAGCAAGACTTGGGTCGTTGAAGGTAACACGTACTGAGTAAATACCTGGGCGATTGACGTTCACACTGCGCGTTTGGGGCAAGAACTCACGCATTGCACCTTGACCTGCTTGATAGAACCACTCAAAATTATCGCCACCATCAACAGAAAGGTCAATCGAAGAGCCACGACAGAAACGCAATATACCGCCGCCTGGGCGAATCGTTGGTGTAGTAATGGTTGAACCAGCCACGACAATTGGTGATGAAAGCAACGTTGTACAGCCTTCTGCGGTAACACCTTGCACTTGATACGAACCCGGAATAGTTGTTGTATATGTGCGTTGTGTTGCACCTGGAATTGGTATCAGAGAACCGTTAAAGAACCAACGATATGAGAAATACTCTGTTGTTGCTTGGAGCAGTGCAACTGTACCTGGACAAATAAAGCTCGTTCTATCACTATTGAGTATTCTAATTGGACCACCTGGGTTTTGTCCTGGACGAACTGTTTTGGTAACTTGTACAGCGCACCCTTCACTAGTGATTGCCCGGAAGCTGAATGTTCCAGTGGTTACAGAGAGGGTATTGGTGCTTGCGCCCAAAATTGGACGATTTAAAGAATCTAGCCATTGAATGGTGCGATACGACGGGTCGTTGCTGGCAGTCAGAGTAACAGTACTCGTAATTCTGCCAGTGGCTGGGTTCGGACAATTTACATCTGGACCATTGATAACGGGAGTCGCCGAAGACAGTGTTTCCAGCAGAATTTCGGCTGGCTTATTCAAGCAACCGTTTTCATCGGTAGTCTCGACGGTGTAATTACCAAGCGCACGAGCAAAGAAGGTACGATTGATGGCGGTATCTACTGGCGAGCCATTAAAATACCATTGATACGAGCGAAAGCCTGCCTCTGCTGTGAACGTAACACCATCAACAAAGCAAATACGCTCAACACGCGGATTCTGACTGGCTGTATAGGTTCTACCATTGCTGAGAGTCATTGCGGCTTGACGACCACCACGAGCAGTTACGTTGGTCGAAGTTGAAAAACGAACACAGCCATTTTGGTCGGTGATGCGTACACGCACGGGAATTGGTTCGTCAATAAACACAATAACAGAATCGCCGCCATCACCGCGAAGTGTTTCACCTTGATACCGTCCCGTGAAAATAATGCTCCGACGCGATTGCTCTTCAATCGGCATAAACACGCCACCGCCATTATCACTCAACCATTGGTACGTTGCGCCTGGACCACCATCTTCAGCTGTAAGCGTGATGCTTCGTCCCAAGCAGAATGCCGCTTCTTGGCGAGCATTCGAGGGTGGCAATGCACCGACTTGTACTGTTGGAATAATATTCCCAACATTCACAATAAAGTTTTGTGCCTGAACAACAAGTGGTGCGTTGAAAATATCACGGGCGACGATGGCACTTGCCGTATTATTTGTCGCAATTCGATACACACCAGATTCCGTGATTGGGGGAGTAATCGTCAAGCTAAAGGTTTGACGACCAGTATTACCAGAGGGGCAGCTTGAGCAAGCAGCGGCGGTAACGGCAAAATTTCTTGTGCCGTCCGCATTTTGAATCGTAAAGCTGCTCGGCTGGATACTCCCGCGCAACACAGGCTGTGAAAAGGTGAGATTAATCACGGTTGGTGCGCTACATCCGCCACCAACAAGAGCAGTCTGCACGGCGGTAACGGCTGTTGTCGTTGGGGCTTGCTGCGCTGAAATTGGAATCACGCCTTGCGTAGAATTTGAAAAATCTAAACGAAAACCAGAACGACCACCCACATTCGAGACGCAAAGAAGGACGATATCCCCTACATTTACCGAAATTGCAGGAGTGAATGCGCCTGGAAACGAGCGGTTAAGCGCATTGTCCGCACCAGTTGCGGTACCTGGATTGAAATTACACGCCGCAAAATTGACACCATTTGCAATACCAAGACAATCAACAAATCCAGAGGTCGTGGCAGGAGCGCGATAGGCAACAAAGTTATAGTCGTCATCGTTATTATTGGGCGTAATAGTAAATGCAAGATTACCAGCAGCACCGACATTGATACGGTACCAAACAGAATTTACCTCACGGACAGTTCCACAATTTGGTGTCATACCAATGTCGGTACCATTCTGCCCCGCACCAGAGTAAGAAAGCTGCTGGAGAATGATATTTCGCACAACAGGGAGAGCATTAAAGCAATCCTGTTCGGGACCTATAACGGTTTGCGCAGATACGAATGGGGCAGTACTGGCAAGCATTCCGCTCAACAAAAGCAATGCGGCAAGCCAAAGATACGCCTTCGTAGAAGATTTTATAGAAATATTTGTAGTGAATGTCATAGCGGTAAAACCGGTTCCCCGGCAGTTTAATGATACCACATAGTTCTTTATTTTTCAATTTGAAGTCACGCAAATATCATGCCAAACGGATACTTCTTTACAATTACTTTTTCTTTTCGGTAGTAGAGACGTTCCTATATCTGCATTTTCGTCTGTACTTTCAAGGTTTTTTGTTGTTTCAAGGACAACGGATAAGTACGTGACTAAATATAGTTGAGGATGCTTCGACAGGCTCAGCATGAGGTCGGAAACGGTCTTGACCCTGAGCTTGTCGAAGGGTATCA
>RDXM01000029.1 GCA_004292595.1 Candidatus Kapaibacterium sp. | reverse complement strand
TGGTATGCCGAAATCCGTTATTCGACAAGCCGCTTAAAGTTGTTGAACAATGAAGTATCGGGGGTCATCTGTTTTTTGATTTATGCAACAAAGCCATTTTATTCTATATTTCACTGTTCGACAAATTGTTCATAAAAACTGCGCTTTTGTATGAAATCTGCTGTTGTAAAGATTATTGTTTCGTTTGTTCTGAGCATTATTGTCGGTGCTTTACCATTATCCGTGCTTTGTTCGAGAGAAATATCTGATGCGTTCGTGCCAGATTCGGTTCCGCCGAACTTTCACTTCATGCAACAATCAGTTACAGCCGCCACGAACGTGGCAAACGTCTCTGTCAGCTCACAAACACTGGATTCGTTGTTGGGTCAATTTTACGAAATGCCACCTTCGCTTTCGCTTCAGGAAGTGAAGTTCTATGCCGAAGCAGCAATACAAACAGCGCGACAGCAGAACAATCTTCACTTGCAAGCACGGGCGTATCAGCGTTTGTCGCAGTTCTACACCATTAGGATGAACGAAAGCGATAGTGCCATGCTGTGCGCATCAACGGCTCTCTCGTTGGCACGTCGAACAGGTGATACCGCACTTCTAACATCCATGCTTATTACGACAGCTTTAACACATCTGGATAATTTTCATAACTATCACCGTGCTGAAGAGTGCGCGATTGAATGTGTTCGTCTTGCCGAGAGGCAACAGAATATGCCACTTCTGGGGTTTTCGTTGAATATCATAGGGGATGTGTATTTGCGTTTGGGGAATCTTGCCGAGGCGCGACAATATTGTCGTCGGTCGTTGGAAGTACGAGAACGCTGCGGCGATAAAGCGACCAATATTGCATGGTCACTGCACAATGTCGGGCTTGTTGAGCAGGCATTAGGGCAAATAGATACAGCAATCACCTATCATCGCCGCTCTCTTACACTCTGGCAGAACATTAACGACAAACACGGCATTCCGCAAGCATGGAAAAATCTGGGCATTGCCTATACCTTGAAAGGTAGGTATAATGCGGCAGTTGGGTGTTTGCAAATCTCCCTTTATTTACGCCGTGAAATTAGTCCCATCAGCCATTTTTTGCCGCCTGTGTTATTGTCGCTTTCGGATGCCGAACGCTTGCGTGGTAGAATTGATACGGCATTGCGCTATTCCAATGAAGCATACATGCTTGCCCGCACGGGAAAAATGAGACAAGTGATGGCAGATGCGGCGCACGAAATGGCACTGTTGTACAAAAGCAAAAGAGATTATTCGGAAGCATTGCGCTGGGAAGAGCATTCTCATGAACTCCATGATTCACTTGCCAAACGCACAACGGCACAGGCACTCAACGAATTGGAATTACGTTTTCAGAATGAACAGAAATTAACAGAACAGACCATACGAACGCACATTGCCGAACAGCAACGTACAACAACGCTCGCGCTCAGTGTCGCGGCTGTGCTGATGGTGAGTGGTTTGGTCGGAACGCTCTATTTCCGTATTCGCGCTGCTTCGGCACGTCGTCTGTTGGAAGAGTCCGAAAAAATGCGCCGCGCCGTCGTCCAAGCAACCTTCAACGGCGTAGAGCTTGAGCGCAAGCGGGTTCAGAGAGAGCTGCACGATGGGATTCAGTCAAAATTGATTAGTGAAAAAATTGCATTCAGCACCGCTCATAATGTGTTGCTGGAGCAAGCACCGCAGGTGGCAGCAAATTTTATGCGGACACTGAACAGTTTCGGCACAACAATCAACGAAATAAGCGACATCGCACAAAACCTCATTCCTGCCAATTTTGAAGAGCGTGGTTTGGCAGTGGCGGTGGAAGATTTTATCAGTGCTATGCGCTCGGCGATGCCACACACGGAGATTTTGCTAAACGTAGAAGCGGTGAGCGACAAACGGTTTGCATCCGACCGTGAACTGTCTGTTTTTCGCCTCGTGCAGGAAATTGTGAATAACTGCCGCAAACACGCCGAGGCGGAATCGCTTGTGGTAGATTTTGCTCTTGAAAAGCGCGTAAACACTGAACATAGTGGCAAAGAAGAAGAATGGCTTATTGTCACGGGCGAAGATGAAGGACGGGGTTTTTCATCGGAAATACTATCAGCATCTTCTGGCACTGCCAAAGGCGGGCTTGGTCTTTCCACGATGCAAAACCGTGTTCATGCACTCGGCGGCACAATAATCGTTGATTCAGCACCTGAGCGCGGGACGCGCATTGTGGCTGCAATACCGCTTGAAATCTGATAAAACACACATTTACTACCATATTTTTTACGCTCATGCCTATCCGAATTCTTCTGGTGGATGACCAACCAATTTTAACCGACGGCATTCGTTCCCTTTTTGCTGCTCGAAGTGCGGAATTTGAAGTTGTCGGACAAATTTCTCACAGTAAAGATGTTCTGCAAGCCGCTCACCACCTCAAGCCGGACCTTATACTTTTGGATATTGATATGCCAGAGAAAAACGGTTTGGAAGTGTTGCGCGACCTTAAGGCACACGCTTCTTCCGATTGGAAAGCAACAGTTATCATGCTTAGTCTTCATGCCGATAAGCGGCATATTACCGATGCGTTTCACTTGGGAGCGCGTGGATACATGACAAAAAGCCGCGTGGGCGAAGCGGATGTGCTGGAGGCAGTTCGTAGCGTATATCAGGGGAAATTGTACTGTTGTCCTCAATCCAAACCTGTGTATGATGACATTTCCGGTGCCTTGAAGTATGAGCAAGTAGTTAAAAATACTGAACTCACAAGTCGGCAACTCGACATCGCAAAACTTGTTGCTATGGGCAAAACCTCGAAAGAAATCGCCGCCGAACTCAATCTTTCTGCGCGAACCATTGAGAATCACCGCGCTGATATTTTGAAAAAACTCCGCCTGCGCAATACCGCCGAACTTGTGAATTATGCAAACGAACAAGGCTGGTAAATTTTTTTTGATGAATGAACTGCCATACATACTGTTTTCCCGCAAACCGCACAAATCCTATCTCTTCTCCTTTTCCCGCCCTTCCGCAATGAGTATTTTTACTCAAATCTCTCTATGAAATTTGAGTAAAACTACTCATTGTTGCGCCCCTCTCGAACAGTTATTTTCGTAGTGTTCAGGTTTGGTAAATCTAAATTTGTCCTTCATTGAACTCACACCCAATAACCGAAAGCGCGTTATGAACACGATACCAAATCAAACACGCCCATCGTTTTATAGTCAAACAATTTTGCTCGTTTCCGATTCGGGAGCGGTTGCACAGGCAATGGAACAGTTTATATTTAGCGGGCTTCAACTCCGCGTTGCTGCTCGTTTGCATACGTTTGATAATCTGGAGGATGCTGTTCGCCGCTTTGTTCCTGATGTGGCGATTGCGTACTTCAACGCTCTCGACACCGAGCGCATTCGGCAAATACGCCGGATTGCGCTTGCTGCGCCGCACGTGGGTATTTTGGTTATTGCGCCGACGACGACGGCATCATTGGTGCAAGAGGTATTTTCGGCGGGAGCGCGTGGATATTTGCTGGATATGCCTTCACGGGAGGAGCTGATAAGCGCGTTAGACAGAATGCGTGAGCGAGGAACGGCAGTGGATGAGCGTTTGCGTGGCGATGTATCACTCATGCGGTAATCTTGAAATGAACAACTTTTTGCACAGTACATTAAACAATTCACGGCGTTCTGCAAAGAACGCGAAATCTACACTCTTTTCTTTATTACAGGAGTTTTTCTATGAAAACGAAACATTTTTCCAGCACGTTGATGTGCCTTGCTCTTGCCGTTGTCACGCTTTTTGTAAGCAATGAAGCGGTGTTTGGGCAGACGAAGATTTACACCATTGATAAGTATGGTAATGACCTAGCACTTTTGAAGGAATATCCAAGTGCCAAAGAAGCTATGATGGACTTGCCGCAGAACAAACCAGAGGTTATTCTTGTTGATATTGGTTTATCAGGGCAGCTTTCGTAACGTTTCAAATAAATACGATACTACAAAACAATCCATTCACATTCAACTGTGTATAACGGGCAGAAACACGATTGAATTCTTACAACATTTTTTATCTGCCCTATATTATCAATAACTTATGCGATATTTCTTTGTGGCAGCAGCATTTCTTGCTGTAAATTTTTGTGGCTATTCCGAAGTGTTCGGACAATATGCCAAGGAAGAGCGTGGTTATATTTCGGTGTATAGTGATTCTCAGTATAATAAGTTCTGTTTTCATACTGCTTATATTCCAAACTATGAAAGAATTATGGATTTCGACGCAGGGGGTAATGAGTGTGACGACGCTTTTCTTGTAGTAATAGTTAGATTCAAGAATGATAATACTAGTGAAGCACATATTTATACCAGCACTCGTAATGGAGGAAGTTTTACCAGCACTTCGGAAAATCCTGTAAAAGTGAGGTGTAAGAAAAATTCAATAGTGTTAACAATGAAAGATGGTAGCAACAAAGAATATGACTCAAAAACTTTGTTACGATAATCAGTTGAAACAGTAGTTCTAGATGGCTTTGTTGCATAAATCAAAAAACAGATGACCCCCGATACTTCATTGTTCAACAACTTTAAGCGGCTTGTCGAATAACGGATTTCGGCATACCATT
>RDXM01000131.1 GCA_004292595.1 Candidatus Kapaibacterium sp. | reverse complement strand
ATGTTGATATGAAGAGGTTTGAAGTTCTTCAATATCGGCACAATGAACCCTTTTTTATACTTTTTTTGCTACTCCACGTTTGAATGGGGTGCTACCTTCTTTGTAATATCCGCGCAGAATCTTGGGAATATCGGTGTACTCAGCTTCTATGTTGAATATCGGATTACCTTTGATGTAGTACAAAAGCTCTTGCCGCACTGCCATCCAATTTTTCTGCGTACCGTATCCGCGCTGGTTGCGCATAGTGAGCAAACTCCGAGATACAAAGCCGCTTTCACGCATCATCAGCATCACATCGGGCAAAGGCTGGTAATGATTGTTTTGGTCTGCACCGAGCCAAAGATACAGTGCGGCATTGCTGGAAAGCTCATGATTGCTATTCTTTACCCATGCCTCGCACCACCGCACAAATTCTTCCACCGAGCGTTCTTTAAATGCGACCAAATTGTACGGCGGGTCATGCACAGCAAGAGTAGATTCTACGCCGTTTGATAGCAGTTTGGCGTGGTCTGGATTTGCCGCATCCAAGCACCCGACGCGATGAACGCCGTCCGTCCATACTTCGCCAAGATTTAAGCGGCAATAGGGCATGAGGCAGTCTCGAAGGTCGGATGGCTCGTCGAGACGTGGGAGAGGGAGGTTTTTCATAGTTGTTGAGATGCTAAAAAACGGTTGCTTTCAATAATCAACTGCACGGGTTCGCGCAAGCTCTCGCGGGCTTCTTCCAGCGTCGCTTCTTGAACGTTTACGCTTGGGGAGTTCTTCGACGTAGCCGATAAACCAGTTGTCGTGCCGTTCATAGACGGCGGTGAGGGTAGCGGTCATATTTCTTCAAACTCCATTTTGAATACTTCACGTTCTTTACCAATGTTTTTACCCTGCAAATTACCAATATCTACCACCGCGCCAAAGGTGGTAAATATCTCATCAAACCGCTCAAAATCTTGCCCCCAGTACACCATCGCACACGCCATTGGTGCGCCTTTGCCAGTGTCTAAGCCATTTTCAAGAAAACGGAGACGTGTGTCGTAGAGGAAGCAGATGCCACGCGCTTTGGTGAAAACGTACTGTTTCCAGTGGCTTGTATTGGCAGCAATAGGAACAAGTGCCAGCACCTCCGAACCGTAGGTAGAATGAGCGTGAGCGCACTTTGCCAGCCAGTTTTTTATCGTTGTGCCGCGCTGTTTATCAATGCCGTAGGGCGGATTAACGTAAATACGTCGATAATTCCATTCTTCTTTCAAGCCGTCATGCTGGGGCAAAGCAAACTCCACCTTCGCATTAACGATAGAATACTGATTGGAACACGGGTCGAGGTCAATCATTCCTTGAAACATTTCGCGGACGGCTTTGACGTATTTGTGCGGTGTTCCCCAGTGTTGGCTTCCAGTGTTGATGGTGCGTCCTGCGCTCATGCTAACACCTCCTGCCAACGTTTTTGTGTCAGTGTTTGTAGCTCTGATTTCAGTATAGAAAGTGTCTTTTCTCGCGGTGAAATGACGTTAAACCATTGCTCAATATCGTGAAGGTTTGCCGCAAAATATGCCTGTAAAGCCTTGTCTGCATCGGCACTCATTTGAACTTTGGTAAACTGATTTTTCTTTTTTTCTGCCGTGTAACTTTGCGAAAATGCTTCCTGAATAACCTGATATTGCTTAGTTGGCTTTAACAATAATTGTTCAATAAACTGCGCCAAACCAGCATCCGTAAGGAAAAGTAGCCAATCGTAAGACTGCGCCAATACCTTTAATTCTTTATTTTGGTTCTCCGCGGTAAACCAATTTCCGTGATTACTGACAATACCAACTGTTACGATAAATCGCCGAAGCAATTCCGCTTTGTCCGTAGCGATAACTTCCTCTAAAAGTTGATGATATGGCTTGATAATGAACGAATTATCACTGTTGTACAAGATGCCGTGTAGCTCGCCTGTTTCGGTGCGAATCTTTTGGAGCGATGAGGCAGAACGCGCAACGTAAGCACCCTGTTTTGCTTTTTCTATCGTTTGTGGTCCTTTCGTTTGCCCTTCCTCCACACCAACTCGCTTACACTCAAACATGGCGAACGGCTTTTTATGTTGCTCATACACAAGGATATGCACGTATTCGCCTGTTATCTGCTCAATACGCGCCAAGAACAGGGAAGAATCACCAACAGCAATAACACAGCCATTGCGCATAATCCCATCGGCTGTGAGCAATGTTGTTGATTTTTCTCTAAAGCCAACTGGCAATAAACCTTCGCGCTCCAACTGCCGTAGAATACGCTTTGCGGTGATGGTTTTACCAGTATTTTCAATGCTAACCCGCATGGATTGGAGATGTGGGTGCAGCGAATACTCAACATTATGAGTAATATCGGAGTTTCCATATTCCACCAAACTCCGTTCAATCGAAATATATTCCTCAAATTGCCACGCCTTGAGCAAGTAAAAGGTGATGATTTCAACCATCGTGCCAAGAGCGCGTCCAGCAGCTTTTTTGCCATCTTTAGCATAGTGAAAGACATTTTCCGTCAATGCTTTTTGTAAGGTATCAACCGATTGATAAGCCATTACACCGCCTCCATCTTCTTCATCGAACCATTCCAAAGATTCAACTTATTCCGCCTTGCCGCCGCTATCGGCAACAAATTTTTCTCCGACTGCCGCGACGCATAATCCGTGCGGATTTTCTCATATTCCGCCTTCACATCAGCATTGAATTTATCTTTGGTTTCAGGATTGATGAGGCTTCCGGCAACAGGTACAGCGCGGCTTGCGTCCAGAACGTGAACAACAGTTCCCGCATAATTCTGCGCAATTTTCACCGCCGTATGCGTCCGCGACGTTGTTGCGCCGCCGATAAGAAGCGGCTGCTTCATGCCGCGACGTTGCATTTCTTTTGCGACGTGAACCATTTCGTCCAAACTCGGCGTAATCAAGCCTGAAAGCCCGATAATATCGACGTTTTCTTTCACTGCCGCGTCCAAAATTTTGTCCGCCGCAACCATCACGCCCAAGTCAATCACCTCGTAATTGTTGCACCCAAGCACCACGCCGACGATGTTTTTGCCAATATCGTGAACGTCGCCTTTGACCGTTGCCATGAGGATTTTCCCGTTATTTTTTGCCTCAGAGCCGCTTAAACGCTTCTCTTCTTCCATAAACGGCATCAAATACGCAACGGCTTTTTTCATCACGCGGGCAGATTTCACCACCTGCGGCAAGAACATTTTCCCTTCGCCAAAAAGGTCGCCTACAACGTTCATGCCGTCCATAAGTGGTCCTTCGATGACTTCCAACGGCTTTGCAAACTGCTTCCGCGCCTCTTCAGTGTCGTCGTCAATAAACTCCGTAATGCCCTTGATAAGCGCGTGTTTAAGCCGTTCTTGGACGCTTGTGCTGCGCCATGCGGCATCTTCTTTTTCGACAGCCTTGCCGCCGCCTTCAGCTTTGATGCGCTCTGCGTACTCGACAAGTCGCTCAGTTCCGTCCTCGCGGCGGTTCAAAAGCACATCTTCGCAAAGCTCCAAAAGGTCTTTCGGAATTTCGTCGTACACGTCTATCTGTCCCGCGTTCACGATGCCCATGTCCATTCCCGCTTTGATGGCGTGATAGAGAAAGGCAGTGTGCATCGCACGGCGCACGGGTTCGTTGCCGCGAAACGAAAACGAAATGTTCGACACGCCGCCTGAAACCTTCGCTCCGGGCAGGTTAGTTTTTATCCAATGCGTTGCGCGAATGAAATCCACCGCGTAGTTGTTGTGTTCTTCGATGCCTGTTGCAACGGTCAAAATATTCGGGTCAAAAATAATATCCTCAGCAGGGAAGCCGACTTCTTGCGTCAAAATGCGGTAAGCGCGTTCACAAATTTCGATGCGTCGCTCGAAATTGTCTGCTTGTCCCTTTTCATCGAATGCCATCACAATCGTTGCCGCGCCATATTGAAGCACTTTGCGGGCATATTCTTTGAATTTTTCCTCGCCTTCTTTCAGCGAAATCGAATTCACAATACTTTTGCCCTGCACACATTTCAAACCCGCTTCAATCACGCTCCACTTCGAGGAATCAATCATTATCGGCACTTTGGCGATGTCAGGTTCAGAAGCAATGAGATTGAGGAATTTCACCATCACGGCTTCGGAATCCAACATCCCTTCGTCCATGTTCACGTCAATCACCTGCGCACCGTTCTCTACCTGCCCTTTCGCCACTTCGAGTGCTTTTTCGTAATTCTCTTCTTTGATAAGTTTCGCAAATGCCGCCGAACCAGTAACGTTGGTGCGCTCGCCGACGTTCACGAAGTTTGTTTGCGCATTCATTTCAAACGGCTCAAGCCCTGAAAGGCGCATCAGTTTTGGGCGCGTGGATGGTTTCCGTGCAGGAATATTTTTCACCGCTTCAGCAATAGCGCGGATGTGGTCGGGCGTTGTTCCGCAGCAACCGCCCAAAACGTTCACAAAGCCAGACGCAGCAAAGTCTTCAGCAAATTTACCCATTGTTTCTGGCGTTTCGTCGTACCCGCCCATCGCATTTGGCAAACCAGCATTTGAGTACGAACTCACAAAAACGGTCGAAACACGGCTCATTTCCTCGATGTACGGGCGCATGAGGTCGGGACCAAGCGCACAGTTGAGTCCAACGGAAATGAGGTTTGGTGCGTGATGTACGGAATTCCAAAAGGCTTCGGTAGTTTGCCCCGAAAGTGTGCGCCCGCTCAAATCGGTAATCGTGCCAGAAATCATGACGGGAAGCTGCTTTCCGCCTGCTGCGAAGTATTCCGCAATGGCGTAAATAGCCGCTTTGCAGTTCAGTGTATCGAAAATAGTTTCGACGAGCAGCACGTCTGCGCCGCCGTCCACCAGCCCGCGTATCTGCTCGGTGTATGCCTCCACGACGGCATCCCACGTTGTGGCGCGGAAGCCAGGGTCGTTTACATCGGGCGAGAGCGAAAGCGTTTTGCTGAGTGGTCCGATTGCACCAGCCACGAAACGAGGTTTTGCGGGGTCTTTCGCCGTGTATTCGTCTGTGGCTTCTTTAGCCAAACGCGCCGCCGCGACGTTAAGTTCGTAGGCGAGATGCTGCGTTTGGTAATCTTCCTGCGAGAGCGACGTAGAATTGAAGGTGTTGGTTTCGATAATATCCGCGCCTGCTTCGAGGTATTGTTTGTGAATACCTTTGATGATGTCGGGCTGCGTGAGGCAGAGCAGGTCGTTATTGCCTTTGAGGTCGTGCTTGTGGTCGGCAAAACGCTCACTGCGGAAGTCTTTTTCTTCAAGTTTGTGGCGTTGAATCATCGTTCCCATTGCGCCATCGAGAATGAGGATGCGTTCTGGGAGCAAGGTTTGGAGCGGGTGGTGAAGTTGGTTGGTCATGGTGTTTTTGATAATCAAAGGTGAAGTGTAATTGCTTTCAGAAAAAATATACTTGAATGTGTCTCACAAATAATGCCCTCGACAGCGCATCACAACTATCTCTGTCTCGGTAACGCGGTAGATTAAACGATGTTCGTCATCAATGCGACGTGACCAGTAGCCTTACCATTCGCCTTTGAGCGGTTCGGGCTTGCCAAGCCCCGTGAATGGTGAGCGAGCGGTGTCGTCCAGTAAATCCAAAATTTTCAGATGCAATTTTTTATTGAGTTCTGCCCATGCCCGCAGTTCCTTGAAGGCATCAGCGTGAAACGCGATGTTCCGCACAATACACCTCCCATTCCTCAGCCGAAAAATGAACAATATTTTGGTTTTGCTCAATGTCGTTTTTACGACGTTGCATTGCTTCTGCATCACTGCTGTCGTTTGGTAAATGCTTTGCAACGAGAAAATCTACAAAGTCATCTACCTCCTGCACGAGGTTTGGCGGAAGTTGTGCGATTTTTTGGGCGAGTGTGGTCATGGTGTCATTCCTCGTTCTTGAAGCGTTATCAAACATTCTTCTTCCAAGCCGCTTCGCTCCAGCATCACCTGAACACGCTGCGTAATGGCTTGCGCCGACAAACTGCTTTCGATAAAATAGCCCCCGATAGCTATTGATTTTGTAAAGCCCTTATCTATCGTTTTTACCACCAACTTATTTTCTGCATCAAGCTCCAAGAGGGGCTGCGGGTCGCGCTCAATAATTGCCGATGCTACTGCTTTCAACACATCACGCCACGAACACCGCTCAAGAACAGTGTTCATAAATTCAAAGCGCAAAATATCTTTGTTTGTTGCTTCATTCGGCATAATATCACGAATATCGACGCTCATTTCCAACTGTGCTTGTTGCTGTGTTATTTGTACGGTTTCTGCGGCTTTGTGCGGATACTGCCAAATAGTTGTGAAACGCTCTACAATCCACATATGGCGACGGCGGAGCGCGTCGCAATTCCACGCATCCACTGTTGCAAGAAATTTATCAATCCGCAAATTGCTATCAGCATACCCACCTGGTTTCAAATCACGCTTTTCAAGGAAAAGGCGATTACTCAACGACGGATTAAACGCCGACAACGTAAGATTTGCTGCAGTATTCGCGCGAGATTTCATTTCGTCCAGTTCCGCGCCCAAGCTGCGTTCCCATTCGCGGGTCGGTTTTTGTGGAAAAACGTGTTCAACCGAAATATGCTCATTGCCGACAACCTGCGTTTTGACGCGCTCTCCCGCATTTTCTAAGCGTTCAAGAAAATACAAACGATTGCCAGGTTTGATTTTATACATATCTTTTGTTTCAAGTTCGTGGGCAACTTCGACATCGGTCGGAAAACGGTGTTTTCCTTTGCGACGCACCAATGCGCGTTCCAGCGAGGGCGCATAGTCGCTTACGTCATCGGCGGAAATGTCTTTGTACAGCGTACTAAAAACTTTATTGAGAGCATTGGTGGGCAAATCGCAGATAAATCGCCGCCACACGTAGGATTCAACTGTCTCCAACACGCGGAGCAGAATATCTTTGGAAATACGACGTTGTGCGTAATCGTGCATAACTTCCAGCAAAAACGGATAGGCAACCGTAATCTGCATACTGTGAATGCCGTGTAAATGCTCGGCTATTGCGGCATCGGTCTCGCTTTCTGGCATTAAAAATGAATGATAGTATCCCGAAAATGCCTTCATATCTTCCAAACGCTCGCGGAGTATTGTTTCGTTTTCAAAGGTGTAGTGTTGCTTAAAGGTCTCGAATACGCGGTCTTTGGTGGGAATGGTGCGCGTGTGCATCGTCAAATAATCACGCACAAATTCCGATAACTTTGATTCACCTTTTTCCGCTTCGCGGGTATTTTGCTCAATCACCGCCCAGTATTTTGCATACAGCTGTTCTTGAAGTTTCGGCGGTCTGTCCATGAGAACATAATTGCGAATAAGGTCTGCTGCGCTTAAATCCAAGCCTGTGGAATTCAAACTTTGGAAGATACGCTGTGCATCGTCTTTATTGCTCTCCAACGCAATTTCAACAAATACCAGTTTTTGCAATCCTGCACGGATACTTTCAATGTCGGAAAGCGGTATGTGGTCGTAAAAGTAACCGTAGTTTTGGATGATATGCGAAGTTTGAATTGGATACGCCTGATGATTATTCCCTTCCAAGAGATACCGAAAGGCTGCATCATCTCCGGCAACCGAACGGAGCTTGATTTTCTCCTCGTTTTCAAGGTATTTATTGATGAGAAATTTTTCCTGAAATTCTTCTGCAAAGCGCATATTTCCTGCTTCTCGTGCGCGATTGTACAAGGCGAGGCACAGCAACATTAGGGACGTGAGACGTTGCTGACCGTCAATTACCGTGAGAACATGAGGCGTAGAGGTGATATTTGTTCGCAAATACACGATACTTCCCAGAAAATGGCTACCTAATGTCTCATTCTCTGCAACAGTGCGAATATCCGCCAAAATCTGGCGACATTGCTCACGATGCCACGTATAGGGGCGTTGATACACAGGAATCACAAAATGCGTGTCCTGCTGTTGCATGAATTTAACGATAGTATTTTGCGTAGCTTCCATGTTTTATCGAAAATTTAATACAAATAATTTTTACCCAAACATCATTTCCTGACCTGGCACATCCTTCGCTTGCGGCATATACAGACGCTTTGACGGGTCGAGCGCGTCCACAACGCCGCCGTAGGTTTTAATGGCTTGTTTGATGTGCTGCACCGTTTCGTCAAGGTGATTCATAATTTTGTCTCGGGTAAAACGATACACCACAAAGCGCATATTTTGGACTTTTACATCGCGGTCTTTGTCGTATTCGATTGCTTCGGTGGTGTTGTGATACGTGTCGCCATCGCATTCGAGGGCGATGTTGGAATCTTTACAAAACAATGCGAAATCCAGATAGTACATACTTTTCTTTTTTGCAACGGTGCGAGAAACCATGAACTCCCGATACGCTGGAATACCCTCGTCATAGAGAGCCTTCCAGAGCCGTTCCTCAATGGGCGAACCGCAAAAAAGTTCGTTGAATTCACGCGCAGCAAAGAGCCGCTCTCGTGTGGTTTCGATAAAGGGATTGCGACGCGGAATCGGGCTGACGATTGGTTGCTGCAATTCCTGTACAGCCGTAAGCTGAATAACGTGATATACCTCTTTTGCTTTCGGATGGGCAGGCTCTTCTGGTAAAATCTCAATGCGTTTCTTTTCTTGAATATTCTGCACCTCGCCCCAATATCGAACCGTGTATTTGTCCTCACCAAAGGCTTTTGTTTGGTAAAAAGCAAGCGTGGTCATGCTGTTCGAGCGTACAATTTTAGGTGCGCTCTTCACGGGAATACGATACCAGCCCTGTTTTTGAGCGATGAGCATATCCTTCTTTTCGCGTATCATCCCAATAAGCGTGTTTTTATGCGGTGTTGCTATCATCTTTTCTTTCCTTGCACTCTCGTATTTACGTCGTCCACACTAAATTCCTTCGGGTCAACATCCTCACCGCTCTCCAAGCCAAGCCATTCCACGAAGGTTTCATGCTCGTCGTGTTCGGGGTCTTTCAGAATTTCCACCATATTCATGTAGCCCCACACGCCGCCGCAATCTTCTGGCGGACACGCCATTTTGCCTGCCGTACAGCGTGGATACTTGGCTTTCGGGTCTGCCTCCAATACTTTTTCTACCAATAGTTCGTGATTCCAACCGTCGCCGAAATCATATTCAAACAAACACTTCGCTTTCTCTTTCGGTAAAATTTGTGCAAGCGTGTATTTGCGCTCGTCGAGCGAATCCGCCAGGTCGTAAGGATCGGGCATAGAGTAGAGCGTATGCCCCACAAGTAAACTGATGCAAATACGCATTCTCCCAGCCCATTGCTTTGAGAATGATAAGCGCACACTTATCCAATTTCGTATCGCTGCCAATTTCAATACGCCGCCAAATGGTGGGTTTGCTATCGTTGAGCGTTATCTTGAGCTAATAGACGCTGCTGCTTGGTGACTTCGCCATAAACGGTTCGAGAGAAAAGATAAGGAAATCGTATTGCTGTAAATGTTCGCTGCTCAATATCATTGATGAAATCTATTGCTGGATACAACTCCAATGCTCGCATGATGCCTGTTCCCCAGCCCTTGTAGGGCAAAAATATTGTGCATTTTGCTGCAAAATCGGATTGCGTGGAATGGACGTACCAGCTTTGATATTTGCAATCGTAAGCGAATTTGGAAGCGTTTCAGACGGGAACAACGCCAATTCCTGGTCGGTCGGGCAGAATAATTTTGCCTTTATTGACCGTCATTCCTTTGAAATTATCGTTTTTACTCAGCATTGCGCCGTCGAGGTCTGCCCAATCCACCATGGGCGTAAGATGAGCTGCGGCGGTGATAGCGCAGGAGGTTTCTGTCATGCAGCCAATCATTACTTTCATACCAAATGCCCGTGCGACGGCTATCATTTTATGCGCCTCGCGCAAGCCTGTTGTTTTCATAAGTTTCAAGACAATGCCGCTATAGACACCTTTGTACTTAACAAGGTCGGACAGGCGTTTCATGGACTCATCGCCCAAAATCGGGAGCGGACTGCGCTCGGTGAGCCATGCGTGTTCGTCCACCATATCCTTGTGCATGGGCTGTTCGATGTACAAAAATCCTTTTTCTTTCATGTAGTGTGCCATATCAAGGGCGTATTGCTTATCTTTCCAGCCTTGATTTGCATCGGCTGTGAGCGGTTTATCGGTCAGAGAGCGCACCGTTTCTATCATTTCTTTGTCGTTGTCGCGCCCCAGCTTGATTTTCAGCACACCAAAATCATTGACCACTTCTTTTACTTTTTGCCGCACCACATCGGGCGTGTCAATGCCGATAGTGAACGAAGTATAAGTTGTTTTGCTTTTATCAAAGCCCCACATATTATATAGAGGTTGTCCAATGAGCTTGCCGACAAGGTCATGCAACGCAATATCTACAGAGGCTTTCGCGGCAGTATTTCCGGCTTCGATGGCATCTACTTCGGCTAAAATTGTTTCTAATTGAAAGGGATTATCGTACTTGGATACATCCACTTTTGCAAGAAATTTCATCACTGTTTCCTGCGATTCTCCCAAATACGGCGGCATAGAGGCTTCGCCATAGCCCTTGTGTTTGCCGTATTCAATAGTAGTATGCACAATCGGTGTTGTGGTGCGGGTATTCACCGAAACGCCGAATGCGTGTTTTAATTCAAGCGTAAAGGGCTTAAAGCTCAGTTTCATTTGGCTGCTGCCCGCAAGCGCGTTCTCGGCAGCGCGTAATTCCGCTTCAGGAAAAAGCGAAGGAAGAGTAATTGCACCAAGACCGCCCACGACAGTGGCGGTGCTGGACTGAAGGAATGCACGACGATTCACCATAAAAACATCACACAATAACGAAACAAGAAAGAGTGAATTATTGATAAAAACAACCGACAAGATACAACACTGCCCGATAGAACACAATGTTTTATCGGGCAGTTATTAATTTTATCGTCGTGATACACCAGTTTTACTTATACTTCTTGGCTGTGCTTCCAAATAAGGAATTGTGTTTGGGTAAATTGGTTCGTCGTGCTGGAAAGACGACGCGCCAGAGAAGTGATAAGTTCTTTTGCTGTATCAGGATAAGTGCGGATAACTTCATCCAAACCTTGTGTAATATGCGTAACGGCGCACGGCGTTTTTGCGACAATCGTACATGAGCGCGGTTGCCCTAAAATATCGGACATTTCGCCGAAAATTGTTCCGGCAATAATTACTTCGCGGATTTTTACGCCCTGCTTGATAACTTCAAAGCTACCATTTTCAAGGATGTAAAATCCGTCGCCACCACGGTCGCCTTCGCGCATGATAATATCGCCTGGCTTGAACTGCAATGCTTTACTCATAGCTGAACTCCAAAAATGGGGTATGCAAAGAAGAAATGTTGTCGTTAAAAGTGGATGCTTAATATCTTGATATTCTACACCCCTTACCGTTGCTTATTTTCTCGTTAATTCTAAAAAGGCAAGTTTGCCCTGCGTGAGCGCATCGGTTGTGGTCGAAATGCGTTCAGCAAGCGCAATGACGAGCTGTTTTGCAATTTCGGGATGCACACGAATAATATCGTCCAAACTGAATGGATAATACGAAACTTGTGCAGGTGTTTCTGCCGTTGCGGTGCAAGTGCGCGGTTCATCCAGAATATCCGACATTTCACCGAAGATGGTGCCTATGCCAGCAAGTTCTGAAATCTTCACCCCTTGTTTGCTGAGGCTGATAGTACCCGACTCAAGGATGTAATACCCTTTGCCGCGCTCGCCTTCACGAATGATGACTTCACCGGGGCGAAAGGTAAGCACTTTTTGCTGCGACATTACGTTACTCCTGATAACAAAAAAACAGTAAAATGAAGTATTAATTGAATTTTCTACGGTATGAGGTTCGGCATTCTGCGTCCGATAGACCTACAGAAAGAATTTACGAGACTGAAAATTACACAAAGCTCACGACTAAATCAAATCTTTTCCGTAGCATTTTTTTGTTCGATAAAAAGTCTCGACTTTGACGCTTGAAGCTGCGAATGTTCACTGCCGATTTTGCCTAGCGCACAAAATACCACAACTGCACTGCCGTAAAAAGCGCACCCAAGAGCGAACCAACAATGACTTGCGCAATGGTGTGTTTGCTCAATATCACGCGTGCCGCGCCAACGATTGGCACCAGCACAAACCACGGATATACCGCCGCTCCGAAGTGAAATGCCCATGCTGCCAGCGTTCCAGAGATGCCCGTGGCGTGAATACTCACTTTCCACCAGCGCGTGATAAGCTGCATCACGAGCGTTGTTGTCAGCGAGGAAAACATCAGCCAGACGACTATTGGCGGTGCTTGTAGCGCGTACAACGCCACAAAACCCACGAAGTAGCTTACGATGCCCACAAGAAAAGGTTTTGTGCGCTCTTCGCGCAAATCTAATTCCACCGAACCCACTTGCTTGGTTGCCGCTAAATACACCACATAGCCCGACACAATCAAGGAACTACACAAACACGTAATACCACCGAAGAGCCATTTGCGCTCCGTCGCAAGCGTGGTGTCCAGAAACAAAAAAACACAATACGTCAGAACGGGCAGCACTACGGGGCTGAGAATTGCCGAAATAACTTGCGCCACGAAATGGAGGACAATTTTCATACATTCTTGTCTCGTCTGTGGAAGAATAGTGTAAGCATATTGCACAACAAACTGATTGCACAACAAACCGAGTTATGTTTGCTTCTCGTCCCGCCGAAATGGGCGTACAATCAAGCGCGTACCTCGGTCGTAGCTGAGATAATTCCAAATCCAATTTATCATTACCACTAGTTTATTGCGGAATCCAACGAGCATGAGCAAGTGTAGCCCGAGCCACATCACCCATGCAATCCAGCCAGTGAAGCGGAGCGCAGCAACATCTACCACAGCGCGATTGCGTCCGATGGTTGCCATTGAGCCTTTGTCGAAATAGCGAAAGGCTTCCGGGGCTTGATGCTTGGTCATGCGCAAAATATTCGCTGCTAAAAGCTGTCCTTGCTGCATTGCCACAGGCGCGACCATCGGATGACCATTCGGATAGCGTTCGTCCGTGCCAGGCATAGCCGCAACATCGCCAATGGCATAGATATTGCCGTAGCCCTCCACGCGATTGTACTCGTCCACTTTCATACGATTGCCGCGCACAATACTTTCTTTTGCAACGCCCTCCACGCCTTGCCCCACAACGCCTGCCGCCCAAATAAGCGTTCGTGCGGCAATCGCCGAGCCGTCCTGCAAATGAATCGTTGCGCCGTCGTAATCCTTCACTGCCGCGCCCAGAAGCACGTTCACGCCCATTCTTTGCAGTGCTTCCACTGCACTTGCGCCAGAACCATCGGACATTCCGTTGAGCAAGCGCGGCGTGGCTTCGAGCAAAAAGACGCGCATAAGGCGTAAATCCAGCTCTGGGAAGTCGTGCGGCAATACGTGTTTTTTCAATTCTGCCAGTGCGCCCGCCGTTTCTACGCCCGTTGGTCCGCCGCCAACGACCACGAAGGTCATCAATTCTTGGCGTTGTTTCTGCTCGGCTGTAAGCGTTGCGGCTTCAAAGGCTTGTAAAATCGTGCTTCGGAGGTTCAATGCCTCGGCGACTGTTTTCATCGGCATTGCATTTTCGGCAACGCTTTTCATTCCGAAAAAATTTGTTGTGCTGCCCGTTGCCAACACCAGATAATCGTAGGAAAGCTCACCAATGCTTGTTTCGAGCATATTTTTTTCTGGTACAACGCGCAGCACCTCGCCCCATCGAAAAAAGACATTTTTGCTGCGCTTGAACACTTTGCGCAAGGGAAAAGCAATAGAATCTGGCTCTAAACCTGCCGTTGAGACTTGGTAGAGCAAGGGCTGGAAGGTGTGAAAATTATTGCGGTCGAAGAGAACTACTTGCACTGCTTCGCCGTTCAGGGCGCGGGCAAGCTCAATGCCGCCAAAACCACCGCCAACAATCACCACGCGGGGTTTCGTAGAAGAAGGAATGTTCATAAAAGTGTATCAAATTCAGTATATCAAATTCAGTGTATCAAATTCAGTGTATCAAATCAGTGTTAGGACGTTCGCAAGCCTCACAGGCAAGAATGCCTGTGCCACTACAAACACTGATAGATATTGGCTTTGGTGGCACAGACATTCCTGTCTGTGAGCTTCAAAAGCACATTTTGCGAAAGTCCTAACGGTATAATATTTTTTGATTTTCACCGCAGCCGCCGCGAATATAGCACTTTCCACAGCCTTGGGCAATACTTCGTGCGCACATTTCCGTATTGTAATTTCTATCGTACAGTTTCTGAACTTTGCGTAAATTTGCATTATGAGCTGCTAGATAAAAACGTCCTTCTTTTGCCGTTTTTGGTGCAATTCTTTTGGTACTTTTTTGTAACTGGTCAGGTCTCAACAATGAAGAGGGAACGCAGATGAAGATAATTGAATGGATGAAGATGATAGTGATAAAAAAATAAGAGCGTGAATGCAGACTTCATCCGTTGTTGATATGTTCTGCATTTTCATCATCTTCATCCATTCAATCATCTTCATCTGCGTTCCAAAAAAATCATGACCTGACCAGTCACACTTTTTTTATGTTCTTCCTTTATTTTCTTCCACTTTTTTCTTTTCCTCATGGCACGAGTTCTCATCACGGGTGGCGCAGGTTTTCTGGGGTCGCACCTTTGCGAGCGATTTTTACGCGAAGGCTTCGACGTTGTGTGCATGGATAATTTTATTACTGGAAACCCCGATAACATCGCGCACTTGATTGGTCATCCCAAATTTCAGTTCATTAAGCACGATGTTACCGAATACATCTATCTCGCTGGCGAACTCGACCACATCTTGCATTTCGCTTCGCCCGCCTCGCCGATTGACTACATGAAAGTTCCGATTCAAACGCTCAAGGTCGGCTCGCTCGGAACGCATAAGGCATTGGGCTTGGCAAAGGCGAAACAGGCGCGGTTCCTCATTGCCAGCACGAGCGAAGTCTATGGCGACCCGCTCGTCCACCCGCAGGAAGAATCGTATTGGGGCAATGTGAATCCAATTGGTGTGCGCGGCGTGTACGACGAAGCAAAGCGTTTTTCCGAAGCAATGACGATGGCGTATCACCGCTTTCACGGCGTAGAAACACGCATCCTCCGTATTTTCAATACCTACGGACCACGAATGCGCATCGAAGACGGTCGGGCGATTCCCGCTTTTCTCTCGCAAGCTCTGCGCGGCGAACCCATGACGGTCTTTGGAGATGGCTCGCAGACACGCTCGGTGTGCTATGTGGATGATTTGGTCGAGGGAATTTACCGCCTATTACTTTCCAACGAAACCGAGCCTGTGAACATCGGCAATCCTGATGAAATCACGATGCTCCAACTCGCACAGGAAATCAAGGAAATAACTGGCTCGAAGAGCGAAATCGTGTTCAAGCCCTTGCCAGAGGACGACCCGAAAATCCGCCAACCAAATATCGAAAAAGCAAAGCGTATTTTGGGCTGGGAGCCTCGTGTCCACAGGAGCGAAGGCTTGGTCAAGACGATGGAGTACTTCAAAAAAGCAATGGGAATTGCGTAAAAAGCACATCAAATGCTTATTCGTCCATACGATTTATCAACCGAATGTGCCAATGATTTTTTCTTAGGGATGATATTTATGAATACCGTTGTACAGAATGCCACACAACAGAATCTTCTTACCAGAATACTTGCTCTGGTAATAGTTCTTACGAGCCTCGCTCCCACGCGCCTGTGGGCGCAAGCTGGGACACTCGACCCCACCTTTACCACCAGCATTGGCGCGGATAATGGCTCGGTGCGCTGGATGCTGAAGCTCCCCGGCGGCGACTACTTGGTCGCGGGTGATTTTTCGAGCTATGGCGGCGCAGCGCGGGGTGGTATTACTCGCATCACCTCTACTGGTGCGCTCGTGGGCAGTTTCGCACCTATGGGCGTTCCTGCGGGCGAGCGTATTGCGTGTATGGGGCGGCGCAGCGATGGGAATATTTACATTGGCGGGAATTTCACCAGCTACAACGGCGTAGCGGCGGGTGGCTTCGCACTTATTAACCCCGCAAATGGTAGTCTTGTGGCAGGGTTTTTGGGAAATGCTGGCACAGGCTTAACCACGATTGCACCAGGTCCGGCGGGCGTTGGCGAGGTATTCGCGATGGCGGTGCAAAGCGACGACAAAGTGCTGATTGGCGGCACGTTTGAACTCTACAACGGTATTCCTCGCGTGAGTATTGCCCGCACCAATACCGACGGCACACTCGACCTCACGTTTTCCCCCGGCGATGGTCCATTTGATGCCGCACCCGGCGACGGTGTATGCTGCGATGCGGCGGGCGTATATCCGGGTGTGCGAAGCATCAAAATTGAGGCAAGCACAGGTAAAATCTATGTTTCTGGCTTTTTCACGGGCTTTCAGCCGGGCGTTGCACCCTTTTACTACGACCGCCGCTATCTCATGCGCTTGAATACGGACGGAACAATGGATGCAGCCTTCGACCCCACGCCCGGCAGCCCAAACGATGCGTGTTTCTTTTCTGGTGGCTCGTCGGCGTGGCCGCTTGAGTTTGATGGTACAAAACTTCTTGTGGGTGGGAATTTTACCACCTACAACGCTGGCGGCACAACCACCACACGCAATCAAATAGCTCGCCTCAACAGCAACGGCACACTTGATGCCGCATTTAATCCCGCAAACGGCGTGAACGGCACGGAAATACAATCTATTTCGCTCATGGCAAATGGCACGTACTTGATTGGCGGTACATTTACGAACTACTACGCCGTTGGCAATAATCGCAATCGCATTGCTCGCGTCAATCCTGACGGTACGCTTGATGCCAACTTCAATCCCGGCACGGGCGCAAATCAAACCATCTTCTTTATTCTTCCCGACGGCGATTTCGCGCTTATTGGCGGCTTATTCACTGACTATAACGGCACGGCAGTCCCACGCATCGCACGGGTGCGCAATTCCGCCATTCCGACGGCATTCACTGCGCCCTCAAGCGGTACGCCGCCGACGGGCATTGTGGGTGTGCCATATTCCTTCACCTTTGTTGCCAACGGCTCGCCCGCACCAAGCTATGGAGTGGTGTCGGGAGTGATACCTCCTGGATTGTCGCTTGCATCTTCTGGCGCACTAACAGGCACACCGACTGCGACGGGCGTGTATCTCTTCACGCTTCGCGCCTCGAATGCAGGTGGCGACTACGACCAAGCCTTTACGCTGACGGTCAATCAGCGCAGTTTGAACTATGGTGGAACAGGATTTACCGAAGCCTTGGTAAATAATGGCAGCATCAACAACGCCAGCCCGCTTACTATCACGCTTGCAAGCGATACCTTCACCGGAACAAACGGCGATAATTTTATTGCACTCGGAAGAGTAACCGCCAGCAATCTTCCCTCTGGACTGACTGCCATTGCAACCCGCGTCAATCCTACACAACTTGCCATAACATTCGGTGGAACAGCAACCAATCACGCTAACGCCAATGACGTGGGCAATTTCACCCTCACCTTTCAAAACAGCGCGTTTGCGGGCGGTGCAGCCGCTTCGGTGCTGAATGTTGTGAAAAATGACCTCGTGATTGATTTTCTCAATCCCTACACCGCAACCTATTCTGCCACCAATTTCGCTGAGGCAGTGGCAAATGATGGTTCGGTGACGCAAACCCAGACCATTACGCTCAATGGCGGCGAAACATGGACAACGTTGGTTGCCGACGGAGCAAATTTTACCAGCCCCACACACTTTTCTGCGCTGAATGTTCCGGCAGGCTTGGCAATGGTAGTAACCAAAAACTCTGCAACACAAGTAACGGTCAGCTTTACGGGCAATGCGACTGTTCATGCGGCAGTAAACTCCGTCAGCAATATTGAACTTGCTTTTACCGCCGCCGCCCTCAGCAATGCCGCTCCGTCAAACATTGCGAATTTGAATATCACAACGCTCGCCCTTGATTTTGGTGATGGCAGCGCAACCTACTCCGCCGTAGATTTTTCCGAAGGAGCAGCAAACAACGGCTCTATCACGCAAACCCGCACCATTACTATCGCGGGCGATACGTGGATTGGCAGTGTGGCAAATGGTTCGGATTTCACATCAGGCACACATTTTACGCCGATAAACGTGCCGGCGGGCTTGGCGATGCGCATTACCAAAAACAGCCCAACACAAGTAACCATCAGCTTTACGGGCAATGCCTTTCTGCACGGCTCAGTAAATTCCATCAGTAATTGCCGTGTGCAGTTCCTCCCGGGTGCGCTCACAGCAGGTATTCCGATGAACATTGCGGGCTTGAATACCAGCAATCTTGCTCTGAATTTCAATGACCCACCGCCGGTTGCGCCGACTATGTTCCTTGAGCAAACGCCGCCTTCTACCATTGGTTTGGGGCAAACGTATTCCTTCACCTTTGCTGCCAATGGATCGCCCGCGCCCTCATATGGGCTTGTGTCGGGAACTCTGCCGCCCGGACTGAGCTTGAACCCAGCAACGGGGCTTCTTTCAGGTACGGCACTAAGCGCAGGAACATTTGGTCCTATCGTTGTGCAGGCTGCTAACGCAGGTGGAATGCTCAATACAGTAGCATTTAGCATTTCGGTTCTCGCACCAACAGTAACCACGCTTACCCCAACGCCGCCGCTCCGCTTCACCATTGGCTCATCCGCGCTCATTAGTGCATCGGTGGGGCTGCCGTATTCGCTCACGCTCATCGCAGATGGCACTCCCGACCCGCGATATAGCATCACCGTCGGCAATCTCCCACGCGGCTTATTTATGAACTCGGTAGGAGTTATTTCTGGAACACCGCTTGAGCTTGGCACAACAAGATTTACCGTCGAAGCGCGGAATATTGCGGGTTCGATAACGGTGAATATTACGCTTGTTGTTGGTCCGCCGCGCCCGTTCATTACGCAAATTTCCCGCGAAGACGTAACCCTTGGCGACAGCGTGATTATTCGTGGCTATAATCTTAGTGGCGTTACGGGCGTGTTCTTTGGTGGAATTTCCTCAATTTTTTATCGCATTGATTCGGATAATCAAATTACTGCCGTTGTCGGCAATGGCGGAAACGGCTTGCTGACGGTAACTGCGCTGCTCGGCAACAGCACCTCGCCCGGAGAAATACGCTACTCGCCGCCAGATAAGCCTGAAATTACGGGCTTTCTAACGCCAATCATTCCGAGCGGCGACGACGATTATACCGTGATTGTGCGCGGGCGCAATCTCTCTCGCTTTGCCGCATACAGCGTCGCGCCGCTCACCAATACCAATGCGAGTTTCAGTGTGCCCTTGCCCGCGAACATTCTGGATGTGCGCTCCACGCAAGCCACACTGCGCCTTCCGCTTGCCTCGCGGACGATTGGACTCAAAACCCTGACCGTCGCAATCGCTGGAATGCAGGTGCGTTCTGTGTTTGAGGTGGTGCCGGGTGCGCCGCCACGTGTTTTATCGCAGACTATTTCCACGACCATTGCGAGTTCGCAAGCATTTACGACGTTTTTTACGGGTGAAAACTTCTTTCGGCGCGGCTTTGGCAGAATTTTCGTGAATAATGAAGTAGTGAACGCAGAGGTGCTTGATTCTGTGCGGATGCGGGTGGAAATTCCTGCGCGAATGAACGTGCTGGGGTCGAGCATTCGGGTGCGCCTGACGAACTACGACGGGCAATTTGTCGAAAGCACAATCAACATTGTTTCGCGCATCGCGCCAACGATTCTGAGTGTTCAGAGCTTTCTAAAAAATGGTGTGCTGCATTTTATTCTGACAGGGCGTAATTTCTTTGGTGTTCCGAAGGTGTCGCTGCAAAACGTTGAAATGCGGCTTGTGCGCAACAGCCCAGCGGAATTGGAAATTGAAATCCCGAATAGTTTCCCGCGTCCGCGCCTGACCGAAGAGCCGTGGGTGCTGACGGTGGAAAATCCCGACACGCAGAAATTTGGTTTTCGTGTTGCGCCCAGTGTGTTCTTTCCCGCGCCAAACCTAGCATTTGGAGCATTGCCAACAGAAAAAACGAGCGATGCAGAAACGCATGAGCGCACAACAACGACGCACGAGGAAAAAAATACGCCGATGTCCTTACAAAGCTCATCATTACTGGTCTTTCCGAACCCTGTGCAGGATATGGCTCGTATTCAGTTGCCTGTGGCAATACTTGGCTCACGCTCCGATGAATGCTTGCTGCGTGTGCTGGATGTTCGTGGAAATCTTCTCCGCACCGACCGGATTCAGGTAAACGGCGAAGAATATGTGCTTGATATGAACGCATATGCTTCGGGTGCGTATATGCTTGAATTGGTGCGGGGTGCAGAGCGCGTGCATGGGCGCGTTGTGAAATGGTAAATGCTCGGCTGAAAAAGGTTTGTGGCTTCAGATGTAGTCCACCTCAAAGGTGGACTACATCTCAACTTCTCCACTTTTCGATAGACACTTTCTACTTTCGCTTCTTCATTTTTCCACCTGCTTTTCTCGCAGCCCGCTCTGCATCTGCCGTGAGCGGCGCAGTGTACCGTTCATACAACCCAAAAAGTAATGCTATCCGCTCCTGCTCTGTCGCCAGTGCCTTGCCTGCGTGGTAACACCGTTCCACCGCTCTATCCAAGGTCTGATGCGCCTTTGTGAGTGCGGGCGGCATCGCAAGCGGGTCGTAGAGGTCGGCAAGCGAAGACTGCGGGAAGAGCGCCCGTGCGTCCAGCACCGCCTGTGCAGCCCGCTCTACGGCTTGCTTCTGGGCATCGGTTACGGATTCCGCCCACGGGAAGTTGTTGTAAACAATCGAACTGGAATATTGGTAATCGCTTTTCAAACGCCCAGTAACAACGCGCACCCAAGCCATATGCATCTCTGACGTAAGTACGCCGAAATGGTACAATGTGCCTTGTGGAATAATCTGAATCTTGTTGCTGACAATGATAGACTCAGGCAGAAAACCAATAGGAATGTACAATCGGCGTTCTGAGGAAACTTCAGGAACCGCAACAAAGCTGGATTTCGGCTGCCGAATTTCATCAAAAAGCATTGCGGTTGCTGCCTTTTTGCGCGTAGCTTCTTTGGTGCTGGCAAGGCGTATTGCTTTTACTTTTTCGATACGCTCCAACACGTGCGGCATAGTGCGCAATTCCTGTGGTGAAGAGTCTTTCAGCCATAAGCACCAGCGCGTAGAGCCGTTGATAAATTCGTCCGAACCAATAAACGGGCGAATAAATTTCGCTGCATTCGGCTCTTTTGCAAGAAATTCATCACGCTCTGCTTGCGTTGCAAAGAGCAAATTACCGCCGTCTGTGGGTTGATTGCCTTTGCACATCTCCGGCACATCACAAAGCGGTGTAGAACGTGATTGCACAAGCGTATTGCCCGCCGAAATGAGATAGGGACTGATGTTTGGAACACTGCTCACGTGCGGCTCTGCTATGGGCGTTTCATATTCAAACAGCAGTCGTGGAGCGGCTTCTACGACTTCTTTTGCCGCAAAGCCAACGATGATGCAGTGAACGGCAGCCTTGCCCGGAGCCTCGTTTGTCCACTTGAAGGTGCGGTGCGCAAAAGCAATCGCCATGCGGTGTTTGAAAAGTTCGCCCCAAAGAACGCCCACCTGTTCGCCTTGCGAAATGGAGTTGGTCGAAACAAACGCAGCTTTGATGCGGGTTCCGGCAATATATTCCGCCGTTTTTTTATGCCACGCCGTTACGAAGTCCAAACTATTCGCCACTTTGTCATTCCCGAAAACCCAACGAATATCAGCCTTCTGAGCGGCATTCTGCATCTGCGTTCCCACAAACGGCGGATTCCCGACGATGTAGGAACATTCGCTCGGCGGCAGCACCTCGCGCCAATCCGTGCGAAGCGCGTTCCCATGCCGAATGTGGGCGGATTCGGTGAGCGGCAAGCGCGTGAAATAGCTGCCGAATTGCTGCGAGGCTTGGAGGTTCATTTGGTGGTCGGCAAGCCACATCGCTACTTCGGCAATGCGCACGGGAAATTCCTCCAGTTCGATGCCGTAGAACTGCCCGACGTTCACCCACGTCATGGCTGCCACGTCGGTGGCGAGCTGCGCTGTGCCTTTGCGGGCTTCGAGCGTCGCCAGCACGTCGAGTTCGAGGGCGCGAAGCTCGCGGTAGGCGGTTACGAGGAAGTTTCCGCAGCCGCAAGCCGGGTCGAACACCCGCACGGTTGCTAATCGGCGGTGAAATTCTTCCAATTTTGGGCGTTGTTTTTTGATGCGGTCAAATTCTGCGCGGAGGTCGTCCAAAAAAAGCGGTTTGAGTGCTTTCAAAATGTTGGTTTCGGAGGTGTAATGCGCTCCCAGCACACGCCGCTCGGCGGGGTTCATGGCGGCTTGGAACATCGAGCCGAAAATGGCGGGCGAAATGCGGCTCCAATCCAGCGCACAGCATTCCAAGAGCGTTTCGCGCATGGTGCGGTCGAACTGCGCGATTTGAAGCGGGTCGGCGAACAAGCCTCCATTGACGTAGGGAAGTGCTTGGAGCTGCTCATCGAGCGTTTTCATGCGTTTGTCGGGGGCGGTGTTCAGCACTTGAAAAATTTGGGACAAATGCAGCCCTAAGTCGCTTCCGTCCTCGCTTGTACGGTTTTCGATAAACTCTAAAAACGCATTTTTCTCAAAAATCGCGGTGTCCTCGGCGAACATACAGAAGAGCAATCGCACAAGCAGCATTTCGAGGTCGTGTCCGGCGAAGCCGCATTCGCGCAGGCGGTCGTGGAGCTTGCCCATGCGGGCGGCAGCTTCGATATTCACGGGGTCTTCGCTCGTGAAGGTGCGCTTTTGGTAGCCCGCCAGAAATCCGAAATGATGGACGTTTTGGGGAAATTCGGCAAGATGAAACTCCAGTTGTGATGCGGTCTCCATGTCGTAGAGGCGCAAGCGGGCAAAATCAGAAACAAGAATATACTTGGGAACTTCGTATTCTTTCAAGCCCGGAAGGTAGTCCAGTGCTTGCTCGAAGGCTTTGTCGAGGTCTTTGCCACGCGATTTATGCTCGACCATAATCACGCCTTTCCAGAGCAAATCAATGAAGCCCTGCTTGCCGTCGAGCTTTTTCACGGCTTTTTCAAACTCGCCCACGCGCTTGCGAGAAACACCGAAAACATTGAAAAAATCATCCCAAAAGGACTTTGCTTCTGCGTCCTCGCTGCTTTCGTTCTGCCATTTGTTGGCAAAAGCAAGGGCGCGGTCTTTGATGTCGTTCCACGACAGGGGCTTGTGCATCAGGTTTGGTGCAAGGCTCATGGTCAAGGTTATGGATGTGGGTGAGAAAGATAAAGACAGTGATATGCTAAGTAAGGATAGGAATTGCATACCGTGAAACCCGTACTACGGCAGCGTTCATGCACTCCTCAGCCGTAGGACGGGAAGAGCGTCTTACCCTTTTCTAGTATAGTTGGCGAGGCGCAATATACAAAAAAAGGAAAAGCCCTCACGCCTTGTCATGTCAAGGCGGAAGGGCTTTTTTAGAATAAAAATGGTCTTAAAAATGGTCTGTGCTACGGAGCGGATTTTTGCGCAAACGCCGTCAGTTCGCGCCACGCAGCATGGTATTTTTCCAAGCGGTCGGCATCGTAAGCGTTCATGGTTTTGAGGCGTTTGATGTCCATATTATCCTCAAGGTCAGCAATTTTGACCCGCAGTGCTATTGGGTTCTGCTTTGCACGTTGAATAAGTGCGTTGTACGGCTCGTTTTTGCGTTGAGTAAGGCAGTCCACCGCCGACAAAACTTCATCGGAAAAGCCTTCTTCGCGCAAGTCGTCGAGCGTCCATTCGGTATCTTCGACAACATCATGCAGCACAGCAGCCATCATCGCATTTTCATCGTTCATTTTGAACATGAGGCGGAGCGGATGCAGTATGTATGCGGCTCCGGCGCGGTCTTTCTGGTGCTTGTGTGCTTCTGCTGCAAGGGCAATCGCGTGGGCGAGAGTTGGCATAAAAAACGGATAAAAAGTGGACGTAACTGGTCAGGTCTCAACCATGAAGAGGGGACGCAGATGAAGATGATTGGATTGATGAAGATGATAGTAATAAAAAAAGAAGAGCGTGAATGCAGACTTCATCCGTTGTTGATATGTTCTGCATCTTCATCATCTTCATCCATTCCATCATCTTCATCTGCGTCCAAAAAAAATCATGACCTGACCAGTTAGTGGACAACAAAATGAAACCCTGAACGCTGCATAAATGCTTGTTTTCGCTCTGAGTTTCGCGTTTATTTACTTGCTTTTTGTGCTTTTGCTTGTTGTTCTAAGTCTGCTACCGACACTTTGGTATGTTGTACGGGCAATCCTTGTTTCATGCGCTCTTGTGTGTCGGCGGGCAGCGTAAAAGCAGCTTCTGGATGCTCTTTCAGATATTGAATTTCGGTTTCCAAACTGACACGTTTTTTTTGTGTTGATGCGGTCAATCCCGCCTCCGAAGGTGTTTTGCTTGATGTCGGTGTGTATGCTGCGTGTTGCGGAAGTTGTTGCACCGTGATTTTACGGGCTTCTTGGCTGAATGCTTCTTGAGCAAACGCATTCTGTGCAGCAGCAAAGCAGCAAACACTGAGGGATGCGCCTACGAGAAAGCGAGAGATTGTGCGGGTTGTCAGGCGGTTTGTCATGGGATACTCCACGAAAAAAGTATTGAAATTGAAAAAGAATTATCGTTGGTTACTCATGGAGAGCTATGTTGCTTGCGAGCGAAAGAACTTTCGTTCTTCGTAAGTTATACCGTTTTGACTATACTTTGAATACTTTGATTTTAGCAAGGCAGTATGCTGCCTTGTTTCGGAGAATTGAAAGTATTCATTTTACAATCGAAACGGTATTATTCATCACTTGCTCATCAATGAGTGCGTAAGAATACTTCTTTGATAGAGAGTATCGCATGGATGGTTTAAAGTGCCGTGGGCAGCGCGGCGATATACGCCGTATCGCTTGTTTTACTGCGCTTCCTGCACCATAGCTGGTGTTCGCATTGCCTCGAAGGAAAACGGTAAAATCTCATTTTCCCATGATGCAGCAAAAATCTGAACCGATAAAACAAGCAGTGCGACATCTTCAGCAATTTTCTTCCAGCCAACGGGTTCGCTTGCTGCGCTTCCCTGCGAAAAGCAACCGCAGTCAATGGACAGACCCCGCATCATTGCTGAGGCAATCGCCGCGATAAAGACGATGAGCATCAACGCCGTCAGCGCGGAGCTTGCCCGCAAACGCACTCCAAAAATAAGCAATGCGCCCGCCAGCACTTCTAGCCATGGCAGCGTGAGAGCCATGATATTGAGCATACTGTACGGCAAAAGTTGGTAGTTGTGAATGGCTTTAGCAAAAGCATCTGGGTTGGCGATTTTTTCAACACCAGCAATGATAAACACCGAACCCAACACAAGTCGTGCTGCCAAGATAACAACGGGGTGAAAGAATACAGAACTCATAACAACCTCAATGATAGTGGCTTTGTAGAATTAGGTACAGATGAAAAATCAACAAATAGTTGATGTATCAACAGTTCTAAAATACGAGCTTTTCTGAATATAACCAATAAAAAAGCGCAGATGCCGTGCCGTACACCTGCGCCCCAAAAACACCGAGCAACGGAAGCGGAGAAATATTGCGGCAAATATTACAGCAAAGCAGGTATTTCTCTGGCTCGTTGCGGTATTTTCTAATCGGAAAACTTACGGAAAGATTGCTTGAAGTACATATAGGCATTGTTGTATTTCTGTGCGCCTAATCGCCCGCCATTGCCGCGAAAAAGAACGGCAAAGACCAAACGCCGACGCTGCATAAAGGCTTCCGTATCTTCAATGACGCGGACGTAGCTGCTATCTTTTGCCCAAATCCGCACGGTGCGAATGCGCACACCTCGTTCCTCTTCAAGCGTTTGTCCTGTTTGATTTTCTTTTGTGCGGTCAATCTCAATATCCACGGGCTTGCCCGTGTAGCGCGGGCAATACACGTAAAACTCTGCCAAGCTGTCGGGAGCAGTGAAAAAAACGCTATCATCTGCGCCAGACATCTCATTCTTTAAGCCGCCGCGCACTGTCCAGCCTTTGGGATATTCCACACCAAACCATTTTCCTTCATATGGCATATACGTGATACTGTTTTTTGCGGCTGGCGCAGGCGTATTTGCTTTTGTTGGAGATACCTTTTTTGCTTTGGACGGCTTGCTCTCAGGGCTATCGTTGGGCGATACGTGCTGCGCTCTGAGAAGAGTCGTACACAAAAATATGATGCACACGAAAGAAAAGCACGTGCTGATGCGGCGTACAAGGTGCATTTGCAATGAAATCATAATGCGATACAATATTGAAAAAATATGATTGAGAAATGGAGATTGAATTCAAGCAAGCAGTGATGCGGCTTCCTCGCCCAGTACGCTTGAGAGCGCAACGCCCATTCCATTACAGCCAAAGGCAATAATTCTGCGTGCCGATATTCTGCGCACTTCTGGCAATTTATCTTCGCGGAAGCCCATAATTCCCGACCAGCGATGAGCAATGTCGTACTGCACATCTGGTGCAATCGTTGTTCGCAAGAGTTCTTCCAATGCCGTTTGGATACGAGGATTGAGGTCGAGCGCGGTGGAGGTTTCTTCTTCAAAAGCGAGATTCCGTCCGCCACCCAAGAGAATACGCTGCCCTTCGGGTGTGGCGAGATTGCGAAAATAATAAAAACCTTCGTCGTAGTGAAATACACCGCGAAAGGGCAGCGCGGGAATTGGCGTGGTAACAAGAATCTGCCCGCGTGCAGGTTGTATGCTGCTCTCAGGCAATAATTCGGGAAGAAAGGCATTCGTCGCAAGAATGCAGTGTTTGGCAAAAAAGTCGAGTGTATTGCCCAAATGCCGCACCACGCAGCGCATTTGGTGGGGTTCTTCCTCCAGCGCAACAACGTCTGCACCCGTCAGAATGCGTACACCGTGCGCCAATGCTCGTTCGGAAAGAGCTTGCATCATGCGTCCAGAATGAATCTGTCCCTCAAAAGGGCTGTGCAAGAGAGCTTTGACGCGGTTTTGGTTAAATCCAAAGTGCGCGATGTGTTCATTCTTTAGAACAAATACCGTTGGTGCAGAGTCATGTTCAGATATAAAAATGCCGCGCAAAGCAGCATTCACGCGCTCCAGAGAATCTATCGCTGATAGCTGCTCGGCACATAATGTTTCGTAGCCGCCGTGCTGTTCAAAGCTCATAGCCTCATCGCCCAAACGCTGGCGTAGCATCTGCAAGCCGCGCCAACGCTGCTCGACAAGGCGCAGCGTAGCATCTTCGCCATTTTTGTGTATGTCCGATAAAATTTCTGTGAGACTACCAAAGCAGGCAAATCCCGCATTGCGCGTACTTGCGCCGCTTGGGAGAATACCTCGCTCCAAAACCAGTACAGAAGCCGTTGGTAAGCGTTCCTTCACAGAGATTGCCGTTGATAAGCCCATAATTCCTGCGCCAACAATGATAACATCAGCGCGAGTAAGAGCATCGTATTCCCAAAAACTACGCATAGAAAAAAGAAATGGAAGCAGTGAAGTAATTTTTGTATAAAACTTTTGTATAAAACGTGTTCTGAAGCGGTGTTCAAGCCTTTATTTTTTTGTCTTTTTCTCAAACTTCTACGCGCATTGTCGCTCGTATGCGGGCATTTCCTTCGAGCGAAAGCTCGGTAAAATCGCCGTTGGTGAGGGAGAAATTCACGATGAGTTCTTCGCCGCTTGGTGGAAGAATACGCACAGGTGGCTGTATATCATGCCGCAAATAAGCAATAATTGCTGTGGAGAGCGCACCTGTGCCACACGCACCCGTTTCGGCTTCCACACCACGCTCAAAGGTGCGTAGATTCAGGGTTTGCTTGCCGACAATGGTATAAAAATTTGCGTTTGCCCCGCGAGGAAAATACGGGTGATGCCGAATGGTCGCCCCCCACGCGGCAATATCAAACGCCGAAAAGAGAGAACGAATCATGCTGTTTGCTTCGGGAAACCAGATAACAGCGTGGTCGGAGCCAACATTAACAAATCCGGCTGTGAGTTTATCGCCGTTGTCCAGTGTCAAAAGAAGGGGAAAATCTATCTCTTCTGGCGTGGGAAAAAAGAGGCGAATGGTGTCCCTTTCGCGGTGCAATGAGGCTTTGTAGCGTGTGCCGAGAGTCGAAAAATAAATATTTTCACCGTCGTTGGGTTCAAAAAATCCGTGTCTTTCCGCAAAGCGCACCGCGCATCGCCCGCCGTTGCCGCACATTGCGCCATGCGAGCCGTCTGGATTAAAAAAATTCATCGCAAAATGCTCGCCCGAAGCCGTATCTGTCGCGTCCAACAGCATCAAGCCCTCGGTGCGTGGCAGTTGCGCTTCGACAATGCCCGTGCAGAGGAGCTTTGCCAGCGCACCGCCTTGCTCTAACGAAAAGCGGTAGTGGCGATTATCCAGCACCACAAAGGTATTTCCTGCGCCAGACATATAAGCGATTTCTACGTTCATAGCGATAAGATTAGGTAATGATGGAGACAATGTTGCACCGTTTCCGCCAGCAAATGTGCGGCTTTGCGGGCAATCTACGATGAACACGTGCGTGATATTGACGAAAGTATGTAGTGGTCTGGTTTTTCTGGACAGTTAATTGACAAAAGTTATGGGTTCTGCGAGGGCAGCGAGAGCTTGAAATTCTTCGGGTGTGAGATAGCTCAGC
>RDXM01000130.1 GCA_004292595.1 Candidatus Kapaibacterium sp. | reverse complement strand
CGATTGTAAAATGAATAGTTTCAATTCTCCGAAACAAGGCAGCATGCTGCCTTGCTCAAATCAAAGTATTCAAAATACAGTCAAAACGGTATAACACTCACAGACAAGAATATCTGTGCCACTATTGGTTAGTTACGTCTTTCCAATTAAAGTCGTGGAGAATCCTAAGACTCTATCAAAGAAGTGGCGTGTTTATCGCACCAAACACGCTAACTTTGTGCGAATTTCTTTTTGGTTGGACAACATTTTTTATCGCTATGAACAAACAACTTACTCTGAAGCAAGAAATGTTCTTGCTTGCAACGCTTGCACTCGTGCAGTTTATCGCGGTGGTGGACTTTATGATTATGCCGCCGCTCGCACCAAAGCTCATCAAACTCTGGAGCATTGGCACAAAAGAATTTGGTATTGCGGTGGGCGCGTACATTCTGACGGCGGGTATTTGCGGCTTTTTGGGCGCATTTTTTATTGACAAATACGACCGCAAAAAACTCCTCACGCTCCTCTTTGCTGGGCTGACGGCAGCAACGCTTCTGTGCGGGCTTGCGCCAAATTATCCAACATTGCTTGTAGGGCGCATCATTGCTGGAATGTTTGGCGGACTGATGGGAACAATGGTCTTTTCGATTATTGGTGATGTCGTTCCCGCAGAACGCCGCGCCCGCGCTTTCGGCTTGGTAACTGCGTCGTTTTCGCTTGCATCCATTTTAGGCGTTCCGGGCGGTTTGTACTTTGCAAATTTGTGGGATTGGCACGCGCCATTCCTTGTGTTGGTGGCACTCAGCCTCGTTGTGCAGGTACTGGTTGCCGTTGCCGTTCCCTCGCTCACGGGACACTTGAACGCGCCACGCCGCACACCGCCTGAAGTCATCAACAGTATTTTGAACGACCGCAACCAACTGTTTGCGTGTGCGCTCGTAATTTCGATTGCGCTCGGTCAATTCTCCATTTTACCGTTTTTGACCGCATTTTTGGTGGCAAATGTCGGCATCACCGAAGCACAACTCCCGCTTATGTACTTAATTGGCGGCGCGACAACGGTGGTTGCTTCACCACTTATCGGCATCATGGCAGATAAATTCGACAAAGCCCGCATTTACACGGTTGCGGCGATTGCATCCATTATTCCAATTGTGATTATTACCAACTTCCCGCCCGCAACACCCGTCGCGGCTGTATTTCTCGCTACAACGTTGTTGTTTGTCTGCATCAACGGGCGCATGATTCCAGGCATGGCTCTCGTGCAAGGAACAGTGCTGCCGCAGCACAGAGGCAGCTTTACAAGCATCAGTTCTTCGGTGCAGCAACTGAGTTCCGCCGCAGGGACGTTTATTGCAGGTTTTGTTGTGGCAAAAGGCGCAGATGGGCTGTTGCAGCATTACAACTGGATTGGATTTTTCGCGGTCGGCGTTACAGTTTTGTCGCTCTACGTCGTGCGGCAAGTGAAACAACTGCCGATGCCAAGCGGGTTTGGGCAAGGTCAAGGTGCGCCACAAGCATCAACACTGAATGCTGAGGCGTGAGACTCTTGTTTCAAGACCAGTATTTATCAGCTTTATAGGTTTTTCATTCAATACATTCACCACAAAAATAAATGATACTCCCACAGGAAAATGCGCCAACGATCGCGCACGTGCGCGGCGCGTCGAAGGTCTATAAAACAGGCGATACCGAGATTATTGCGCTGCAACCAACCACAATGGAAGTTCGCAAAGGCGAGCTTTTACTCATCATCGGTCCGTCGGGTTCGGGCAAAACCACGCTTCTTTCCTTGCTTGGCTGCGTAATTTATCCATCAGAAGGCGTTGTAAATATCAACGGCACGGACACGAATAATCTAAGCGCGAAGCAAATGGCGGATTTGCGCCTGAACAACATCGGCTTCGTATTTCAGAGCTTCAATCTCGTCGCGCCGCTTTCTGCCGAAGAAAACGTGATGATGCCGCTCCGTTTGCAAGGCGTTCCCGAAAAAGAAGCTCGTAACCGCGCACACGCCGTGATTGACCGCGTTGGCATGAGCGACCGTCGCAAGCAGCTTCCACGCCAGTTGTCGGGCGGTCAGCAGCAGCGTATCGCCATTGCCCGCGCCCTTGTGAGCGAGCCAAAACTCATGCTCTGCGACGAACCGACCGCCGCGCTGGATGTAAAATCTGTCGAAATTGTGATGAAGGAACTCCGCGAGATTGCAGATTCGGGGAGGGCGTTGGCGGTGGTTACGCACGATATGCGCCTTCGGCACTACGCGCACCGCATCATTGAAGTAGAAAACGGCATTGCCCGCGAAGTAACGGCAGAAGAATTGGTTGCAAACCATTCGCATTAACATTGCTTTCTTGGATATCGCAGTAAATGTACAATTAACACTATCAAGCACTCATTCACCCTCGTATTCACCACATACTGTTATGAAAACTTTTTCAAAAATTATGATATTATGCGCTTTTGCGAGTCTTATTGTTGCATCAACACTAAGCCTTTCAAGCTGTGGCTCGAAAGATGCAAAAGCTGCCGACGACGCGAAAACCGAAGCTGGCGCGAATGCAAATGCCAGCGCAAATGCGAATACAACATCGTCTGCACAGCGCATCAATCCTAGCGAAGTCAGCAAAGTAACTGCCCTTGGGCGCGTTGAGCCGGAAGACCAAATCACCGCTCTCAGCATGGAAACGCCTGGTATTGTCAGTAAAGTAACGGCACAGGATGGCGATAATTTGCAAGCAGGAAGCACCATTTTGGAACTCGACCATAGCGTGGAAAGCGCACGGTTACAGCTTGCCGAGGCACGTGTACGCACACAGGAAGAAGATTTGAAGGGCATTCGCTCGCAAATTCAATCCGCAGAAACCAAAGCACAAAACTTCCGCGAACGCTATAATCGTTTGAAAAATATTTTTGACAATGGCGCGGAAACTCGGCAAAACCTCGACAACGCAAAAACCGATTTCGACACCGCCGAGCGCGAAGTAGAGCGTTTGCAATCCTCATTGCGTTCTGCCGAAAGCCGCCTCGCGGAACTCCGCGCCGATGCTCGTATTTCGAGTGCAGAGATTCGCCGAAAAGTCCTGAAAGCCCCAACGGACGGGGTGTTGCTGAAACTCACGCCGAATGTTGGTAGTGCGGTGGCTGTTGGTGCGGCAGTGGGTGATTTTGCTCCGAAGGGCGCAGTGACAGTGCTGTGCGAGGTGGATGAGTTGTTTGTATCGAGCGTGGCTGTTGGTCAGAAGGCGCAGATTCGCTTGCAGGGAAATACGGAAATTGTTGCCGATGGCGTTGTGAGCGCGATTGGACCGTATTTGAAGAAGAAATCACTCTTTTCCGATGAAGCTGGTGCGCTCGAAGACCGGCGTGTGCGCGAGGTGCGTGTGCGCTTGAGCAATGCTGGTGCGCTGTTGCTGAATAGCCGCGTGGAGTGTGTTATTGCGGTGAAGTGAAGCCAGATTCTTGATTTTGGGACGCAGATGAAGATGATTGGATGGATGAAGATGATTTTTCAGAATTTTTATTTTTGATGAATATGTCAAATGAGCAGTATCAACACAGTGAACTTACGGAGAAAATTATTGGCGCATTTTATACAGTCTATAATGCTCTTGGCTATGGCTTTTTGGAAAAATGCTATGAATCGGCAATGGTGATTGAATTGGAAAAATTGGGATTATCTGTTGAAGCACAACGACCAATTACGGTCTATTACGATGGTCGTGTCATTGGCGAGTACAAAGCGGATATTGCAGTTGAAAATAGCGTTATTCTTGAGCTAAAAGCGGCGCGTGAACTCGCTCCCGAACACAAAGCTCAGTTACTGAATTATCTACGCGCAACTCCCATTGAAGTTGGTTTACTGCTCAATTTTGGCATCAGAGCAGAGGTTCAGCGACTCACATTTAACAATGAGCGCAAATCCCACTTGCCCAAATAATTCTCTCAACCTAGGTCAGGTCTTAGCGGAGATGGGACGCAGATGAAGATGATTGAATGGATGAAAATGATGAAAGAGCAAAACATATCAAACGTTCACGTATCATCTTCATCTGCGTCCCCCCAAAATTACGACCTAAGCAGTTGCAAATCATCTTCATCAATCCAATCATCTTCATCTGCGTCCCCCCAAAAAAAATACAATCACGAACAACAATCAAAAACATCATGTTCAACAACGCATTACGCTTTCTTCTCTACGACAAACCAAAATCCTTCGGTGCGCTCTTCGGCATCATCATCTCCATTTTTCTCATTGGGCAGCAGGTTGGCATTTTCTTGTTCCTGACGGGACTAATGGCGGGTCTGCCGAACAGCACCAAAGGTAAGGTCGGACTGTGGGTTATCAATAGTGCCACGACCAATGCAAATTCTCTCGGACTCTTGGATAGCCGCCTTCAACGCGAGGTGGAATCTATTCCGGGCGTGGCGCGGGCATATCCGCTTATTGTTGCGGCGGCGCAAGCAAAATTTGACAATGGCGAAACGTCTGCTGCAACGATTGTTGGCTCGCAATATCCCGAATTTAAGGGCGGTCCGTGGAATATGAACAAAGGCTCAGTGCTTGATATTATGCCCGAAGGAGCATTTACCTGCGACGAATTTGACTCCAAAACACTCGGCGGCGCGAAGCTCGGAACACAATTTGAACTCGGCGGAAAAAAAGCATACATCGCCGCACAAACACGTGGTGCGCGGGGCTTCGGCGGTGCGTATGTGTTCACCACCGTTGAACGTGCGCGGGCTTTTGGGCGAGTTGCGACGGACAAAGTAAGTGCGATTTTGGTAGATTTAGAGCCAGGCGCAGACACACTCGTTGTGCGAGACCGCATCAATGCGACAATCTTCGGAGTGCGTGCTTGGAAAGCAGAGGATTTATCAAGCTCCACAGTTTCCTTTATTCTCAGCACAAGCGGTATCGCCATTTCCACAGGAACGCTCATTGTTTTTGCGATTATTTCTGGCTTAATCATCATTGGTCTCACGTTGTACTCGGCAACGATTGACCGCATCAGGGATTATGCCACCTTGAAGGCGATTGGCTCTACAAATGGCTTCATTACGCGGCTTATTTTGTTGCAGTGTGTTATTCTCGCGCTTGTGGGCTATGTTTTTAGCACGATTTTGCTGCAAGGTTTCAAGTTTGGCATTTCGCAAGGCGGCGTGTTATTTGAATTTACCCCGCAAATTCGCATCGGCTTTTTCGTGATAACCGTGATTATATCGGTCTTTGGAGCGGTGTTTGCTATTCGGCGTATCACCACACTTGAGCCAGCGACGGTCTTTCGCGGGTAATCCTTCGTTCTGGGACGCAGATGAAGATGATTGGATGGATGAAGATGATTCTCAAGAATCATTGGACTAAAGCATCTTGAATCCAAGCATTTATCAAGAGTTGAGAATTTTTGAAGCATATCATCTTCAATCAATTCAATCATCTTCATCAGCGTCCCAATGTCGCCCAACAATATTTTCATCCAATTTCAAATCATCATGAACCGCATCACCACGACATTCCTCACGCTTTGCCTTTGCGCCACCAGCATTTATGCGCAAACCAAGCAATTCACCGTCCAAGAAGCCGTCAATTACGCGCTTTCCAACAATCCCGCTTTTCGCAATGCCGTCGTGGAAGAGCGCATCAGCGAGGAAAAAGTAAAAGAAGCTGGAAACGCGCTCTTGCCAAGGCTGACAGGTGCAATAGACACTCGCTACAACACCCAACTTGCCACACAAGTTTTGCCTGCACGCACCTTCAATCCTCGTGCTGCGGAAGATGAACTCACAACCGCCGTCTTCGGCACAAACTGGAACGCAAGCGCGTCGCTCGACCTCAATGCGCCGATTCTGGATTTTGGCGCAAGTGCAGGTGTGGAGTACGCAAAAGCCGCACAGAATCTTGCTTCTGCGAATACTGCCTTGTCGAAAAATACGTTGAAACTGAACGTCATGCGAGCGTACTACGCCGTTGTATTGAATGAAGAAAAACTCCGCCAAGCAGAAACTACGCTGCTTCGGAACGAAAATCTGTACAGCAATGTTCAAGCAAAATTTCAAAATGCCAACGCGCTCAAAACCGAGCTGAACACCGCATACTTAAACGCTTCTAATGCAAAACTCCAACGTCAAAAAGCTGCCGACGCGCTTGCTGTGAGCCGCATGAACTTGGCTCTGCAACTGGGGTTCGAGGGAAATGCTGCCGATATTCGCCTTGCCGATAATTTGTCCAACTTGCTGGGAAATGACACAACCTTCGCAAACGCAAGCACTGATGCGGCGTTTGAAGGGCGCACCGATACTCGCGCCGAACTTGCACAACGCGAAATGAACGTGCAAAGTCTTCAGCGCATCCAAAAGCAGAATTACCCGACGCTCGCAGGCTACGGTTTTCTCGGAACACAAGGTTTTGCCAATGATGTGAGTAAATTGACCTTTTTCCCGTTGTCGTATCTTGGGCTGCGCGTCAATGTTCCCATCATGGACTGGTTCACGCGCACACCGCTTGTGCAACAACAGGCATTGCAGCTTGATAAGAACGAAAACACGCTCCGTTCCTTGCGTCAGACGATGCAGTACGAACTCGCCAACACGCAAACATCCCTTAAAAACTCGCTTCGTGCGGTGCAGATTCAAAAAGAAAATATTGGGATTGCCGAAGAAGTTCTTTCCACGACCACAACGCGCTTCAAGCAAGGACAAGCCACGCAGCAAGACGTTCTGAACGCCGAGCAGACGCTGCGCGACACGCAAGGCTCGTATTTACAGGCGGTGTACGATGTTTTGGTGGCGAAATTGGATTGGGAAAAAGCAAACGGGCGATTGTAGGCAATAATTTACAAAAAAATTCCTTTTCGACCTTGTAAGTATCAGGCTTGCAAGGTCTTGTTGTTTTTTGTAGATTTGCTTGTCTCGTCGCTTTTTTCCTCAATTTTTTGTTTTGTTCCACCATGACAACTTGTATTGCTCATCGGCTCTATCGTGGCGCGATTACTCAAGAGCGCACCATTACGCGCATTTACTTCAATGCGATGCTGATATGCTTGTGGGCAAGCGCGGCATTCTTCGCGCCAATGCCAATACTCCAAGCGCAAACAAGCGCAAGCACAAAAATAAGCACTCAAAGCCTCATTGAGGCTCGTGTTTCGGGCGATTCACTTTTTCGATTCGGCATGGAACAGATGAAATTTCGTCGGTATGGCGAGGCACAGCACGCATTTGAAGCAGTTGTGAAACTTGACCCAAAAAATGCAGAGGCGCAGTGCCGCTTGTGTCAGATGGAAATTGTGCAGGAACGCAACCTCGACAAAGCTGAAGAATACTGCCTTCGGGCGGTGCAGCTTCAAAGCAAAAATGCAGATTACCACTACTGGCTCGGCGCAGTCTATGGTTTGCAGGCAATTAACGGCGAACTGATTGATGCACTCGCAGTGGCAAGCCGCTTGCGCGAGGCGTTTACCAAAGCGATAAAGCTCGACCCGAAGCACGGCAACGCACGGTTTGCAATGGCGCAATACTACCTGCAAGCCCCGCCATATGCGGGCGGGAGCTTCAAAGAAGCACGAAAGCTGGCAAATGAGGCAATGAGTTTCGATGAAGTGAATGCGCGGCGTATTTTGGCGAGCGTTTATCGGGCAGAAAAAAAGCCCGCCGCCGCCGAAGACGAGTACCGACGCGCTGTTGAGAATGATAAAAAGAATGTTGATGTGCTGAGTGAATTTGCCAGTTTTTACGTGGGCGAAAAACGCTACAACGAAGCCGCAGAGTGCTATCAGCGTTGTTTGCAGATTGATTCGACGAATATGTTTGCGCTGCAAGGCTTGGGCGATGTTCTGGCTTCGCAGGAACGTTTCGATGAGGCAATTACTGTCTATAAGCAAGCATTGGCGGTGCATCCGCGCCACGCACCAGCAATGATGGGGCTTGCGCGGGTGTATGAACGCCAGCGCAACAAGCCCGATGCTTTGCAATGCTATCTCAATGTTTTCAAAATGGACCCGCGCAGTAAAATTGGCAAAGAAGCAAACAAGAAATTTCGGGAATTACAGCGAAAAGATTTGTAATACTTTTCACTTTTGTACACGACAAAATCTCTGAACAATAGAGAAAATCAGGCTTCAGTGGCACAGACATTCTTGTCTGTGTTTGTCGCTTGAAACCCTCTTCAATACTCACAGACAAGAATGTCTGTGCCACCCCACTGAAGAAATTTTGTTATGTACTTTCTTTGACGTTGCATAATCCTTGCAAGGAAATACCTGCAAGACAGCACTCGCAAGAAAACCTTGCACCACAAGCAATGATGAGGAGTTGAAGCAATGCGTGTACTTGGCGTTGACCCTGGAAGTGTGGTTTGTGGCTATGGCGTGGTGGAAAAAATTGGCAAAAATATCACCTTGATTGAATACGGCGTGATTGAGGCAAAACGCCAGCATGAAGACCTGCCCATGCGCCTTAAAACCATCTACACACGGCTTCAAAAGGTGATTGAACGTGCGTTGCCCGATGAATTGGCAATCGAAACAATTTTTTATAGCAAAAGCGCACCTTCGATTATCAAACTCGCCCATGCCCGCTCTGCTGCTGTGCTGGCGGCAGTTATGGCGGAAGTCCCGACGGTGGAATACGCACCGCGCTCTATCAAACGCGCCGTTACGGGCAATGGCAATGCGAGTAAAGAACAAGTCCAATACATGGTGCGCACCTTGCTCAACATTGAGGAAACGCCCGACTTCTACGATGCGACCGACGCACTTGCGGCTGCAATTTGTCATTGCTATCAACTCCAAGCACTCGCCGGAAAGAGCGGAGCAAAGCGGGCTTCGTCGTGGAAAGAGTTTGTCGAATTGAATCCTGAGCGTGTGAAAGCTGGCGCGAAATCTAGCGCAAAAACTGCCGAGAAAACTTCTGTAAAAATCCCCAAATAACCCGTTTTTTTACACGTAATTCTGTTTTGTTATGAACACTCTATTTTTGCTGCAATCCCGCATTATTCCTGCGTTTGCATCGTCGTTGCGCAGTGCATTTTCTGTGCTGCTGATAGCTATTTTTGGTCTTGCTGCGCTTTCTTCGTGCGCTACCATTTCTGGCTATAAGGAATACACCGTGAATTTTACGTCCGTCCCAGAAAAAGCAGATGTGAAGGTAACCGATGAGCGCGGAAAGGTCGTTTTTACAGGGCAAACGCCCACCTACGCGAATCTGCCCACGTCGGCGGGATATTTTCAAGGAAAGCACTATACCGCAACCTTCACCAAAGAAGGTTCTGCGCCGGTTTCGGCGTATTTGCAGCATGAAGTAAGCGGCTTGTATGTTGTTGGTAATAGTTTGTTTGGCGGTGTGTTGGGCTGGCTTCTTGCCGACCCGATTTCGGGCGGAATGTGGCGTTTGCCGACAAATGTTGAAGTGAAATTAGGCGATGCAAAATCAAATGCGCCTGCAACCCCGCAAACATTGGCAACCCCGCAGACAGGTGCGCAAGTCAGCGTCGAAGCAGGAGCAACAACCCAAGATACCGTCGTGAAGCCCGCTCCGACGCGCTCATGGGGGCGTATTTCGCTTGGTTCAAATCTTCCGGTTGGCTCGGAAACGCTTGCTTTTTCGCTCGGCGCAGTGAATAACATTATGATGTACTACGAGGTATTACCACGCTTCGCCCTTGGATATGGCGTGGAAGCAATGCTCTTCCGAAATTTTGTAACAACACAAGTGCAAACAACTGGCGGTGTTATGTCCTCGCGCATTCCAGTAAATGCCATTGCGGGCGGGGTGTCGGGGTCAATGATGTACCGATTCCAAGATTCGCCACTTGCCACGCCATATCTTTCTTTGAGCGCAACAGCAGGTGTGGGATTGTCTATTTTGCCTTCGATATACTGGAATGCTTCTCTCATGGGCGGCTATCAGTGGATGCTGGGAGATTTTCTTGTCTTTGCTGAAGGCGGTGCGCTCAATCTTCAAGGGCAGAATTTTGCCACCTTTTCAGGCTTTCCCACGACGTACCAAGGCGTAATGCTGCAAGGGCGCGTGGGTGTTAATTTCTGGTTCTAGCAAAAGAGACCTTGCTTGAATCGTAGATGTTAGTGTTTGCGGGCTTCGGTCATGCGACTGCTCTTGTTTGAACAAGGCTGTTTGCACTGCCGAAGCCAGCAGAGATTTTGTCATACATTTTTAAGCGAGAGCAAAAAGGCATATGCAAATGCGACGATTGATACAACGATTGATACAACGATTGGAACAGCAATTTTTAGGTAATCTAGGCAAATATACATCGGCAGTATGGCAAGCAAACGGCATCGTTTTCTGCTTGGTGTGCGGCGTGGTTTTTTTTCATTCAATTATTGGCATACATGCCTTACAAGCCGCACCAGCAGACAGCTTGCGGGCAATTATCTTGAAAGCTGCCAATAACAAAAGCATGGTGAGTGCGCTGAATGAATACAGCATGATTATCCACGAAACCTACCCCGACAGTACGCGCTATTTTGCAGGAAAAGCCTTGAATATTGCGGAGTCGCTCAAGGACTGGAAAGGCAAAGCGCAGAGTTTGAATTGTATCGGCGTGTCGTATTTTATCCAAAATAATTACGAAAAAGCTCTTGAATACTATCTGAATGCTTTGTCGCTGCGGGAAAAGATTGGCGATATGAAGGGCGTTGCTGGAACGCTCAACAACGTCGGCATGGTCTATCGCGACCGCAAAGAATACTCAACTGCTCTGAGCTATTACTTCCGCGCTTTGCGCATCAATGATTCTCTCAAAAATACCGTGTACTACGTGCGTAACTTGAACAACATCGGGGTTGCATATGAAAATTTGAATTATTTTGATTCTGCACTGATTTATCACCGCCGCTCTATCGCATTGAAGCGGACGTTGGGCGATAATGTTGGTATTGCTTCTACATTGCGCAACATCGGGCGCGTGTATATTCGCCTGAAGCGTACCGCCGATGCCGAGCAGACCTTCGGCGAAGCCCTCAAAATACCCAGTATTTCCAAGCAAGTTCGTGCCATGATTTTGCTCGACCTTGCCGCTCTCTACGAAGAACGTAGCAATATTCCAACAGCCACGCGCTACGCGCAGGAAGCTCTCCTGCTTGCAGAGGAACTACACTCTGCCTTGATTGAGCAAAATGTGTGCGAGCTTCTTGCGCGGGTGGAACGGCAAAAGGGTCAGCACAAACAAGCTCTGGAGTATTATCAACGTTTTATTTCTTTGCGGGACTCTCTCTTTGGCGAAAGCAGTACTCGGCGCTTGGCTGCTCTGCAAACAAACTACGAACTTGAGCGCCAGCGTGTGCAAATTGAACTGCTCACCAAAGAACAAACATTACAAACATTTGTCCGAAATGGCTTGATTGCTGGTTTTTTACTGCTTGTGGTGCTTTTGGGCGTGAGCGCGGTTGCGTACATGAGTAAACTGCGCTCCAACGAGCAGCTTCGCGCTATCAATGCAGAAATCCTCCGCCAACAGCAGATTGTCAAGGAGCAAGCAGTAGAAATTCAACTCTCCAATACAGCACTTTCGGAAAAAAATGTTGAGCTAGAGCGCACCAATACAAGCCTTGCAACATTAAACAATGAAAAAAATGAAATCATGGGAATTGTTGCGCACGACCTCAAGAACCCGATTGGTGCGGTGCGTGGGCTTGCCGATATGATACATACAGGATTTGCCGAAGCCGCGCAGATTCCTGTGATTTCCGAGCAGATTGTCAGTACGGCAGACAGAATGCTCGACCTCGTGAAAAATCTTTTGGATGTAAACCGCTTAGAATCAGGCAGAATGCAGTTTCACGTTGTTCTTCTTCATGTACAACCAATTCTTGAATCCACGCTCTGGCAATATGAAGCCACCGCACAACAAAAAGGGCTTCAATTTCATTTTGCCGCAGACCCAAATACGCCAGCGATTCTTGCCGATGAGCAAGCAATCATGCAGGTCTTGGACAATATCATCTCGAATGCTGTGAAGTACTCGCCGCATGGAAAAAATATCTTTGTGCGCTTGAAGCCAAGTAATGACGAGCCTCGCAATAGCGCAACTTGCAATGGCGCGGTGCGCATTGAAGTACAGGATGAAGGTCAAGGTATTTCGCCTGAAGATATGACCAAGCTCTTTGGGAAATTTGCCCGTCTTTCGGCACGTCCGACAGGCGGCGAACACAGTACGGGGCTGGGACTGAGCATTGTCAAGAAAATGGTCGAAGCAATGAATGGCAAGGTCTGGTGCGAATCGGAATGCGGAAATGGCGAACATGATTGCTCCACAGGCGCGACGTTTATTGTGGAATTGCCCGCCGCGTGAACAGCCCGCAGCAGCGTGAATATCAGTGGTGTTTGTTCGTCAAAATGTACTCTCTCTCTACCTCTTTCTCAAGTATCATCTTCATCATCATGTCCCACAAAACAGTATGATTCAATTCACCGCCAAAGAAAAAGCCGCAATGACGGAAAAAATCAGGAATTATGCCGAACGCGAATGGGAATACGAACTCGGACGCTTTGAAGCAGAAGCCTTTGTGGAATTTCTCCATCAAAATATCGGCGCATACTACTACAATCGTGGCATTTTTGATGCACAAACGATTCTCGCCTCTCGCGTAGAGGACATACAAGATGCCATTGCGAATCTTGAAAAGCCTACCGAACGCTAGGTTTGGTAACTATTTGCTGCCTTTTTTTTTCGCGGCGTGCTGCTCGTGGATTTCCTTGCGCTGTTCTGAAATATGGCGTTCTACCTCGCCTCTGCGATTTGAGGGTGCGTCTTTTTGCGTCAGAATCGTTTCTTTATGTTCGAGCAAAAACTGCTTTGCTGCCTCGTAATCATTCGTAATGATTCCCTCCAAAATTGCATTTTCCACCGCCGTTTTCAGGATGCCAATATCGCGTGAAGGCGGCATAGAAAAGAGTTTCATAATTTCTTCGCCGCGCACAGGAGATTGAAACTCCATGAGTTTATCGCGCTCACGGACGAGCAAGGTTTTTTGATACACCAGTTCGTAATTATTCAGATATTCGGCAGCGCGGGAATGATTTTTTGTGGTAATATCGGCGCGGCAAAGCGTGAAGAGGTCTTCGAGCGCGTCGCCAGATTGCACAATCACGCGGCGAATTGCCGAATCCGTCACTTCTTCATCCACAAGCTGCATCGGGCGTTGATGCAAGCGCACAAGGTTTTTCACGTATTCCAAGTGATGCAGAGGCAGCTTTAGTTTCCGAAAAATGCGGTCTTGCCACTTCGCTCCCAAATCTTCATGCCCATGAAACGACCATCCTATGCCGCTCAGGAAGCGTTTTGTTTTTGGTTTTGCAACGTCGTGCATGAGCGTTGCAAAGCGCAACCAGAGATTATCGCTGACTGCCGCGACATTATCCACAACCTGTAAGGTGTGATAAAACACGTCTTTATGCCGATACGCATGACCTTCTACTTTGATTAAATCTACGCCGCCGAGCGCGTGAACTTCAGGAAAAATAAACTTCATCAGCCCCGTTGTGTAGAGAATACCGAGACCAATACTGGGTTTTGGCGAGGCAAGAATTTTCAAAAATTCGTCGGTAATACGCTCTTGGGAAATGATACTGATGCGTTCACACATTCCGCGAATAGCAGCAAGGGTGCGGTCTTCAATACGAAATTGTAATTGCGAAGCGAAGCGTGCAGCCCGCATCATACGAAGCGGGTCGTCGCTGAAGGTTATATCGGGGTCGAGCGGAGTACGAAGAATTTTCGCACTCATATCGGCTTGTCCCTCGAACATATCGACAAGCCGCCCAAAATCGTGCTTGTTGAGGGAAATTGCCATTGCATTGACGGTAAAATCACGGCGGCGCAAATCATCTTCAAATGTGCCTTCGCTCACAATGGGCTTGCGCGTGTGCGGAAGATAGATTTCGCGGCGTGTTCCGACAAATTCACAATGGTATTCGCCCACCGGCACCAGAGCCGTGCGAAAACGTTCATAGACCACCGCACGAGTTTTCATGCGCTCTGCAAAGCCTTCGGCAAAGCGCACGGCATCGCCAACGATAGTGAAATCCAAATCTTTGCGCACGGCATCGCGCATCATATCTCGCACGTACCCGCCAACCACATATGCTTCTACGCCGTATTCATGCGCAAACGCAGCAACGGCATGAATGATTGGTTCAAGAGAAAATGAAGGATATTCTGACGGGTGTTCTGACGGTAAGTGTTTTGGTGTCTGCATGGGTAATGAAACGGCAAAAGCATGAAGCGATACAACAGATAACACGCGGCAAAGGCACACGCGGAAGTGCCAAAAATCGAAAATTTTTCAACGGTATGCAAGGAGAGTTTTCGGCATACCGTATTTGTAAATGGTCAAGTTTCAACAATGAAGATGGGACGCAGATGAAAATGATGAAATTGATGAAGATGATAACTGAAGGCTCAATATATTCTGCTCTTTCATCATCTTTATCTATATAATCATCTTCATCTGCGTCCCAAAAATCGTGACCTGAGTGCTTGCCAAGTATAACGTAGAGACAGTGCATATCTCTGACCAAGATATTCTCTCACCCGAAAGGGAGTCATTACCGATTTTATATGGTAAAAATCCAATTTTGTGCTATTTTATTGATGTTTGCACCTTGTCGTATTGCTACAGTTTGTGTAGATATGTTTGGCGCACACCCATCCCTTTATTTCATGCGCCTTCTTTCACTATGCGTTGCTTCCGAATATATTTTTCTTCCTTTTCGTTTTTCACGGTGTGTGTGCGTGTTGCCCTGCTTCTATGCGGGCTTGCGGCATGGTCGCTCGCTGAGTCTTGCTCAAACGCGAGCAAAATTGCGACTTCCGAGCAATCTAATGTGAAATCTCAGCCCAAAGCACGAGTGTCGGTGCGCCAAGTTCCTTTGCCGAATCCGCTTGGTGATTCGGTGCAGTTTCAGCCCGGAAAGGCGCGTGATTACTACGTTAAAGGCGCACTCTTGCAAATGCAGGAACGCTACGCTGAGGCAATTTTAGAGTTCCAACAAGCATTGCGCTACGATACGGCTGCGGCGATTCATTATGCTATTGGCGTGAATTATAATAAACTTGGCAAATCAGACCTCGCGCTCGAAGAATTGCGCCGCGCCGTTACCAACGATTCGACCTTTCTTCCTGCTTTTCGGCTCTTAGGTGATATTTACGTTCAGCAATTTCGCGTTGATGAGGCAATTACGCTCTATCAATTTCTCCGCCAGCACGACGACGAGCCAATGAATGTGTATATGCTTGCTCGCTTGTACGAGCTTCGCAACGTGGACACTGCCATTGAACTGTACAATGAAATTTTACGCGAGCAAGATGGTAATGATGGCATGATTCTTGCGCGATTGGCGGAATTATACTCGCAAAAAGGCAATAGCCAGAAAGCTCTCGAATGCTTAGAAAAACTGCGTTCCGACTCGCCCGACAACCAAGCCGTTCTATACACGTTGATGGAAGCATACACCTTCCAGAAGAGCTTTCGTCAGGGGTTTGAGCTTTTTACCTCCTCCGAAAATGTCCTTCCCGACGACGATGCTGTTCGCTTGGCAGGGCAATTCGGCAACGCACTCTTGCAAAATATTGAGCAAAATAATAGCGCGAAAGTGTATGCAGAAAAATTCCTCGACCGTATTGAACTTCGGAATAAAACAGGCTACGCACAGTCGTGGCAAATCCAGCTTTTGTGTGGTTTATTAGCGGGAAATTTAGAACGCATTGGCAAAAGTAATGCGTATTTTGCCCAAGCTACTGCGCTGGCAAAAGATTCCGTCGTGGAAGTTTCTTTGCAAATCTGTATGTATCAATTCCAAAAACGCCGTTTGCCCGAAATGGTGCGCACCGCAGAAGAAGCATCCATGCGCTTTCCAACGAATGGACAACTGCTGTTTCTTTGGGGGCTGGCACTTTCACAAATGGATAGTTCTGCTCAAGCAATACAGATTTTGAACAAGGCAGTGCGCTTTGATTCTACAAACATTGATGCGTGGAATCAGCTTGGTATTTTGCACAACGGACAAGGCAATCTCACCGCCTCCGATGCCGCATACCAGCGTGTGCTAAATCTTGATTCCACAAACGCACTTGCCAACAACAACTACGCATATTCGCTCTCAGAGCGCAATATCGACCTCGACAAAGCACAGCGCATGATAGAAACTGCGCTCCGGGCTGAACCCAAGAATCCGTCGTACTTGGACACGTTTGGGTGGATTTTATACCAGCGCGGAAACTATCAAAAAGCAGTGGAATTTATTCGCCAAGCCATTGACAATGGCGACGCAAGCGCGACCATTTACGAGCATCTCGGCGATGCCTACAACAAGCTCGGTAACCGCGAAAAAGCTGTCGAGGCATGGCGCGAAGCACTTAGCAAAGAACCTCAACGTCATTCACTAAAGGAGCGACTTTCCAATGATACGGCTCAAAAAAAATAACCTTTTCCCTTCTGGTGCTTCTCTTGCGAGGCAATCGCTCGAACACCGCGCCAATACTGATGTGCAGAAGCAACGTTCTTTACAACGCTCTCTACAATCAGGGCATCTGCTTGTTCTCATCATGCTGGCACTCAGCACTGCGCTTGGGGCGTGTGCGGGCGGTGCAGGAACAACACTCGGCAAACGTCCGTCGGGAAACTTTGAACTCGAGCCGCTCCTGGAGAAGCGGAACAATGCTCTTATCAGCCTTCGCGCTGATGGTACTATCATCGTCGATGTTGATGGGCGCGTACAAAAAGGGCAATTTACTGGCACACTCTTCAAAAAAGATTCGCTCATGCTCACGGTCTCTGGTCCGTTTAATCTCGTTGTGTATAAAATTGCCTCGACCGTTGATTTTATGAATTTCTACGATATTTTGAACGGTACACTGTATCAGGGTGCGCCAACACAAAAAAACTTCCAAACACGGCTTGGTGTGCCGCTTTCGCATGGCGATATTGCGTGTTTCTTACGGGGTGAGATTCCGGGCGGCTTTGTGGGATTCAAGCCCCAAGCTGCGGAAAATGACAGCGAACAAGTCTATTTGCGCCAGCGCGACTCCCTCACCGAGCGCGTAATTTATTCCTTCGCCCAGCAAGGGTTTATCAACTACAAGCGTATGCTGCAGCCAAGCGGCAATACGATTATCAACGTTCGCTACAGCAACTATGCCGTCTCCAACGATATTTACCTACCGCACGAGGCGGTTGTGGTTTTTCCGCAAATCAACGCAACCTTTACCGTGCAAGCACGGGCGGTCGAGGCAAATCCAAAAGACCAAAAATATAGTTTTACCCCTCCGATGGAAGTGCGACGAAAGAAGCTGTGACGCGCTTTCTACAGTATTTCCTTTTCAGAGGTTTTGATTGTGTGAATAACACTGTGAATGATACTTTGTTGAATAATACTTGCACAGCAGATGAGGACACTTGTCTGCTGTTCTGCGTTGGAGTAGGTGTGCGCTTCTTTCCGACGTTGATGTTTTCTCGCTCCGCGAAAGCACTGTATCGAGGTGGGAAAACATCTCACATCTCACAAACTACGCTGTGCAATTAATTCTTTGTTTCTTTTTTCACCGTTCCACTATGTTCCAAGAAATTGAATTTAACCGCATCAAGCGGCTTCCACCCTACATTTTTGCGCATATCAACGACCTTAAAATGAAGGCTCGCTACGCCGGACACGATGTCATTGACCTCAGCATGGGCAATCCCGATGGCGATACGCCAGCCGCGATTGTAGAAAAAGCAGTCGAGGTATTGCAGCGTCCCAAAACCCACCGTTACTCGGCTTCGCGGGGCATTCCGAAATTGCGCGAGGCGATTTCCAAATGGTATGAACGCCGCTATGGCGTGTACATCAATCCCGAAACTGAAGCAATCTCCGCTATCGGCTCGAAAGATGCCTACGCACACTTCATGCTGGCGGCGGTGGACCCAGGCGACCTTGTGGTCGTGCCAGACCCAAGCTATCCCATTCATACCTATGGCGTGGTTATTGCTGGCGGGAACGTGAACCGTGTGAAACTTTCGCCCGATGAAGATTTTTTTACCAATCTCTCCAAAGCTATCAAGGAAGCCATTCCGAAACCAAAGTTTGTGGTAGTCAATTTTCCCAATAATCCTACGACCATCACCGCCGAGCTTGATTTTTACAAGGAATTGGTAGCATTAGCACGAAAAGAACGCTTTTACATCGTGAGCGATATTGCCTACGCCGATATTTGCTTCAATGGCTATAAAACGCCGTCCATCATGCAGATTGAGGGCGCGAAAGATGTTGCTGTGGAAACCTTTACGATGTCCAAAAGCTACAACATGGCAGGCTGGCGAATGGGCTTCATGGTAGGAAATGAGCGACTTGTGGGCGTGTTGGCAAAAATAAAAAGCTATTACGATTACGGTGTCCATACTGCTTTGCAAGTAGCTGCGATTGAGGCACTGAACAATCACGACGACGACGTAGAAAAAATTCGCCAAACCTACGAAAAACGCATGAAAGTGTTGGTAGAATCCTTCAACCGTGCGGGCTGGGCGATGGAAGAACCAAAAGCAAGTATGTTCGTCTGGGCAAAAATTCCAGAGCCATTTCGCGCGATGGGAAGTTTGGAATTTGCAAAAAAACTCATCAACGACGCTCATATTGCCGTCAGTCCTGGCATTGGCTTCGGACCCTACGGCGACGAATACGTGCGCATTGCCTTCATCGAAAACGAACATCGCATTCGGCAAGCCGCACAAAATATCAAGGAATTTTTCCGCAAAGAAGGCTATATGCCGAAAGCACAGGCTTCGGTATAGACTTCCCGCGTAGTGTGAGAGCCTCCTTTGCTTGTGAGGCTCTCACTTTTTCATAGTTTTATCTGCCCAGCAGCCATGGAAACCTCCTCCCATCACGCTCCAACGTTCTTTTCTCCGCACACCGCTTCTTCTGCATTCCTGTACTCCGCGCATCCTGAATTTCAGGATTGTTCCTTTCACGACATCCTGAGTGCCGCGCACCATGCGGCAGTGTGGCTTCAAGCGCAAGGATGCTCGCATGGCAGCCGTTGTGCTTTTCTTGCCCATACCACGCCAGAAACCGTACTGATGCTGCTTGCGTGCCTTCGTATCGGAGTTGTTGCTATGCCGCTCAGTCCGCGTTTTCCCGAACACGTGCTGCAAGAAGTTGTCAGAACCGCACAAGCAGTCTTTATCAGCCTTCCAGATAGTTTTACCACCGATAATTTTACCACCAACACTCCGCCACACATTTCTGCCGCAGAAACATTTCAATTCGATGTGCAAAATGATGCCACCATTCTTTGCTCTTCTGGAAGTACGGGCTTTCCGAAGCTGTTTGTGCATAGCGCGGAAAGTCATCTTTTGAGCGCAGTGGGTTCGCACAGCAATATTCCTTTTACTCAGGGTGATTGCTGGTTTGCAGCCTTGCCGTTGTATCATATTGGCGGCTATGCAACGCTCTTTCGTGCGCTTGTGGGCGGTGCTGCAATCGCGCTTCCACAGACACGCACCTTTGATGTTCCAGCATTGACGCGCTCGTTGGAGCAATTTCCCATTACGCATTGTTCGCTTGTGGCTACGCAGTTGCACTACTGCTTAGGCTCGGAGCAAGCAGTAGAGCGGCTTCGCGGTCTGAAAGCGATTTTGCTTGGTGGCAGCGCGATTCCTGAACACGTGATTGAGCAAGCATTGAAGCGTGGTTTAAAGGTTTTCACCAGCTATGGTTCAACGGAAATGGCTTCGCAGATTACGACAACACGCACGACCGAGCGCGAGGAACTACGCACATCGGGGAGCGTTTTGCCACACCGTGAGTTGATGATTTCCGCAGACGGTGAAATATTGGTGCGTGGAAAAACACTTGCAAAAGGACAGCTCACCAAGCAAGGAATCATGCCGATTGTAGGCGAAGATGGCTGGTATCATACCAACGACATTGGCGAATGTGATGCACTTGGGCGTTTGCACGTACAGGGACGGCGCGATAATATGTTCATTTCTGGTGGCGAAAATATTCATCCAGAAGCGATTGAACACATTCTTTTGGAGCGTCCAGATGTTTTTCAAGCAATCGTTGTGCCTGTGCCGCATGAAATCTTTGGGTTTCGTCCAGTTGCTTTTGTGCAATGTGCAGAAAAGACGAGCGCACATCACAGGCTGAATCCCGCAGTATGCGTAGAGTTTGCACAAAATATTGCAGAAAAACTGCCCCGTTTTGCCGTGCCAAACTTCTTTTTCCCTTTTCCCGAAGAAATGCTCCAGAGCGGTATCAAGCCGCGTCGCTCCGAGCTTCAAGCACTAGCAATTATGCGGGTGCGAGAGAATGAACACGCTGGATTGTGAGCAAAATTGCGAGTATCAGTGGTCTTGTTTTGCTGAATAAGTATCTAACAAAAATCGGTGTTTTTAAGTCAGGAAACATCAGTCCAAAAGTCAGGACTTTGTGTGCTTTTTGGTCAGAAAAATCTCTACCAAAACGTCATAGTCTGCGAGCAGGAAAGGACACAAAAAAGCCCCGCACCAAGAATTGATGCGAGGCTGGAATGCTATAATTTCAATTGTAAAATATGCTATTGTTTGTAGTCAAAGTACCCACTTATTGAGGAACAAAGTTTTTTAGCGAGCAAGCACCACTTTTTGCGTTGTAACAGAATTACCTATCGCAATCCGCACAATATACACGCCGCTTGGTATATCATTTGTGTTCCACTGAAGCGTTTGCTTGCCGATGAGCATTTCATTATTGACAAGTCTAACTATTTCTAGACCAAGAGTGTTGTAAACGCTTACCGCTACAGCTGTTGCTTGCGGAACCTCAAAATCTATTGTCGCACGTTCAGAAACGGGATTGGGGAAGAGTTGAATGTTTGTACCAGTATTCAGAGTACGAATGCCCGTGAGTGCGTTTGCTGACCGAAAAACCCCATTACCAACAGTCCCCGCAAAGAGAGTGCTGCCACTCATAGCAAAAGAATAGACACGAGCATTTGTCAAACCATTATTCACTGCTATCCATGAAGCACCGTTGTCAGTTGAGCGGAAAACACCACCGCCATTTGTCCCCGCAAAGATGGTGCTGCCGCTGACAAAAAGCGAGAGAATATTGGTATTCGTCAAGCCAGTATTGACCACAGTCCAGGAATTGCCATTATCGGTTGAACGAAAGATACCTCTACCAAATATCCCAGCAAAAATGGTATTGCCACTCACCGCAAGAGACCGAACATCAGTATTTGTCAAGCCAACCTGTTGCCATGAAACGCCGTTGTCAGTCGAGCGAAAGACTCCATCGCCACCGATTCCCGCAAAAATCGTACTACCGCTGACGGCAAGAGACCAGACACGGTTATTCGTCAAGCCGATATTTATTGCTGTCCACGAAGCACCGTTATTAGTCGAGCGGAAGACCGCACCGCCATCTGACCCAGCGAAAATGTTGTTGCCACTGACAGTGAGTGATGAGACAAGGTTATTTGTCAAGCCGACCTGTTGCCATGAAACACCGTTGTCGGTTGAGCGAAAGACTCCTCTGCTAAATGTACCCGCAAAAAGGGAACTACCACTGACTGCGAGGGAATAAACAAATAAATCTGTCAAGCTAGTATCGGTTGCTACCCATGAATTGCCATTATCGGTTGAGCGAAAGACACCGTTACCAAATGACACTGCAAAGAAGGTATTACCAATGACGGCGAAGGAATAGACAAGAGAACTTGTCAAACCAGTATTACCTGGTGTTCCCGAATTGCCGTTGTCGGTCGAGCGAAAGACCCCACGCCCATTTGTACCTACGAAGAAATTGTTGTCACTGGCGGAAAAGGATAAAATATTGGAATTTACCAAACCTACGTGTTCCCACGAATTGCCATTGTCGGTCGAACGAAAGAAACCTCTACCACGTGTACCCATAAAGAGAATATTTTTACTGACGACGAGGGAATAGACAATGGTATTCGTCAAGCTAGTATTGGCTGCTGTCCACGAAACCCCATTGTTAGTTGAGCGAAAGACTCCATTGCCATCAGTCCCTGCAAAGAGGGTGTTACCGCTGACGGTAAGTGACCAGATACGGATATTCGTCAAACCATCATTAACGGCTGTCCACGAAGTTCCGTTGTCAGTCGAGCGGAAGACTCCTCCGCGAAGTGTTCCCGCAAAAAGACTATTGCCAGTAAAGGCAAGAGACCGAACATCAGTATTGGTCAAACCAACCTGTTGCCAAGTAGTTCCGTTGTCGGTTGAGCGAAAGACACCATCACCATCTGTCCCTGCAAAGATAGTGCTACCACTGACAGCAAGGCAATAAACATTGGTATTGGACAATCCACTATTAACCCACGAAACACCGTTGTTGGTTGAACGGAAGACTCCTCTGTCAAATGTTCCCGCAAAGATGGTGTTACCACTGACGACAAGGGAAAAGATATCAATATTCATCAAGCCAGTATTAACCCACGAAGCACCATTGTCGGTCGAGCGAAAAATACCGCCGCCAAACGTCCCCGCAAATACTGAGGAGCCATTTTGAGCTAAACTCAAAACAATCCCCCCTACCGGACCATTTGTTTGTTGCCACTGGATATCTTGTGGAGAAGTAGAACCACCTGCTATGCCTGTCCCACTGACGGAAACTGTTTGTGTTGCTGCACCACCGCTGGAAATAGTTATTGAGCCAGAAAATGTCCTTGCTTCGGTCGGTGCAAAGCGGACAGCTATTGTCTGGCTAATGTTGCCATTATTCTGGGAAATTGTCAGCGATGATGTCCAATTAGAACTATTATTCGATACCTGAAATCCTGGTGGTGCAGTGATAATGGCACTTGAAGTAAGGTTACTTCCAGTCAGGATAAAACTACTCGGATTGGATGTCTGGTTGACCAAAACATTACCGAAAGGAATAGCGTTGAGGCTTGTGCTGAGAGTTGAAACGATAATGGGAATAGGAGAGAAAACATTTGAACGGTAAATCCCTCCAGCAAATGTTCCTGCAAAGATGGTGTTACCACTAATAGCAAGAGACCGAACATCACTATTTGCTAAACCGACCTGTTGCCACGAAGCCCCGTTATCGCCAGAGCGAAAAACGCCGTTATCCGTTCCTGCAAAGACAATGCCGTTACCGGAAGGGAAGGAATATAAAGAAAAGGAATAGACAGAACGATTCGTCAAGCTGATATTGTTCGTTGTCCATGAAGTACCATTATCGGTTGAGCGGAAAACTCCGCCACCATCAGTACCCGCAAAGAGGGTGCTACCACTGACAGCGAGAGACAGAACAGTCCTGTTCGTTAAACCCGTATTGACTGCTATCCACGAACTTCCGTTGTCAGTCGAGCGGAATACCCCACCATTAGTACCTGCAAAGAGAATATTGCCACTGACGGCAAGGGACTGGATACGCCTACTCGTCAAGCCGCTACTGCTCTCTATCCATATTTTGCTCCCTAACCACCCAGTACCGTTGTCATTGTCAGCCAAGCGGAACACCCCGTTACTCGTCCCTGCAAAAAGGGTATTGCCACTGACGATGAAAGAGAGAACTCTTGTATTCGCAAAAGAATCACCGACTCCCCACGGACCTACGTTAGTATTCGCCAAGCCAACTGGTTGCCAGGAATTTCCGTTGTTGGTCGAGCCAAAAACCCCACCGCTAGAAGATCCCGCATAAAGTGTGGTGCTATGTCTGCCGAGTGAAGTAACACCAATACTTGCAAAGCCAGCATTGACTGGTTGCCACGAATCTCCGTTGTTGGTCGAGCGAAAGACACCATTAGCAGTTCCCGCAAATAATGAGGAATCATTGTGAACTAAACTCACGACAGTACCTGCATTCGGACTATTGGTTTGTATCCAAGGTAGGTCTTGTGAGGGAAGGATAGGAAAGATAGGAACGACAACTTGAGCTGCTGTGCCAGTTCCACTGACGGAGATGGATTGCGTCTCTGCCCCACCACCCGAAATGGTTACAGAGCCAGAAAATGCTCGTACTTCGGTTGGTGCAAAACGGACAAACAATGTCTGGCTAATGTTGCCATTACTATTATTTGGGGTAATCATCAAAGATGAAGTCCAAGTAGAACCATTATTTGATACCTGAAATCCTGTGGGTGCAGTAACATTGACACTTGAACTGAGGTTAGTTCCAGTCACGGTAAAACTACTCGGTGTGGATACTTGATTGATTGGATAATTTCCAAAAAAAATAATGGCTCCACCTCCTCTGAGAGATGGAAGTCCAGAGGTGGATGAAGCAGTTGTACGGAAGAGGCTTCCCTCACGAGTATTCGCAAAGAGTGTGCTGCCGCCGACTGCGAGAGAGTACCCACCAGTATTCATCAAACCGATATTCACCCACGAAGCACCATTGTCGGTCGAGCGAAAGACCCCATTAGAAGTTCCCGCAAAGACAATGTCGTTACCAAAGGCGAAAGAATTGACAGAACGATCTCGCGCGGTTATCAGACCAGTATTCACTTCTTGCCATGAATCTCCGTTATTGGTTGAGCGGAAAATTCCACTGCCTAATGTCCCCGCAAAGATAGTTCTACTGCCACTAACAGCGAGAGAGATGATAGATGATCTCGCACCAATATTCATCTGAGTCCACGTAACACCGTTATCGGTGGAGCGAAAGACACAACTACCTAATGATCTACAAGCAGATTCATGCGCAAAGATAGTGTTGCCGTTGCTGGCAAGGGAGACCTCGAATTCCCAACGTCCGACGCTCACCCACGAAGCCCCATTGTCGGAAGTGCGGAAGACTCCGCCAAATACACTTGCAAAGATGAAGTTGCCACTAACGGCCACTGAAGAGACAGTAGAGTTTGTCAAGCCAATATTGACCCACGAACTACCGTTGTCAGTCGAGCGGAAAACTCCACCATCAGTCCCCGCTAAGAGATTGCCGTTATTGACAATTAGGGAACTGACTCGCTTATTCGTAAAACCAATATTCACCCAGGAAGCCCCATTGTCGGTTGAACGAAAGGCACCACCATTAGTTCCTGCAAATATTGAGGAGCCATTTTGAACTAAACTCAAGATAATACCTCCATTTGGAGCATTCATTTGCTGCCACTGTATCGCCTGTGCAGAAGTGGAAACAACACAACAAAATGGTAGAAGGCAGATAAGCACGGGGAGTGACGCTCGTAAGCAATAGCGAAACAAGATATTCATAGCGAAATGGTGAAATTGTACAAAAAGTAGGTGATTGTATTGTCGAAAAATAGCAGTTTTGAGATTGCAAAGAAATAGCATTATCTGTGTAACGGAATTTTAATAAAGCCCCGCACCAAGTATTGATGCGGGGCTGAAATCAACATTACAATCTTACCGAACCACATTCGCATTCACCATCTGCACTCCCGCGCTCGTGACCACGCGACACATATACGCGCCACTTGCCAGATTCTCTACCGAAGCTGTGATGCGCTGCTCGCCTGCCGCTTGCTGACCGTTCCAGAGCGTTGCCACGACGCGCCCGTCCAGCCCAAGGAGTTCCACACGCACAGCGTCGCTTTTTGTTAAGCCATAGCGCAGCGTGAAATCAGTTTGTACAGGATTCGGATATGCTGAAAGGCGCGTATCAGCTTGCGTTGCGGCGACATCGGTCGTGCTGGCAAATCCTGACCAGTCGTTAGCATTTGCGGACGCACTTGCAGACGCACTCGCCGTTGCTGCTTGTGATTTTGCGCTGCTGAGTGCCGAAAGCGCTGGTGCAAGATCACTTTGCGGGATATGCCACTGGCGAAGCCCTGCATTATTCGGAAGAATATTTGCCAAAAGCAGTCCAGCTTCGCGGATAACGAAATCCCACTGCATTTGCGGCAAATAGCGAGCAATCGCATTGCGGGCATGGGTGCGTCCCCGTGCGGTGTCGCCGGCAAGCGTGTAGGCAAGCCCTACGCCTAATGCTGGAAAGTTCGTGGTCTGCCAGTTCGCCCAGACCTGATTTACTCTCGTTCGCGCTAGTATCGAAATCGGCGCGGCTGGCGTTTCCAAACCCCAAAGCTGGGGCCAGATTTGTGCCAACGCATCCGGATACCACGTGCTGATAATCATTTTTGCCTGCTCTGGCGCACTTGTGCCGTGCATGGCGATAGCATACAAGCCCGTTTGCGAATTAACCATCAATCGGCGCATTGCGTCTTGCAGGCGTTGAGAAGCGCGGGCGTAGCGAGTAGCTTCGGTGGATTGCGCATACACGCTACTTTGTAGAAGAGACATTGCCTGCAAGCCCCAGAAAACCTCAGCATTGTCCATCGTATATTTCACACGCCATTCGGGGTCTTTTGCCCACGCCAAGCCGTCTGCTTGAATGAGTCGGTCTGTGAGCAAGCGTCCGATGCGGTTCAGATAATCGCGCACATTGCGGCGTTTGTTGGGCGTGGTGCTGTTGAACCATGCTTGGTCGCCCGAGAAAAGCAGATACTCATACGCCAAACCAAGCGTTGTTGCGGCATAGCTGTCGTGCGAATCCGCGAAATTGCTAAATCTTGCTTGGTCGTTCGCATTCTTCATCTTGACAACCGTTGTTTCGCCACCGCCTTGCTCGTTGTAAAAATGGTCGAGCAGAATACCATTCGAGTCCACGTGGTCAATGTACCAATTCAGCCAATCGCGGACGCGCTGCAAACGCTCCGGATGCTGCGAGCGCAGGAAGCCACGCAAGCCCACATTCGCATCGTAGCCCATGACAGCATAGTAATCTTTGCCGTCCGCCGTGCCTTGCCCATTCGGGTACGCACCGTGAAACTTTTTGAACGCACCGAAACTTTCAGGAAACTGCGGATTGCGGAATTGCCATGAAGCAATCGCATTGGCAAGCATGGTTGCAGTTGTGGTAAATTCAGGAACAACGATTGGAATATTGCTCACGCGAAGCACAAAGCGCATCGTTGTCGCCAAGCCGGTGTCATCGGTTGCGGTGATGGTGATAGTTGTTTCGCCGAACTGCCCGCGCACGGGGCTGATGCGAAGTGTGCGCTGGCTCCCGCTTCCGCTTATCACGACGTTTTGTACAGGCAGAAGCGTTCCATTCGATGATTGCACCGTAAAGCGCACGGTTTCAGGATTATCATCTCTCAAGGTAATGACGGCAGTTGTGGTTGTTCCACCGGGAATTTCCATCGTATTCAATGAAGAAAGTCCGGGAGCGCGAACTCCCAATGAAGCAACCAGCCACCAACTTGACGTGTTCAAGGGCGCTGTGTTTGTTGTTGTGCGGGTAAACGTTGTTCCGTAGCGCGTGGAATCATTGAAAAATCCACAATTCCGCAGTACAAATGAACCGCCTGCAACACCACCAGCATAGTCTCTACGATAGTTTTTTTGCCCAGTCAAATCGGTTGTGAACTGCATTTGACGAAGTTCTGTCCAGTTTCCTGCGTTGTCCATAATCCATTGATTGCCAAACTGCGCCATGCGTTGAATATTGCCTGTTTCAGGGACAAAATTTTCAACAAACGAGTGCAATCCTTTCAGCGTGGTCGAGATTTTCTGCCGTTTGAAGACTGCTATAAGTTGCCACGAGTTTACTTCTGGTGCGAAGAAATATGCTGAGTAAATCGTGCCGTTATCGCTTGTTTGCTGTGCTTGTGTCATGAACTTGTACGTCGTGCCAGCTCGCCAGTTGTAGCGCAGAAAACTTTGCCCGCCAGAGCCTTCATTGCCAAATTCGTTGGTGACGACATTCGCGCCTTTTTTGAGCAGCAATACTTTCTGGTCGGCAGGGATGAGAGCAGGATTATCGGTTTGAAAACCGCTCCAGACCGAGAACAAGATACGACGCTCTGTTGCCGAATTTACTTGCATTCCGAAGTACCCTTCGGCAAAGCCGTTTGCCATGAAAAATGAACCAATCACATCGTTATTTGCCGGAACGGTAACTTCATTGTAGAAAACTGTCGTTGCGGAATGTGCTGCTTGCGGCACGGTGTACCACGCATGAACAGACGGTCCGCGCCGTCCCCAGAGAAAATAGTTGTCGTTATTATTCCGAACAAACGTTGCATCTGGTGTGAGTGCTGTTCCGCTCAAGGCAACACCGCTCAGTATGCCAAATGTTCCTGTTGAGGAAGAAATACCGTGAATGATAATCGGAACGTAGCCCGCTTGAGAAATACTCCAAGCACCGACAAAATTTTCACTTGCTCCACTTCCAGCTGCGCTACCGCCTACGGGCAGAGCAGCAGTCTGCATTTCGCGGAATGTTCCCCGCACACCGACGCGAATGCGGCGTTGAAAATTCGATGAAGCAAATTGCAGCGAGAGTTTCAGCGTACCGGGTTGCGCAAGTCGCACATACACCGTGCAACGGTCATTCGGATTGTTCCAGTTCACCAAACCGTCGTTGGTAATTCTGGTGTTCCCTGACGACGAGGTTATCCAGGCATTTCCGCCAACTGGGACGGTAACTTTGTTTGCATCGTGCGTGATGCCAGATGCTGATGAAGTTTGAGCATGAGCCGATTCCAGAGTACCGACAAAATCAAGCAGTACAACAATGCTCCACAACCAAGCAACCACACTGAAGTTCGTGTTGGCAGCTACTGGCATTGCGCAGACGTTTTTCGAGGTTTGCATAAATGTTTCCGAAAAAACTGTGTGAAAAGAAAGAATGTTTGTTTGTATCAATTTCTACACACAAAAATCGGAGTTTGGGAGGTGGGAAACATCAGCCGAAAGGTCAGGACTTTCTAGGCTGAGTGGTCATAAAAATCTCTACCAAAACGTCATGGTCTGGACAAAAGGTAAAAAAGTCCTATAATGCCTAGTTTTTATCAAAGCTACCTATCCGAATTTTGGGAAGCAACTCATACCGTTTCGATTGTAAAATGAATAGTTTCAATTCTCCGAAACAAGGCAGCATGCTGCCTTGCTCAAATCAAAGTATTCAAAATACAGTCAAAA
>RDXM01000028.1 GCA_004292595.1 Candidatus Kapaibacterium sp. | reverse complement strand
CGCGGCATAGTTCGGTTCTACGCAGTTCGGCGGCACTCAGGCTTTAACGACAACCACCAGAGCAACACTGGACGCTCACCGCTTGAACCGCCGCCGAACACTTCGCTCACCTGCGAAGGGCTAAACTCGCAAAAAGGGACTCGCACAACAAAACTTATTAAACTCGAACTCAGCCAGACGAAACGCTGAAGTCCCTTCGTCAGGTGTAGCTGAAGTTCGCATTATACCTACTCCGAATACATCTGAATATGCTCTTTGAAAAGTCCTAACAGTAAAGCCTTACCTAAAAAATTTATGATTTTTTAGGCTCAGCAAAGAAATGAAAAAACTTACCGTTTTTAGGGTAAATTTTCTTACCGTTTTTAACAATATAACGGCAAAATACTTCGACTTTACCATCATTTTGTTCTTTCGGCTTTTCTGCTTTATTCATGTTTAACACCTCCTTTCGTTATAAATTTGGGTCGCGGGTTGCGCTCCCCCGCAAAAACAAGGTTCTACTTGTTCTAGCGGAGGAGGCAAGCGGCGCATCCAATAAATAACTAGGAGGACTGAAGAAAGCGGGGATATTGTATTTCCCTGTTAGGACTTTTCAAAGAGCATACCAAGACTTCATGTATCGAATAACAAAATAACGCAGTGCCTTGATTTTATGCACTATTTAGAGGTAGTGCGTCTGCCATCGGACTCTTGTGCAACGCCTTTGAATGGCGTTTTATCAGAAGTTTTCACTTCCGTAAAACGTCCATTGTCAGCGTCGCGCTTGACGAAATGACCGCTTGGGGTTTTGGTTTGTGTGCGACCCGTTACAGAGCCTACACGACCACCATTCCCGGTATTTCTAGCCATAATGGTATTCCTCCTTTCTCGGCATTTGCCGCCGCGTATCAGCACGTTGCTCTGAAAAGGAAGGATAAAAAAGCAAAGGCACTGCGTTTTCTTTTTTGGCAATTCACATTCACCACGCTTTGGATTCGCTCAGGGGCGAAGGGCTAGAACACACCAAGCCTTGATGCGCTTCTCAGGCGTTAGACCGCACTTCGTGTGGACGCAAGCCAACAGCCCGCACGTCCCCTGAAGCACGAGTTCGCCGCTTGAGTTAGGGCGAACTCTTCGCTCTGGCGCGAGGGAGAAACTTGAGTACAGCCCAAATATAGCACAAAGTTTTTAAATATGCAAGTGGTCGTACAAAACGCTGAAGCCCCCGAGTCGCCAGTAGCTGAAGTTCGCATTCTGCATTTTACGCAGCTAACCAATTCAACGCCTGTTGTTTTATGCCGTTAAACCATTCTACTTCATTATCTGTGGCGTTTGCAAGTTTATTTGATTGTTCAAAAAATCGTTGAACGTGCTTTGGTTCAGGAATATAACTTGCTTTATGGGAATCTTCTACCATTTTCAGAAATACATTCAGGGGCAACGGCACAATGGTAGAAGTTCCGCCATAATAGCTAATGTTCATTTTGTGTAAGGCGTAAAAGTGAGCAATGCAAGCCTCATTGATTTTCGGTGCAATAAACAGACAATAAGCGGGTTTATTCGTTTCTCGTTTCATTTTAGCAAGATGTCGTGTAACAGGTTCGCCTTCCATTTCATATTGTCGTTGTCCGCTTTGCATCGTAACTTCCACAGTTAGCCCAAATTCACCGTAATCACAAACAATATCCGCTATATTACCTTGCGCTGTCGCCATTGGATTTCCGAAATCATCAAATTTCAGGTTTGCTTTAATACTTCCAGCATCCAGCATTGTCATTGCACGCCAAGTATTCCATTCAAGCATCAACGGCGTATCATAGAGGGAATTATCAATAATTTGGTCAAAAGTTGAAGTGATGTCGCTAAATAAACGGTAATCTTTGATTGCCGTTATTTGTTCGGATAAAATTCGTTCTTTGCGTTTCTCCAATTCGTCTGCAAAAATATCTTTGAGTTTTTGTAACGTAAACGAATTTTCTACTTTGATTTTTGGAAATTCTGCTTTCATTTTTTGCTCAAGCAAATCTCTCTTATCCGTCAGTAATACTGGTATTTCTACATTCCCAAGATAAGTAATATATCGTTTTTCGTCGTCAATAAATTGCGGCTCTCTGTCTGTGTTATCCAAGAAATAATCAACTTCCAGAATTTTTTCAGGAACGATTGAGATGGATTTTCCAAGATGAGAAATATTAACCAAACCAGTTGCGCGTAAATAACGAATGCAAGCGTCTGCATAATCTCTCATATTACTTGCTTTGGTCTGCAAAAACTTTTCAATCGAACCGTCGTTTGTTTGTCTTGTGCGTGTATTTCCTGAACGAATATCTTGGCTGTAAATTTCTCGAAGTTCTGCATCCAAAGACTCAGCACGAAATTTTTTGTAATTGCCCTCATTTTGGGCTTTGAGGATTCTAAAATTATTTATTTTGGAAATAACGTTTTCAAACTTGTGATAATTGGTTAATTGCAAACCAAAAAGCATCAACTCATCGAACTTCAAAGAACCAAAATGACGAATTAAACGGAATAGTTCGAGGTAAGGTTTTACCCAAAATTCGGCTGAATTTTGAGTTGGTTTGTGAAAAGGCGAAGGAATTTGAAATTTGAGCAACTGCCGTAAAAAAATATCTTCTTTTCGTTTTGCCGTTACTAATTCTAAACCTGCTGGTGTTAAGCCAATGACGGGTGAAAGTGTAACGAAGCCTAATGATTTTGGTGCGCGATTGATTCTATCTCTCGCACTAAACGCTGGGTCATTTGCTCCTTCTCCATTAAAAAAATTTTCTTCTTTAAGCAACTCCATAAACTCTTTTTGAGTTTGAGAATCCCATTCTTGTCCTGAAAAATGAGTGTTTAACAACTCAATTTCAGGAATCATTTTACCGGGCGTTCTCGGAGAGGTCGTTACAAAAATTACTTTACTGTCTATTCGTGCCATAATTTTTCAAAATGCCAATGCTGGTTCAAATGCTAATTCAGGAAAATTTGCTTTTGCTACGTTGCCGTAGTTAGAAGCTAAAATGTGACTTGCTTCTGACTTGAATCTGTTTCTTATATTAACCGCATAAGTTTTTCCGTACTCGTCCACAATCATATCACGATATAGTTTTTCGGTTAATGGTGTTCTCCCAATAACTAGCAATGCTTTACATTTCAATTCCTTGAAAGCATTTGCTAATTCGATGTGATTTTGTTCACTAAATCCGTCTTTGTATTCTGCATTTCCGTAGTCCGAAAAAACACAATCGTAGGGAGGGTCTAAGAACATAAAATCATCTTCTTCAGCCATTGCGAAGATTTTTTTATAGTCGAGGTTGTATATTTCTGTCGTAGCGAGTAGCTGACTATGTTCTTTCGTAACCAATAATGTATTTAAGTTGGGGTAACGTCCGTAAGGAACGTTAAACTCGCCTTTGGTATTATAGCGTATCATTCCCGAATAGGCTGTCTTATTGATGAAAAAATAAAGAAAAGCATCAGAATACTTTTTATCTGTTAAATCATTAAACATATCCCTGATTTGGTAGTAGAGAGCTTCATTGTCATCATCTACTCTTTCGGTTGGTGTTTGTGCCTTTAAATCTTCAAATTTTTTTCTGTTGATACGGTATATTTTCTCAATTTCAGAGAGTTCATTTTGCAAATTGTAAAAATCGAATTTAACACCAGCATAAAACGCCATCAATTTTGAATTGATGTCGTTGATAATTGCTTTTTCCGGCTCTAAATAAAAGAACATAGCCCCACCACCAAAAAATGGCTCAATATAACGACCATCAAATTTGGGGATATGTTTTTCTAAGTAGTGAATTTCTTTTGATTTACCGCCTCTATATTTAATTAAGGGCTTCATAGTATAATTTTTCGTTAAAATTCCTCAATCCAGCAAAATTGTATCTTGGCAGTAGCAAATATAGATTTAACTTTTGAAAGTTGGAAGGAATTTTTTGAGCAAAGTTTCTTGCAGGAGGAGCGTTTTTTGATTGCACATTTGTTTGGTGCTACAACGCTGACACTGTTCGGCGGCAAACGGCACTAACGCTTGACGATGCCGCCGAACTCTCAGCTCGGGCGCGAGGGAGAAATGCGACGACAGCCTCAAAATAGCACAAAGTTTCTAAATATGCAAGAGATCGTACAAAACGCAGCAGCCCCGAAGTCGCCCGCAGCGAAAGTTCGACTTCCTCACGCCGCGTGATGCTGTTTGGCACATAAACGCCCACAAGCCGCTTCCATGCTTGGGTTTTGCACAAATAAGCGGAAATACGTGTTTGCAAAACAATAAATGCCGTTGAACTCTCGCTTTCCCGCGCTTTTTGCTTCGCAACACAAGGTTTTATGCGCTTTTCAGGCGATTGCTTGGCGAGCGCACCAATGCTTGGTTCTACGCAGTTCGGCGGCAATGCGGCAACCAACGCCAAACACCAGAGCAACGAAAGACGCTCACCGCTTTGAACCGCCGAACTCTCAGCTCGGGCGCGAGGGGCTAAGTTCACGAGCAGGTGCAACATAGCACAAAGTTTGTAAATATGCAAGAGGTCATACAAAACGCTGAAGCCCCCGAGTCGCCAGTAGCTGAAGTTCGTACTGTATTCACTTTCACTATCTTTGCGACCTATGTTTATTGGGTTTATAGTTATCTTTAGGATTCCAATTTTTTGCTTTATCATCTAAAATGATAACTTGCCGACCTGAAATTTCTTCTATTGTCAGGCTGTCCAAGTTATTGTATATTGTTTGCCTACTCGTACTCTTAGAGCGTGCAAAATCTGTAATTGATATATAGTATTTTTGTTCCACACTGCTAAGATACGAATATTTTGTAGATTTGTGAAATCAATGCTTGACAATAATGTCAAACATTCGTATTTTTGTCAGAAAAAAAGCCCACTAATTTCAATTGGAACTTTCAAATGGAAAAAGCTATTAATTCTCCCTTCCGCTATGCTGGTGGGAAATTTTATGCTCGGCATTTAATTTTAGAGCATATTCCTTCCCACTCAGTTTACCTTGAACCGTTTGCGGGCGGTGGATCTATTTTCTTTGCGAAAAACAAGGTGCGTCAAAACTGGCTTAATGATGCGGATCCAGAGCTAATAAATACATATCTTATGATTCAAAATAACCCCGAAAAACTCATAAATGCTTTAAGTGATGAAGTTGCTACGAAAGAACGCCACGCTTGGTATAAAAACGAATTTAAGCCCCAAAACGCCTTGGAACAAGCTGTACGTTGGTATTATTTGAATAGAACATCTTATTCTGGAATAATGAACCCCAAAAATTGTTATTGGGGATATGGCGACAAATACAGTATGCGCCCCGAAAATTGGGGCAGAAACATATTACGCACTTCTCAAAAATTGCAGGGTGTACAAATTACTTGTTTAGACTTTGAAACCGTTCTTGAACAAGTTGAAGACGACGCTTTTTTATTTATTGATCCACCATATTTCAATGCAGACCAAGATAAATTTTACTCTTATTCTTTCGTATATGATGACCATATCAGACTATCTAAAGCATTGAAGCAACACCAGCATCGGATAAAATTTCTTTTGACATACGATAACAGTCCAGAAATCCGCATAATGTATGATTGGGCGAATGAAATTCACGATAAAGAATGGAATTATACTATAAATCGCACGGATGACCAAAAACTAACACAAGACTTGAAAAACGGTATTATCACACAAAAAAAGGTTCAAAAACAAACTCGCTCAAAAGGGAAAGAAATATTCATCTTGAACTATACAAGCCAACAGAATGAACTATTTTCGATGTATGACTCTCAAGAACAATTTTTCTGAATCTTCAAGTGGTAGCCAACGCGCAATAGGTCGAGTTTCTTCGGAAGCAAATTCCATGATTGGATAATTAGGAATAAAACCACAATCCTCTTTATTTCTACATTTTTTCCTTGTACAAACCACTCCATTTTCTTTGCGTACAGCTAATTCCAGAGAGCTTGCAGCATACATTCTAAAAAATGCGAAGTCTTTGTCAGAAATTGATTTATCGTTATTCAGTTTTTGTAAAAACTGTATTTGCTTGGGCGTTGGTTTCCATTCAAAACCACTTTCATCATTAGTTTGATAAAAAGCGTTGCTGATTGAAGTTATTACCACATCAAAATCGGCTGGCATATATTGATCGTTATGTATCGCTAACACCTCTGGTGCTACACCACGTTTAGGAGCTAAATCCGCAACCATTTCTGCTCCCAATGTACGACTTCGCATACATTTAACCGCTATTCGCGTACTACCATTGATAGTTTGAGTAAATTTCCCTTTTCCAGCAAGTTTGCATTCAATGTTTACAGTTTTTCCTGTTGGCAAGTGAGTCAATACAACATCTTTGTCATGCGAGCCAAGTTGCGGGTTCAAGATTGGCTTTTCTGCTCTCCAAGTCTCAGATGGTAACAGATTGTTGAGCATTATCATCACAGAAAATTCAAATGCTTTACCGCGAATCATTGGAATTACTTTTGGATCGTTCAAAGTATCGGCAAGATACTCAATCGGAATGTTGTAATCATCACAGTATTGCTCAATTTTAGTTTTCCAATTCATTTTTCCCTAAAGCTAAAAAGTGGTTACGAAAAACATCAACTGGCACAATATAGAAAAGCAAGGTAAATTTTGCTAATTTATCTCGTAATAAGAACTTTATACTAACCATTTTGTGCTGTTCGGCGGCAATTCGGCAATTAACGCCAACCACAAGTGCGGCACCAGACGCGACGGTTATTACCTGCCGCCGAACTCTCAGCTCGGGCGCGAGGGAGAAATGCGTACAAACCTTCGACCACGCACAAAGCCAATAAACGCGCACCCAGCCAGACGCAAGCCAGAAGCCCCGAAGTCGCCCGCAGCAAAAGTTCGACTTCTTCATGCCATACTGAACGACGATACATTACCGCACCACCAGCAATCGCGCTGTCTCCGTGCGCAGCCCCACCGCAGAGCGTGTAAGCACCCGCACCGCATACACACCAGAAGGAAACTGCTCAGTAGAAACGACAATGCTTTGCTCTCCTGCGCTGCGCTCTTGCTCTGGGGAAGAAAATACCACACGCCCCAGCATATCTAGCACTTCATAGCGCACCGTTGCTGGTGTGGCAAGGGAAAGCGTGAGAACAGAAGAATGGTCGGTAGGGTTTGGGAAAAGAGCGAGGGCAAGAGAGCGAGCTTGCGGGCTTGTGAGAACGCTGGTGGTGGGCTGTTCTGCGAAACGGTAGATACTGCTTGCCCCCACAGAACCATAAAGTGCACCGTTGTAATAGAGCGTGGCAAAAACACTAAATGGAAATCGCTCTTGAAAAAGAATCGTCCGCTCTCTGGAGCGTAAATCATATTTGAAAAGATTTGAATTATCTTGGAAGTATATGACCTGAGACGCATGAGTAAAGTTTCTGCCGTTAGAGCTTGTTAGTCGAATATTCCAAAGCGTACCATTAGTGGACGAAGAAATTCCCTCTCCTAAGGTAAGAATGGAAGGTTGTTCTTGGCTTGGAAAGGGGATAATATCCATATGCCAAATAAACCGCGCTGGAAAAGGGAAACGCTCAGGGTTCACAGGTAATCGATTCCACGATACGCCGTTATCAAAGGAACTCAGTATCTCGCCTCCCCCATTATACAAGGGGAGAACTGCGAAGAATCCGATATCGGGTGGAGCTTCGGTGGCAGCTACAATTAATCCTCGTCCATTTGTTTTAATATCATACACAGAGGCTACTGTTGAGTAGGAAATCAAGGATTTCCACGAAACCCCATCATCATCGGAGCGAAGAATCCGTGCTGCACGGACAGTGGCGCGAGTCATTGGACCAACGCCAGAGAGATTTTGCGGTGAAGCGAGTTCATTCACGGCAACTAAAATCGTTCCCTTTCCCTCGACAGCAAGGTCAATGGAAGCAATCGTGGAGAGGATATGCCGCACGTTCCAAGAGCGTCCTTGAGTATTAGAGGTGAGGAGTCTGGGATGCCCTAAAGAATCCGGGTGTGCGGAATATCCAACGGCGACGAGTTGCGATTTAGTATGTGCCAGTGATGTAATTGCTCGTATGCTTGCTGGCAAGGGAATGAACTGCCATGAGCGGAGGGAATCGGTCGAGCGTATGATAGTGGAAAACGGACTAAGTTGATACAAATGCGCCCGAAAAAATCTATTCAAAAAGCCAAGCGCGTAGATATTTCCGCTACTATCGGTGGAAAGTTTGCCGAGTGTCAGTGTATCGGCGGGGAACACACTTCGGGGAAGTTCTATGGCTTGTGCAAATCCTGTAAAAAAGGAAATAGCATTTATAGAAATAATGAGAACAAGTAAGCGAAGCATACGGTACAATCAAAAAGTGAGTAAAATTACCGAATAATCATCACGGGTTGCGTAACATAGTGAATATTTCCCATTTGTCCTTGTGCGCGAAGGCGCAAACGGTACATTCCCGAACTGAGCGTCGGTAAGGGGAAGGTTGCCGATTGCATTCCCGCGCTTTGGTGCGTTGGGGTTTGCAAAACTGCCACCGAGTTCGACATTGCGTCAAATAATTCTAGCGAGACTTGTGCAGAATTATTCAAACGATACGACACCGCAGCGTCGGACTGCACAGGATTCGGCGCGACGACTACGTGCGTCAGCAAAAGCGGTGTATAATCGGTGTTGGCAATCGTCTCACCGCCGAGGAAGAGAACAGGTGTTCGATAGCCGCTGGTGTTGGTGAGAAAAGCCTTGATACGCGCTCTTGCCGCACCTGAGGGCATTGTAAAGGCTGCCGTTGTACTTTCACCCAAATCCACCCACGTAGCCGACCATTCTTGCGTTGAGACATCTTGAAACTCCACTTGCCATTCGTAGCGTTGGATGGTGCTAGAAAAAGCAGGGTCAAAATTCACGGAGTACGTTCCTTGTTGTCCCGAAGGCAGTCCGAATTGCTAACATTTTTATACATCACCGTCCCACCAAAGTTCGTGAGATTGCGGTAAAGGTCGCGGTAGGTTACGGTAAATGCAGGAAGCGCAGTACCCGC
>RDXM01000129.1 GCA_004292595.1 Candidatus Kapaibacterium sp. | reverse complement strand
TTGAAATTGTTTCCGATTTTTGTGTAATGTTTCGTAGTTCATTCACGAATTTCGCACTTTCTTTCTTCATTGCCAAACTAACTTAGATAAAGTCTAATGTTATAGCAACTAGCCTTGAGAAGGAGATTGTTATTCTTCGCTCACCGCCGAAAAATATCTCTTGCGCACACAAACTGCTTTTTGTACGTTGCGCGTAGCTTGCCTAAATAAGCAAATGGTTTCCCCAAATATTACTTTTTTCGTTAGATAGTGATCTTGATGATGCTTTTGAAAACTACTATGAGTGCAAAAAATCTTCAACGACGTATTGTTGCCATAACGATACTTTGGGCAGTATGCGTGTGTGCTGGAATTGGCTTTTTTGCGTGGTATGATGTTCGCTCTACATCGCAGAGTGCCGCACCGGACGAGCTTCCCGCCACTACACAGTTCGTTTTACCCACAGAGATACCAAGCGTTGCGATGTTTCTACATCCACGCTGTGCCTGTAGTCATGCGTCGTTGGCAGAATTTGCCAAACTCGCACGCGAGTTCGGCAATCAGGCTACCTTTCGCATTATTTTCTTCAAACCCGCATCAGTAGAGCTTTCGTGGATTGAACACGATAATTTATTTGCAAAGGCGCACACGCTCGCATCCACGCTGAACAACGTCCACGTTAGTATTGACGAAGGCGGCAAGGAATCCGAACGCTTTCATGCAGAAATCTCTGGCTTTATTGTTGCCTATAATGCTGCGGGAAAACTGCTCTACAATGGCGGAATTACTGGCTCGCGCGGGCATGAAGGCAATAATGCAGGCGAGGCAGTTTTGCGCAAGATATTGCACGATATTGTACGTACCTCAGCAATGCCACGTTCCTCAGAATTTCAGTATTCATCAGTCATTCAATCTGCCATCGCTCCAACTTTTGGTTGTACCCTTCGCCCAAAGCAATAATCATAGGTGCATTCAGAATCCTGTATTTGCCAGACACATACAGCATAGACCACAGAATTACACGAGGAACATCTTTACATCATTTTTAAAATTATCATGCCGCATCTTATTCCCGCTCGTACCGACGAACTTCTGATAGAATATCAACATGAATTATACTCACGGGCGGATAGAATTTTAAGCTATCTGTTGCTGTTTGAATGGCTTATTGCCGTTGTTTTTGCTGTAACGATTACGCCGCAGACGTGGATTGGTGCGCAATCTTCCATCAATATCCACGTGTACACGGCATTGGGGCTGGGTGCGCTCCTCGCTCTTTTTCCGACAATTCTTGTGCGCACCAATGCCGGCGCGACGATGAACCGCCACGTGATTGCCATTGCACAAAGCCTGATGATTGCCTTATTTGTTCACTTGACGGGTGGGCGCATCGAAACACACTTCGGCTACTTTGCCTCGCTTGCGTTTTTGGCATATTACCGCGATTGGAAAGTAATTCTGACGGCAACGGTCGTCATAGCCACCGAACACTTAGTACGCGGGCTGTTGTATCCGTATTCAGTCTTTGGAGTTTTAGCAGAGGCAGGTTTTTGGGTGAATTTTTGGCGCACTATCGAACACGCTGCGTGGGTGATTTTTGAAGATATTATTTTGATAAAAACTTGTATTGACAGCACTTCCGAGCTACGAGCAATGGCGGAATCCAAAGCCACATTAGAACGACAATCCTCTCGCGTGGAAGAACAAAATAAAGAACTTCTGGATGCAAATACGAGCATCAATACACGTATTCACGAGGCAATCCACGAAAGCGAGACCGAGCGCGAAGAGCTTGCAAATAGCGTCAATACAATGCTTTACGCCATGAGCCACTTCTCTAACGGCAATCTCACGTCCCGTATTACCGCGCAATCCTCCAATCCAACTATCAATCAGCTTTTTGTAGGCTTTAATACTGCCGTTGACACGATGAGTGCTATGTTGCAGGATGTCGCCGACCTTGCTGAAACCACGAATCAAGCGGCTCGCAGCATTTCGCATTCGACGGGACAGATTGCCTCGGCAATGCACGAACAGGCTGCCCAAATTGGCATTATGACCGAATCCACGCAGGTTTTGAGCAGCACCGTCGAGTCCAACAGCACTGCTGCCGACCAAGCCGCACTGCTTGCCGAGCAAAATAAAGTAATTGCCGAAGACGTTATCGCAATGGTGAAGCAGATTTTAAGCAAAATTTCTATGATTAGCGAAATTGCCTTCCAAACAAATCTGCTCGCGCTCAATGCCGCCATAGAATCTGCTCGTGCGGGGCGGCATGGCAAGGGCTTTGCGGTCGTCGCCGAAGAAGTACGCCAGCTTGCGCGGCGCACACAGGTTTCTACCGAAGAAATGACGAGTTTGATTGAAAAACTGCAATCCGTGAAAATTGAATCCATGCAGACCTTCGCACAACGCAGCCACAACACAAGCATTCATGCCTCACGTAAGCAATCGTCGCTTGAAATTGTTATCTCTGGTGCAGTGGCAATAAAAACAATGCTGCAAGAAATCCGCGCCGCACACACCGCACAAACACAGTCGAGCGAGACGATTGCTGCCAACATGATGTCCATGTCTGCGGCAACAGAAGAAACCTCTACCGCAATCACGCACGTTGCCGAGACTGCCAATAATTTAGCGAACTCTACCGAGCGTTTGCAACATCTACTGCGGCGTTTTAGCTTGAGCAACGGCAATTCATTTGCATTGCAGTCGCATTGATAAACGTACAACGAAATTCCCAATTCCACAATTAACAGCAATTTTTTTGGAGGAAACTATGCCACATCTTGTGCCAGCTCGCACCGTCGAGCTTATGTCGGGCTATCAGTACGATGTTTATGTTCGTGTTGATAAGATTCTCAGTCGCTTGCTGCTCATCGAATGGGTTGTAGCGATTATTTTTGCCGTTGTTGTTACGCCAAACACGTGGATTGGCGAGCAGTCCTCGGCGAATATTCACGTGTTTGTTGCTTTGGGCTTGGGCGCACTGTTGGCAGTGTTTCCGACGGTGCTGGTGCGCATGAATGCTGGCGCGACTATCAATCGCCACGTCATTGTTGTTGCACAAAGTTTGATGATTGGCTTGTTCGTTCACTTGACCGGAGGGCGCATCGAAACACACTTCGGTTACTTTGTCTCACTTGCATTTTTTGCCTATTACCGCGATTGGAAAGTCATTGTTACGGCAACGGTGGTGATAGCTGCTGAACACTTGATTCGTGGACTTTTGTATCCCTATTCGGTCTTTGGTCCTTTGGCAGAAGCGGGCTTCTGGGTGAATTTCTGGCGCACAATCGAACACGCAGCATGGGTGATTTTTGAAGATATTATTTTGATAAAAGCCTGCCTTGACAGCGCGAAGGAGCTTGATGTCATTGCCAAAGCACGTGCGGAAACCGAAGCGCAGCACCGTATTACCGAAGTGAAAAACGTCGAACTTGCAGCGACCAATCAGGCGATTCAGCAGCGCGTGGACGAAGCAGTACAGGAGTCAGAGGAGCAGCGTCAGGATTTATCGGCAAGTGTTCAGCAAATGCTCTTCTCCATTAGCGAATTTTCTTCTGGCGACCTTACCGTCAAAGCGCATGGCGATTCCACGAATCCGCATATCCAGATGCTCTACAAGGGCTTCAATCAAGCTCTGGCGAAGGTACGCACGATGATGCAAGAAATTGCAGAAAGCATCCAAACAGCTGCCAGTGCAAGCACCGAGATTTCTGCGGCGACCGAACAGATGTCGAGCGGCATCAACGAGCAAGCAGAGCAAACATCGCGCATTGCTGGCTCTATCGAACACGTAAGCCGCGTACTGGAAGAAACTAATCGTCAAGCGGGCGCGGCGGTGCAGGAAGCAGAAGCAGCAAAAAGTGATGCGGTGCATGGTGGAAACGTTGTGCGCGAGGCAATACGCGGTATCAATGGCGTGGCAGAAGTGGTGATGCGCTCTGCACAAACGATTGAAGCTCTCGGAAAATCCAGCGAACAGATTGGGGAAATTGTGCAGGTGATTGAAGAAATTGCCGACCAAACAAACCTCCTCGCGCTCAACGCCGCCATCGAAGCTGCCCGCGCAGGCGAGCAAGGACGAGGCTTTGCGGTCGTTGCCGACGAAGTGCGAAAACTCGCCGAGCGCACCCAAAAAGCAACAAAGGAAATTGGCACAACGATTCGGCAAATTCAGCACGATACCAACAAGGCAGTGGAATCTATCAATCAAGGCACACAGGAAGTAAACACAGGCAAGCAAGCCGCCGCGCAAGCGGTAACGGCACTCGACGGCATTCTCTCGCGTACAAACAAGGTGGCAACGATTGTTACCGAGCTTGCTTCTGCTGGGCAAGAGCAGAATACGAGTGTTCGTGCTGCTTCCGAGCATGCCGATAGCATTAGTGCGATTATTGGTGAATCTGCCGCCGCCACAGGAGAAATTGCCCGCACCGCACACGACCTCAGCCGCCTTACCGAGCGTTTAGATGCGCTTATGCGTAATTTCCAAATTTATGACCAGACAAATAAACGTGAAAAAAACATCTTGAACACCAGCAAATACACTCCACATCTCTTGCAGTAGAGCAAGAGAGCGTGATAGGATGAATTGCAACAATACCATTGAACAATACCATTGAACAATACCTACAAACCAATCACCAACAACCAATGATAGCATTTGTAACCGGAGCAACGGGCTTTGTCGGAAGCCATGTTGCGGATGAACTTGTCCGACGCGGCTATACCGTGCGTTGTCTGACGCGCCCCACCAGTAGTTTGCAGTGGCTCGAAGGAACGCCTGTCGAGCGAGCGGTGGGTTCGCTTACCGACCCAGCATCTTTGACCAATGCGGTCAAAGATGCCGATATTATCGTCCACGTGGCGGGTTTGACGGCAGCGCGGAATCGGGAGGAATTTTTTCAGGGCAATCATATTGCAACGAAAAACTTGCTGGAAGCAGCACAAAAAGGCGCACCAAACCTCAAGCGATTCCTGCACGTGAGTAGTCAAGCGGCTGTTGGACCGTCGCCGAGCTTGGAACGCCCTGTGAACGAAGATACCGTGCCGCATCCAATAACTGCCTACGGCGAAAGCAAAAAAGCGGCGGAAGATGAGGTATTTGCTCGCAGCACTGCTTTCCCGATTACGATTGTCCGCCCGCCGGCAGTCTTTGGACAGCGCGACACGGCAATTTTTTCGTTTTTCAAAACCGTTGGCAGAATGGGTATTTTGCCGCTCATGGGCTTCAACACGAAGTATTTGAGCCTGATTCACAGCAGCGACTTAGCACGCGGAATTGTGGATGCGGCGGAAGCACCAAACACCGTTGGGAAGGCATATTTTGTAGCTTCGGAGGAATTGTACACGTGGGAGCAAATTGCGGAATGCACACGCAAAGCGTTTGGTTCGACGCGCTCGGCACTCAAGATTCGCTTGCCCGAGCCAGTGGTGATGGGCGTTGCGGGCGTATCGGAATTTTTTGGCAAATTTTCTTCCAAGCCGCCCGTCTTTAATTACGAAAAAGGGAAAGATTTTATCCAAGATTACTGGACGTGTTCGGTCAATCGTGCGATGCAGGATTTTGGCTATCGGCAGCAGGTTTCCTTGCAAGACGGCATTTCACAAACAGTGGAATGGTATATTGCCAATAAGTGGTTGTGAGAAGTAGTATCTTTTGTATCTATCAGGATTTTCCATGAAAACATTTGCCGTGATTCTCGCTGGCGGTGGCGGTGTGCGGCTTTGGCCGCACAGCCGCGAACACAAACCGAAACAATTTCTTACCTTGTTTGGCAATAAATCACTCTTGCAGCACACCTACGAGCGTTTGCGGGAGACATATGCACACGAGGAAATAATGGTCGTTACAAGCCAGCAACTACGCGCTCTAGCGGGCGAGCAGTTGCGGGAGCTTCGTGAGGAAAATTTTATTATCGAACCCTTCGGACGCAATACTGCAGCCGCTATCGGTTTGGCACTGATTACGCTGCAATACCGCATGGAAGAAGAATTTACGCTCGCAGTATTTCCCGCCGACCACATCGTGAGCAATGTGCGGGATTTTGTGTATGCAACCTCGCTCTGCGCTGAAACGGCGGCGATTACCGACGGAATTATTTCGCTCGGTGTGCCGCCAACTCGCCCCGATACTGGCTTAGGCTATATCCAAGCCTTCGACGAAACGCCCCGCGTAGTAGATGCCTACGCAAGCCCGCTCCACGCCATGCGCAAGGTGCTGACCTTTGCCGAAAAGCCAGATATTGAAACGGCGATTCGCTTTGTCAATTCTGGTGATTTTTTGTGGAATACTGGTATCTTCTTCGCACGTGGAAGCGTGCTGTGGCGCAGCTTTGAGGAGTTTATGCCCGACCACGCCCACGTGCTGCGCTTGCTGCAAAAGCACTTCGGGAAGGACAGCTATAATAGCACAATCGCTATGCTGTATCGGCAGATGAAATCTATTTCGATTGATTACGGTATCATGGAAAAGGCGCGTAGTTCCTACGTTGTCGAAGGCGCGTTTGATTGGAGCGACCTCGCAAGCTGGGATTCTATGTATCAACTTGCCGCAAAAGATGCTGCAGATAATGTGTTAGAAGGTGAGGTGATTGCGGTGAATGTGTCGAATTCCTACGTGAAGGCAGGAAAACGGCTCATTACGCTTGTGGATATTGATGATGTCTTGGTTGTGGATTCCGACGACGCGCTGGTTATCTGCCGCATTGGGCATGGGCAAAGCGTGAAGGAAGTGGTAGATTTTCTGCGCCGCAAGCAAATGAAAGATTTTTTGTAGTTTTGTATGTGCTTTGCACGTGCTTTGTGCATTTCCAAGAGCTTGAATTCAAGCAAGAACCATTTAACGCTATTCATGTGAATATTCTGAGCATTGTGAGCCTCATTGGCGCAGCGCAAGGGCTGTTTTTATTTGTAACGCTGCTTGCATGGCGACAAGGAAACCGCCGTGCAAACGCGCTGTTGTCTGTGATTTTCTTCACCATGTCTATTGCATTGTGGAACTCCTACTTACTGGCAAGCAACTCCTACAAGGAATTTCCCTATACGTTGCGCCTGTATGATATTTTGCGCTTGCTCACTGGACCGCTTATTTACTTGTATGTGCGAGAAATGATTGCCCGCCCGATGCGCTGGAACGATGCGCTGCACTTTCTTCCCACGCTGCTGTATGCTCTTTGTTTGATACCATTTTTTATGGGTGGCGAAGCGGCAAAAGAAGCATTTGTCCAGCAAGCCTTGCAAGGAAAACAGCGCGATTATGTCCTGCTTTCGGCACTGCGTCCTTGGTATAACCTCGCGTATTTGCTGGTTGCGCTGCGTTTGTTGCAAGAATATTCAAAGCGCATTCGCCAGCATTTTGCTGATATTGAGGTTGTGAGTTTGCAATGGTTGCGGAATATTGTGGCAGGAGTAACGGTGTTGGTTGTGTTGGTGGGAATATCAAGTTTGGCGGGGCTGCTGGGTTTTGTGCGTCCGAGTGAAGTTAATTCTGCTATGGCAATTTTGGCTGCGCTCTGGATGTACGGCATTGCCTATTTCGCGCTGCAAAAAACAATCATTTATTCCGATGAATTGCGGCAACTCCTCGCTACCGAGCCGATTCTTGCCTTGCCATCGGCTTCTCTGGCTCATCCTCTGCTGCACAACCAGCCTTCGCACCGCGCCTCTGTCCAAGAATCGCGTAATGATGCGCCCTCTGAGACATTTTCTCTCTCGCCCGCCGCTCCATCGGCTCCGTCCGAGCAGGTACAATATTTGCTTACTTTTATGGAAGAACATAAACCCTACTTGAGCCATCAACTCACGCTTTCACGCCTTGCCGAAGCGACTGGGCTGCCAAATTATCGCATTTCTGAGCTTTTGAATAAAGAACTAGGGCAAAATTTCTTTGATTTTGTCAATCGGTATCGCATTGAAGAATGGAAAAAGCGCATTCAAGCAGGGGAATCGCCGCAAACCATTCAAGAAATGGCGTTTATCGTTGGATTTAATTCTAAATCTTCCTTTAATTCTGCCTTCAAAAAACACACCGGGCAAACACCATCAGCATTCAAAGCAACGCTCGAACATCAAGAACAGGGAGAAACCAGAAAGCCCGCCAAACACAAGGTGTAGCGAGCTTTTTTCTGTTAGTTGCTCTTCCGCACAAATGTTTTCCAAAGCCTACGCGCCCAGCAGCCGCTTTGCTACTGCCTGAACGAGATTCCCGTCCGCCTTGCCGCGTAATTCCTTCATTGCCGCACCCATCACTTTGCCGACTTCCTGCGGTGTTTTCGCGCCAACGCTTTCGATAATCGCTTTTACTGCCGTTTCTACTTCTGCTTCATCCATTTGCTTGGGAAGAAATTCTTGAATAATCGCAAGTTCGGCAGCTTCTTTGTCGGCGGCTTCCTTACGTCCCGCGTTGCTGAATTGTTCGATTGCATCTTTGCGTTTTTTTGCGGCGGAAAGGAGCATTTTTTGCTCATCTTCCTCATTCATAGCGCGGTCTGCGCCGCTTTTTTCAAACTCCAAAATAAGCGCACGCAAGGAGCGGAGCGTTTCCAAGCGGAGTTTGTCGCCGCTTTTCATTGCGGCTTTCATTTGTTCGCTGATTGTTTCTGTAAGTGCCATCGTAATTGTGTTGGTATGTGATTGGATTGAGGTAAAACATGATTTCACGACCGTCTATTTCCGCAAAAAATTTACGCAAGAAAACGTTGCGTAATCTCGCCGTAGGCATCAATGCGGCGGTCGCGCAAGAAGGGCCAGTTGCGGCGAATAGTTTCTAAGTGCTTGGTATCTACGTCGGCGGTGATGATTTCTTCTTTGCTTGCAGAGGCTTCCGAAAGCATCACGCCTTGCGGGTCGCAAATAAAGGATTGCCCCCAGAACTCCAGTTTTGATGCGGTCTTGGGGTCGGTCTCCAGACCAGTGCGGTTGCACGCCGCCACGTACACGCCATTGGCAATCGCATGACCGCGCTGCACGGTGCGCCAAGCGTCGTGCTGCGCTGCGCCGTAGCGTTCTTTTTCGTCGGGATGCCAGCCGATTGCGGTTGGGTAAAACAGTATCGTCGCGCCGTGCAATGCCGCTAACCGTGCGCCTTCGGGGTACCATTGGTCCCAGCAAATGAGCGTGGCAATGCGCCCAACTTTTGTATCAAACGCCTTGAAACCTAAGTCGCCGGGCGCGAAGTAGTATTTTTCGTAAAAAGCGGGGTCGTCGGGGATGTGCATTTTGCGGTAGAAGCCAGCAATTTCGCCATCGGCATCAATAATTCCCGCGCTGTTGTGGTACACGCCCGCCGCGCGACGCTCGAAAATAGGCGCAATCACGACAGTTTTCGTTTTTTTCGCTACTGCCCGCAGCGTTGTAATGGTCTCGCTGTTGGGAAATTCTTCTGCAAGGTCGAACAAGGCGGAATCCTCGCGCTGGCAAAAATACGGGGTGACGAACATTTCTGGCAAGCAGACCAAATGCGCACCGCCGTCGGCAGCGCGTTCGATTTCGGTGGCTGCTTTGCGCAGGTTCTCGGTTTTATCGGCACTCATGGACATTTGCACGAGTGCGGTTTTGAAGGATTGGGGCATGGTTTGAGAAAAAATTGAAACAGAAAAGTTATCGGTTATTTTTCTTCTTTGTTGAGGTCTCAACCTCTGGAAGCCTGATTTTATCAGTTGCGGAGAGCATCAAGACATTCTACGAATTGCTTGAATGTACTCCTGAAAAAGAGCTTGTTTCGCACGGACACCATCGGTTGCGGCAGAGTACGGCATTTCAACAAAAAACTCGTATAGTTCCTCAAAGGCTTCAGCAAAGGTGCGTTCTGCTTCGGAGCGAGTTTTTGCGGGAACTTCAATCGCAAATTCCTCGTTGGAGGCAAACCAATACTGACCTTGTTTCTCAATCTTACACCGCAAAGGGCGTGTAAGCAAGAAGATACGCCGCTCTGTGCGTAATTCCGTTGGTTGCAGAGTTTGTTTCCCAGTTTGATACCGACCATTTGGCACAGCAAGCGGAACGATGCGGGTTAGCGGCGAATATGATGCAGTTTTCATGGGTGTTCCTTTATTGTTGAAAGATTTTGCTAATCACAACATCCTGCGCAGCAAGGAATGACGGGCTTTGCAAGAGCAGCACACAGCTTGCCGCAGCAAGCAGGAAGGCAGTACGAATGTTCATAGTAGTACAAGAAAAAATGAAAAGATAGCAGCAAGGCTCGAAAATACGTGCTTTGCAGGAATTTTCCACATTCAAAATTTGTGTAAGTATTTCTTTACAATGCTTTTTTCAAAAAATTCACAAATTCGGCTCTATCCCGCGTGAATGCTTTCGTTGCAAGCACCGTGCCATCAGGCTTGAGCAACACGTACAGGGGAAGTTCAATCGTGCCAAACTGCTCCAACTGGCGTTTTTTGTTGGACAAATATGGCTCGGTTTTGCGGTCGGTGTAGAGCTGCACTTTGACCATATCCCGCATCAAATCTCGTGCTTCTGGCATTGTGAATACATTCGCTTCCATCCAACGACAATTTGTGCAGGTGAAGCCCGTAAAATCAATAAACACGGGCTTGCCCGTTTGCTGTGCTACCGCCAAACCCGCTTCGTAGCTTGTCAGCCAGGATTGGTGGTTGCTTGGAGCTTGAGGCTTGGTTGCTTGGGAGCGCACGTCATCCCTCATATTTCCGCCCTCATCCTTCCCAATGATTTCCTCGTAATTGCTTGGAGGCAAGAAAGCATCAAGCTCGCCGAGCTTTTTGCCGAAAAGTCCAGCGACGAGGTAGAACGTAAGCGAAGCAAAAAGAAGCGCAAACACCGCACGAGGCGCACCAATACTCGCAACGGGCGAATCATGCGCGAAGCGGAACACGCCCAGCACGTAGAGCATAATCATCAGGCAGCAACCAATCCAAATTGCCAAAAAGACTTCCCGCGAGAGAATACCCCACGCCCAGACCAAATCACTATTGCTGATAAACTTCATTGCCGCAGCAATTTCCAAAAATCCCATCACTACTTTCACGTTATTCATCCAGCCGCCCGCCTTTGGAAGCCGCGCCATTGCTGCGGGGAAGAGCGCGAGCAACACAAACGGGAACGCAAACACACCGCTAAAGCCAATCATGCCGACAATCGGATAAAACCATTCGCCCGACGACGCGGAAATAAGTGCCGCGCCAACAAATGGAACGGTACAAGTAAAAGACGTAATTGAAAACGTAATTGCCATCAGCAAAACCGCACCAATACTGTCTCCGTTACCTGCGGCGTTGTTCATTTTATTCAGCAAACCCGTTGGCAAGGGAATTTCAAAGGAGCCGAATAAATTGAATGCCAAGGCAATGAACAATCCCGCCAATGCAAGATTTACCCAAGGGTTTGCGGCAAAATCGGAAATGCCCGTCGCACCAAAAAGCAGCGATAAAATCACACCCAACGCCGTGAACGTAAACATAATGCCCAGCGCGTACACCAGCGAGTCCCGAATGCCGCGTGAACGCTTCTTCTGAGCGCGTTTTGTGAAAAAGGAAATCGTTATCGGCACCATCGGAAAGACGCACGGAGTGAGCAATGCTGTCGCACCTGCGCCCATTGCAAACCACAAGTACGCCCAAATTCCCTCGTCGCGCTTTGCGGCGATTTCTCGTTGGGATTCGGTGCTTGGTTGTTGGTTGCTTGGGGCTTGATTGCTTGGGGCTTGGTTGCTTGGGGCTTGGTTGCTTGGGGCTTGATTGCTTGAGATAGATGTATCTTTGGGAATTGCTTGCACGGTTGCTGTCGGAACGGCGGTGTCGTGGGCGGGCAAAATGTTCTTGGGCGGCATGGGGACTTGTGTTTGAGCAGTTATCTCATCGCCAATAATTTCTACGCTGAAGGCACATTCTTTATCGTCGGGCGGCAAGCAGGTTTGCGCGTTGCAGACCATGTATTCCACATTCAGCGTCAGAGGATATTTTCCCAAAGGTGCATCAACACGTGCTTTGACAGGAATAGTGAAGATTACTTTACCTTCATAATAATCAATCTCCATCTGAAAGCCTTGGTCAAATTTTTGCTTAGGTTTCGCAGCAATAATTTTCTCCAACGTGGCGATTTTATTGCTTTTGAGTGTGATTTCCGTTGCCTTCGGACCAAGACCATCCTTGTCCAAGCGAGGAATCATGCCGTAGGTGTACCAGCCTTGTTCAATCGTCAAGGTAAGCGTGAGTTTGCCTTCCGCTCCTGGCTTCAGAACAAGTTTTTGTGGCGAAAGTGCGAAATCAATATGCTTTGCGTTCAGCGTAGGAGCAAGGAAAAGTGACGCGAAAACAAGCGCGACGAGGTGAAAGGCAAGTTTGCGAAAGGTCATGGTGGTGCTTTTAAAATTTAGAAATTATTGACTTCATCCACAGTACTATACAAAAAATCTTTAACAGTGGCACAGACATTTTTGTCTGTGAGTGTTGGCGCGGGTTCCAAGTGGGAAAACACAGACAAGAATGTCTGTGCCACTGAAGCCTGTTTCTATGGGATTTACAAGAGTTTTGTATGGTACTTAGGACTTCAGCATACAGATTTTATCCTTATCCTCACTGCCAATCTGCACGAAGGATAGAATCGCCATTATCCACAAAGCGTTGCTGCTGCGTCTCGGTATGAATGACGCGCAAACGCCCATCATCTTGTATGCTTTCCACGCGCCATAGTCCTTGCTCTTTGGCAATGGAGATATATTCGCCTTCTAACTGAAGTTCATCGCGCCATGCCGTGAACAGCGCGTCATTGCTTTGTTTTAAGAAAAGCTGGATATAGCGCAGCAAGGCGTGGCGGACGTGTTCGGTCGTAGCATCAATTCCCTCGCGGAGCAGCGATGTTGCCTTCATTTGCAAGTCTTCGGGAAACACTTTTTGCCGCACGTTGATACCAATACCGATGACGCTCGAAACGCACGAAGAGCCGATAAATTCATGCTCGACAAGCACACCGCAGACTTTCCGTCGTTGCACGGGCGTGACGTTCGGCAAAACAAGATACACATCGTTGGGATACTTCAAACAAAACTCTGCCGTACAGCCCGCATGATTCCTTGCTTCGCTGCTTGCTTCTTGCAATGCTGCTTTTGCCGCCAAGCATCCAATAATTTGAAAGGCTATCAAACGCTGCTCTGAAAGTGGCGCAAAATGGCGCATCCCAACCGAACAATACACATTTGCCTCGTGTTCGCCAATCCAGACTTTGCCGTTGCGTCCGCGTCCGTGTGTTTGCAAATCGGCGGTAACAGCGAGGAGTGGTGCGGTGTTCAGGCGAAGAAGCTCTTTTGCTTTGTCATTGGTGGAAGGCAGTTCGTCGTAGTGAGAATGTTTCATGGCTTGGTTTTTCTATCTGGTTGTTGGGCTTGTGGCTTCTTCCCATGCGGTGAGGCGCACAAATGCTTCTTCGTTCGAGAAACCGCACATTTCCTCGTGTGCGCGGAGACTACAACAAACGGCAGGGCGTTCTGGCTTGCCGAAAAGACGGCAACGATTATCGTCTGTGAGTTGGACGCATCGCACTCCGGCTGGCTTCCCATGCGGCATTCCGGGTATTGGCGAGGAAATAGAGGGCGCAATGCAACAGGCAGCGCAACCGATGCGGCAATTCATAGAATGAAGAAATGAGAATGAAGAGATGAGAATGAGTATTCATCAGGCTTTGGGTCGTTTTATGCTCATATTTTTTGCGTGAGATTCTTCGGCGCGAATATCCCAAAAACCGCTTTTTTGCAGAGATGTCGAAATTTCTGGCAAAGAATTTTTCAATAACAAGGCAGCAAAAAGCTGAGGCGACGTTGTGCGAATCATCGCCTCTACATTCGGACGCTCTCGGCGCGAGCAAGGAACTACCTTGCCTGTAAGTAATTCAACGGTTTCCGCCGCAAATGAGCGGATGTAGGCGATATTGACCCAGTGCGACTGATGAGTATGCACAAAAATATGCTCGTCCAACTGCTCAAGAACGATTTTTTTGAGCAAATGCCGCTTTGTTAAGCCAATTTCTTCATCAAAAAAATGCAGCCAGCAATACTTGTTGTCGCCTTCGATATGAACAATGCGGTCGAATGAAATACGCAATTCCTCTTCGTGGTTCAAGGGATAACGCAGTTCATTATTCAAAACATAGAGCTTTTGCGCTCGCTCGCTCGTGTTTTGCTTTTCTGGAAGCATTCGTTGCTGGGCAATAATGTAGGGATGAGAAAGATACTGCTCCAGAGACCGCGCCAATTCTTCTTTCTGCCGCGAGTGCAGGTGGTGTTGCAGCCATTCGCGGGCAGTATTAACGGCATCAACGAGCATTTTATTGCCAAATCCACCAACGAATAAATATCCTGCTTGGTGCTGAGTGGAAAAATTTGCGCGTTGGGTTTGCTGGTGCAAGGTTGGGCGCATTTTGTGAATATGCTCTGGTGTGGATTCGACAAAAATAAGCGCGAAACTCCGTGTGCGAGGGCTAAAAACCTCTAAAAACTTTGTGAGTTCCGCCATAGGAAAATTAATACTCAAAAAAACCAAATGCGGCGGAGTTTTGCGGATAATCTCTGATGCTTCCTCCAAAACTGCCGTATGCGAGAAATTACTAAACAGCACGTGTTCCCTCTGCAAATCTCGCTTCAGGCTCAGAGCATAGATTCGTTTTGGTTCAATGCAGAGAATATCGAAGGTATTGCTTGTCATATCAGATAGTTTGTTGTACCAGAACAACATCTCAAGGTGGTGAAAAAAAAATGCTGGCAACAAAAATTCAAACAAGAAAAGCGCACAAAAAGTACAAAAAAAACTCCATGAAAACGACCGATTTGCCGAGTCTATTGTGGACAAAATCGCTTGTCAAAATTTAGCTGAGGATAAATATATTTTTAGTACATACTCAAACAGATTTTTTTAGTTTCTGCAAAGCGCATAAAACCTGAACTTTCGTAACAACTGCTTTCTACAAGCCTGATAGAACCTTACTTTTGGCGAAAGTGGTCGTTTTTACTACCGAATTCTCCTAGATTTTTCAATTTCTCTCAAAAATGATAGCACTTTTTGACCACAAAATGTGAACTGGGAGAATTCGGTAGTATTTTCGACCGAAAAGGACTTTGTTTCATATCCCACGTCTGCATTGCGTATTTTTGTAGTAGATAGTTCGCACAGTTTAGTCGTCTGGTAACATTGTCCTTGAGATAGAGAGAATCGGTCTTAGAAATCTTTGAGATTGAAAAAGATATGTAAGATACGGATTCTTGGAAAAACAATCAATAGCTAACCAAGAAATGCCGCATCGTCATTTTCTTTATTGAAGAATTCTTTGTGAAAGGAGTTTCAAATGAAAGATTTTTTTTCGTCATGTCATTACGCACCTTCGCTAGCGGTCTTGATTGTACGCTATGGCGACTATTTATTCGACGAGAAAAATCCTGGTAGTATGATGAAAATTATTGCTTTGGAGGATATTGTCGAGGCGCGATACATTGAGTTTAGCCAGCAGTTACGCCTCTGCTTCAAGGACAAAAGCGGCGTTTTGACAATTCATTTTTTCTTGGAATGGCACGAACTTTCTGAGGGTGTCATTCAGATACTTCACAACGTTAGAACAAACGTTAGAACAAACGTTAGAACAAACGTTAGAACAAACGTTAGAACAAACGTTAGAACAAACGTTAGAACAAACGTTAGAACAAACCTCAGAACAAACGTAACAACAGAATTGTACTCTGCTCATCCTGTTAGAATATCCCTGTTAGAATATCATTCTCTTCCTGGTGAAAACCTGCATTCAACAGCCTCCACACACCATTACAATGAGCGCGCGCGGTGTGGAGGCTGTTTTTTTTCTTGTCTTTCTGCACACGCCGATGTAACTTTTCGCCCTCGCACATTCTCTTTCTTGGTAATTGTGCAAATAATGTGCTGGAAATGTCATATTTCTTGCTGTTTAGAACGCACACGCTTATTGCATATTTTTAACACATTATTTTCACCTCTTTTCTATTTTTTCGGAGAACTTCTATGAATATCCTGAAACAAGGCACTACGCAAAGGCTCATTGCCTGTTGCGCTCTATTTTTTCTTGCTCTGGCAGGCTGCGCAGTGCAGGGTCCAGCTGGACCTGCTGGACCACAAGGACCTCCAGGACCCGTTGGACCACAAGGTCCAGCTGGTACAGGCGGTGGTACTGCCGCGCCCACAGCCCGCACAATAAACTTTACCGTGCAGCCGTCGCAGTGGCTTGCGCAAGGTGTTGGCTCACCTGGTGCGTATTTACAATCAGGATGGTTCAACGTTGCAAACATTACGGCAGATATTATGGCAACGGGTGTAGTTTTGGTCTACTCACAAATGCAAGCCGTGTCAGCCACAGCCGTCATCTGGCAGCAACTTCCAATTACTTTTTCTGAAGGTGGGACTTTTCAAGTGGTTGATGCTCAGTATCAGCTAGGACAGGTACAAGTATTTATCAATAGCCCTAGCGGTGTTGCACCATTTCGCCCAACAAGAAGTTTCAGCTACCGCGTTGTTGCTATTCCCGCAACGACAACGGCGGAATTAAAACAATTTGTAGATATTTCTAACTACAATGCTGTTAAAGCGGCATTCCACCTTGCAGAATAGACTACATCAGGGTTTTGGGTAATAGCTTACCAATGAGAAAATACGAAAAAAAAGCTGTGGAGCGCATCGTTGCTTGCTCCACAGCTTTTTTTGTGAACAGTATCACGTTTGCATGATTACGGCTGTGCGCCATCTTTCAAGAGGCGGCGGAGAATTTTTCCAACGTTGGACTTTGGCAATTCCGTGCGGAATTCTACGTGTTTTGGTACTTTGTAGCCCGTTAAGTGCTGCTTGCAGAATTCCTTAACTTCTTCTGCGGTTAGGCTCTGGTCTTTTTTCACAATCACGGCTTTTACTGCTTCGTGTGATTTATCGTCTGGCACACCAATTACGCCGACTTCCAGCACTTTCGGGTGCATTGCCACGACGTTCTCCACTTCATTCGGATAAACATTGAAGCCCGAAACGAGAATCATTTCTTTCTTTCTGTCCACGATTTTAATGAAGCCTTGCGCGTCCATAATGCCGATGTCGCCAGTTTTGAACCAGTCGCCGTGCATTACTTTTTCGGTTTCGTCGTCGCGCAGCCAGTAGCCTTTCATTATCTGCGGACCACGCGCCCAGATTTCACCGCGTTCGCCAAGCGGAACCATGTTGTTATCATCATCAAAAATACCAATTTCGGTGCTGGAAAGCGGCAAGCCAATATGCCCGCGACGGTGCGTACCGTCCATTGGGTTGGCGGTCAGTCCTGGTGAGGTTTCGGTAAGCCCATATGCCTCGTTCAAGACACAGCCCGTGGTGGCTTCCCATTTTTCGGCAACAATATCTTGCACCGCCATACCGCCGCCAATGCTAATGACCAAGCGCGAAAAATCAACATTCTTAAACTCTGCATTATTCAAAAGACCATTGAAGAGCGTATTTACGCCGCTCATGACGGTAAATTTATGCCGCTTCAATTCTGCCACAAAGGCATCCATATCGCGGGGATTTGTGATAAGGACACTCTTGCCGCCATAGCTCATCGGACCAAAGAAATTAAAGGTAAGCGCGAAGATATGATACAACGGCAGCGCAGTAATAACGATTTGGTCGTGGTCTTTGTTGAGCTTGAAAGAAATCCATGCCATGAGCATTTCCATATTGGCAAGAATATTGCGGTGTGTGAGCATTGCACCTTTGGAAACGCCTGTTGTGCCGCCAGTGTACTGCAAAAACGCTAAGTCGGAACTTTTCATATCGGGTGCGGTGTACTTCGCTTTCGCACCTTCGCTCAGAGCGGTGTTGAACTTGATGGCACTTGGAATGTTGTACGCTGGAACCATTTTTTTGACGTGCTTCAATGCCATGTTCATTACCCAGCCTTTCAGACCTGGCACAATATCTGCAACCTCAGTAATGATAATCGTTTTGAGCTTGGGAATATCTTTCAAAACGCTCTCTAAATTTGCCGCAAAATTTGCTACAATGACCAGCGCAACCGCACCAGAGTCGTTAAACTGATGCTTCATTTCTTGCGGTGTGTAGAGCGGATTGGTATTAACAACGGTCAAGCCTGCGCGGAGTGCGCCGATTACCGCGATAGCATATTGTATCATGTTCGGCATCTGCACAGCAATTCTATCGCCTTTTTTCAAACCTCTCTTTTGCAAAAACGCCGCAAAATTTTTCCCCAACGCATCCACCTCGTTATAGGTCATCGTAACGCCTAAGTTCTCATATGCGGGCTTATTACCATATTCTTTGATACGGTCATCCAAAAAACCCACAAGTGAAGAATAGCGGTCGGGATTGATGTCAACGGGAACACCTTTCGGATACTGGGGAAGCCAAATTTTCTCAACTGGTTGCTGCGACATAATGATAACTCACGATAAATGGTGGAAGAATACAAAAGATTAAAATAATACGTTTTTTACATTCAAAAAAAGTAAGATAAAAAATGAAAAGGGTGTGAAGAGGGGTGTAATCAAGGGAACTTTTGAGCGATGACGAGCAATGAAAACACCGCATGAGGGCGCATAAAGACTCTATGCTGAACACCACCACCCACAACAACAACACAGCTATTCCCATGAATATACTACGAAAGCGCACATTGTAGCACTAGACACACAAACGCCTTCCAATGAGCCTACAAAAATGACGATACACGAAAAGTAAAAGTGTATGAAGATACAATTTTTTATACCAAAAATCTACTCTCTCTCTCTGGGAAATAAAAAAAATCTCTTGCTCTTGCAACACCCGTAAAAAGCCATTGAAAAAATCGCGTGAAAAAAGAAAAAAAAATGCTCTATAGCGACGGTAAAATGCAAACTTTTTACTATGTTTGCGCGGCTAGGATGAGAGCAAATTACACCAAAATCTTGTTCCACATCTCAGTACTTTCCTTTCCGCCTCCACGCGCAATTTATGAATTCATAAACCCTGAATATCGGACTCCACCCATGAAGCACGCTTTTTTCTTTCCACCTTTATCGGCATTGCTCCGCATTTTCACTGCAACGCTTCTTTTGCTTTTCGGTGTTCATGCACATTCGAGCGCACAATTCCAACTCGCAAGCCCCGCTTTCAAAAAAGGCAGCACACTCAGTATGGAGCAAGTGTTTTCGGGCTTTGGCTGCACAGGCAAGAATGTTTCGCCTGCGCTTGCATGGAAAAATGCCCCGAAGGATGCGAAAAGTTTTGCGCTCACCTGCTACGACCCCGACGCACCCACAGGAAGCGGCTGGTGGCATTGGGTGGTCTATAACATTCCCGCAGGAACAGACTCGCTTGCGGCAAATGCAGGAAATCCCGACCTAAACCTCGCACCAGCAGGAAGCATCCAAAATACAACGGACTTTGGCGCGAAAGGCTACGGCGGTCCGTGTCCGCCTCTTGGCGATAAACCGCATCGTTACATTTTTACGCTTCATGCCTTAAAAACTGAGAAACTCGACATCCCACAAGGTGCGACCGCAGCACTCGTAGGGTTCTACATCTACCAAAATACGATTGCGAAGACCACACTGACAGGTTTATACGGAAGGAAATAAGGGCAAAGACGCTTCAGGGATGAAGGATGAGGGCGAAAGCGCATTGCACTCTTTCTCATATTTTCACCCTTGCATTTTCAACCTTCATCCCTCAACCTTCAACCTTCATCCTTTCAGATTTTATGCGTATCACCGATGTTTTGCAAACAACTTCCGTAGCAGTGCATCAGCACCTCTCTACCAAAAGCGACGCACTGAATTTTATGATTGCGATGCTGCGTGAACGAGGCGGCATTGCGGATACCAATAAAGTAGAAACGCTTATTTTTGAGCGAGAAAACATTATGTCCACTGGTGTTGGGAAGGGTTTTGCCTTTCCTCATGCCAAGACCGATGCAGTGATGCAGCCTATCGGCGCACTTGTTACGTTGGATGAACCTGTTGAGTATCAAGCACTCGACAACAAACCTGTCAATATTATTTTCATGCTGCTTGGTCAGGAAAATGCTGTCGGAACTCATCTGCGCTTGCTTTCACGCATTTCTCGTTTGATGAATAGCGATGAATTCCGAGAACGCCTTCTGGGAGCGTCCTCAGCAAATGAAATTATTGACATGATTAGCCAAGAAGAAGCACAAAAGCTGGATATGTAAGATAAGAAAGGATGAGGTGTGAGGGCTGAAATATGAAACGGCAAAGATACGATGCCCTCGAACCCGCTTGAAAACAGACGCTCTCTCAATATTTCAGCCCTCAAACCTCAGATTTCATCCCTCCTCTAGCGTATGGTCATCGCAAATCCGATATACGATGTCGTCTTCAAGCGCCTCATGGAAAATGATAAAGTCGTGAAATTCTTTATCGGAACGCTGATGGATGAGGTAATTGAAAGCGTACAAGTATTGCCGCAAGAGTTCACCTACACACAAGAACTGGTCGGGATTTCTATCTTTCGACTGGATTTTATTGCAACAATACAGACCGCCACGGGGGAAGTAAAAAAAGTCCTGATTGAAATTCAGAAAGCTCGAAATCTGCTCGACCTCATGCGCTTTCGCCAGTACCTCGCGGCACAATACAAAAAAGAAGATACGGTCCATGAGCAAGAAGTAGCATTGCCGATTACAACGATTTATATTTTAGGCTTTCCGCTTCCGAGCATTGAAAGTGCCTGCATCAAGGTAGAACGCCAGTACCGAGACCTCGTGACCAACAGCATCATTGCCGCAAAAAGCGATTTCATTGAAAAACTCACGCATGATAGTTTTGTTGTTCAGGTTGGTAGAATCACGGACCGTTACCAATCTCGCTTGGATAAACTTCTGAGCATTTTTGAGCAACGCCACTTCACCGGCGACACGACGACGATAAAAGAATTTCTTCACGAACCAGATGTCGAAGGAGTACGCCTTATGACGGACATTTTGCACTACGTCGGCACCGAGCCGAAAGAACGCGAGCAACTCGACATTGAGCAAGAAGCGTGGCGTAGCATAAATGCGGTCTTAGGACCACAGCGCGTCCAACTCGAACAAACCCAGCAAGAACTGGAACAAGCCCAGCAAGAACTGGAACAAGCCCAGCAAGAACTGGAACAAGCCCAGCAAGAACTTGGGCAGAAAGACCAAGTTCTTGAGCAAAAAGACCAACAACTCGAAGAACAACAGAAAATTATCCAAGAACTACGACGAAAACTTGGTGAACAATAATCTTGGAATAATTTGATAGAAATATTTTAACAGATTTACGCAGATTTTATCCTTTGCAATGATTCAAGCAATACGCGGCACAAAAGACACCCTCCCAAGCGACATTCACGCCTGGCACACGCTGGAAAGCACGTTTCGGCGCGTTGCAGCCTCTTTCGGTTTTCAAGAAATTCGCACTCCTTTTTTTGAATCTACGGAACTTTTCTCACGCGGTATCGGCGAAACCACTGACATCGTTGGCAAGGAAATGTACACCTTCCTTGACCAAGGTCAGAACTCGCTTACACTGCGCCCTGAAGCCACCGCAAGCATTGTTCGTGCGGTAATTGAAAACACACTTGTTGAGAAAAATCCGCTTGTGCGCCTGTGGTACATGGGCGCGATGTTTCGTCAGGAACGCCCGCAGAAAGGGCGTTTGCGTCAATTTCACCAATTCGATGCAGAAATACTTGGCTCGGACAAACCCGAAGGCGATGCAGAAGCTATCGCACTTGCAGCAAATATCTTGCGGGAAATCGGCTTGACGGCGTTTGAATTACAAATAAACTCGCTTGGCAGCACCGAAAGCCGCACACGCTACCGCGAGGCATTGCAAGCACATTTCGCGCCGTTTATCGCTACGATGTCGGACGACAGCAAAAGCCGCTTGGAGCGCAACCCGCTTCGTATCTTGGATTCCAAGCATCCCGAAGATGCAGCAGCCGTAAAAGGCGCACCATTACTCATTGATTACTTGGACGAAAGCAGCCGTGCGTACTTCGAGCGAGTGCAGCATTTACTCACTGCGCTGGGCATTCCCTTTAGCGTAAATCCACGTTTAGTGCGGGGCTTGGACTATTATTGCCACACAGCATTTGAATTTGTCACCACGCGCTTGGGTTCGCAAAATGCAATTGGCGGCGGCGGCAGATACGACGGGCTGTTTGAGCAATTAGGCGGCAAAAAAACGCCTGGCATCGGCTTCGCTTTTGGGATTGAGCGATTATTACTGTTGTTGGAAGAAGAAGGAAAATTGCCTGTGAGCGAGATTTCATGCGATGCGTACGTGATTGCCCTCGACGACGATTCTTCTCCACTCGCCATGAAACTCGCACAAACACTCCGCGAACAGGGCTTTTCGGCAACAACCGACGCACTGCGCCGTTCCTTCAAAGCACAAATGCGCGACGCAGACCGCACCAAAGCTCGCTTTGTAGCGATTATCGGCGAACAAGAGCGTTTGAACAACAAAGCAATTTTGAAAACAATGGCGACAGGCGAGCAAAGAGAAATTGGGCTGGATGACGCACAAACACTGCTTTCACTGCTCAAATCCTCCTGATATATGTCGTACAACAAATTCAAAATCCGAACGCTTAAAGAGCAGCTTGGCATTCATATCCAACGGAACTACTGGCTGCCAAAAGAATTGCCTACATTTGCCGAAGACACGCACCTTGCCAGCTCGTTGCAGGAAGCCGCGAAAATATATCTTGGTAGCGAAAAAGCACGGTCGGAATTTGTCGTTACGCCAGTGCTGCAAGCATTGTACAGAAAAAATCAAGCTAAGTATTCTATTTTTTCTGGGTACGAATTTACGATTGATAAAAACAAAGGACTAAACGGATTTTGTGATTTCATTTTCGCATCGGCGAGCGACACATTTATCGTTGAAGCTCCAGCTTTTTTTATCGTGGAAACAAAAAAAACAGATATTGACGATAACGCCATTGCACAATGCAGCGCGGAATTATACGCAGCGCAGCTTTTTAACGCCCAAAAGGGCAAGCCGACGAATACGGTCTTTGGATGTGTAACATCAGCCTACAGTTGGGGTTTTCTCAAGTTAGAGCAGAACATCATCAGCATTGACCCCGACTATGTCAGTTTAAGTTTTAGCAATCCGTATCATGTGCTTGCCGCCTTGCAATGGATTGTTGATGCAGTGTAGCAACATCGCCCTTAACTCTTTGAAATGGCGGTGCATACATTTTTCAAGCTAACAAACGGTATTCTTTTCATTCATCAGTTTTGATTTCAGGAGTGTGGATTATGGCAACAAAAACTGCGGCAAAGCCGACAGCAAAACCGAAAACCGCCGCAAAAACTGCGGCGAAACCAGCTACAACGTCGGCTGCAACAACAACTAACGGTACAAACACCATCGGCAGCGTACACGTACCAGCACCGTTTTTCAAGTCTGTTGCGCAGAACTTCGATAAAGCAGCAAAGGCTCTGAAACTACCAAGCGGTCTGGCAGAGCAGATTAAAGCGTGTAATTCGGTCTATTATTTTCAATTCCCTGTGCGCATCAGAGGCGAAATTCAGGTTATTGAAGCATGGCGCTGCGAACACAGCCATCACAAACTGCCGACCAAAGGCGGCATTCGCTATTCGACAATGGTGGACCAAGACGAGGTAATGGCTTTGGCTGCGCTCATGACCTACAAATGCGCGATTGTCCACGTGCCGTTTGGCGGCGCGAAGGGCGGCATCAAAATCAACCCACGCGATTACACCGATGACGAACTGGAGCGCATCACACGCCGCTACACGTCGGAACTTATCAGCAAAAACTTTATCGGACCCGCAGTGGACGTACCAGCGCCCGACTACGGCACAGGCGAGCGCGAAATGGCGTGGATTGCCGATACCTACATGGCATTTCACGGCGGACGCGACATCAATGCGCTTGGCTGCGTAACAGGTAAGCCGATTGCACAAGGTGGTGTGCGTGGTCGCCGTGAGGCAACAGGACGCGGTGTCATGTTCGGTCTGCGCCAAGCAACCGCCGACAAGCACGATATGAAGCTCTTGAAACTCACGCCCGGCTTGGAAGGCAAAAGCGTGATTATCCAAGGCTTTGGAAACGTAGGCTATTACGCGGCGAAATTTTTGCAAGAGCAAGGTGCGCTGATTACGGGCATTATTGAGTGGGACGGCGCAGTTATCAACGAAAAAGGTATTAATGTTGAAGAATTGAATCAGTATCGCATTGCGAATAAATCCATTACTGGCTATCCCAAAGCAAAGACCATGAAGGACAGCAAAGCCGCATTGGAACTGGAGTGCGACATTTTGATTCCAGCAGCATTGGAAAGCCAAATCACGTCGGAAAATGCGCCGCGCATCCAAGCAAAAATTATTGCTGAAGGCGCAAATGGTCCTGTTACGGCGGATGCTGAAGACATTCTCTTGAAAAAAGGTATTTTAATTATTCCCGATATGTACCTGAATGCAGGCGGCGTAACGGTTTCCTACTTTGAGTGGCTGAAAAACATCTCGCACGTGCGCTTCGGACGCATGGAACGCCGCTTCGAGGAAAATACGCAATCTCGCATGGTTTCTTCGATTGAGGACTTGGTCGGGCGCAATTTCCGCCAATCCGAGCGCGACCTGATGATTCGCGGCGCAGGCGAGGAAGACCTCGTAAATTCGGGCTTGGAAGATACGATGATGAGTTCGTACGAGGAAATCAAGGAATACTACCGTATGCACAAAGAAATTGGCGACCTCCGCACAGCAGCCTTCGCATCAGCGATTGACAAAGTTGCCACGACGTATCGTCAGTTGGGCTTGTTCCCGTAAAGAATGCTTGCAGTACAACGCTCAAAGCGCGGTAAATACTTGATTTGCCGCGCTTTTTTTGTACGTCCAGAAATCGCAATAGTACGCTTTTTCGTACAGCAATGCTCATTTCCAGCATATTTTCTCATTTATTTTTTCAGCCACCATGCCAGCAAAACCGCTTCGTTCAACGCTTGCAACCATTCATCTTTCTCGCTTACGCCACAATTTTCGTACGCTTGCCGAGCGTGCCTCTGCATCACTGGCAAGCGATGCGCCACGCCCTGCAATGATGGCAGTCGTCAAGGCGGATGCCTACGGACACGGCATTGTGCCGTGCGCAAAAGCAATTTTAGAAGAAGGAAAAACGCTTGGAATTGAAACAATGCTCGGCGTGGCGTTTGCCGCAGAAGCCACACCACTGCGAGCGGCAGAGGATATGCCCGACACGCGCATTGCCGTTGTAACACCGCCCTTTGCGCACGGAGCGGCCGAATATTGCAGGTTAAATCTTGAGTTTTGTGCGGCTTCTCGCACGACCATGCAAGCATTTTCGGCGGAAGCTGCTAAAACAGGGCGCGTATTGAATGCTCACTTAACGCTCGACACAGGAATGCGCCGCGATGGCATCCAACCCCACGAAGCACTTGAATTTATGCGCTCGGTAAGTACATTGCCGAACATCAACATTCATGGCATCTGTACACATTTTGCGACTGCCGATGAAGCCGATAAAAGCTATTACTACAAGCAAGTGCGCATTTTCACGGAAAGCCTGAACGCCTTGCGTGATGCGGGGTTCAGCTTTCGCTATATTCATGCGGCAAATAGTGGGGCGATTGCAGAAGCAAGCCCACAAGCCAATAATAGTGCGCTCTTTACGCTTTTGCGTCCCGGAATCGCGCTCTACGGCTACAATCCTTCGCATGAACTCCTGAATCCACTTGCGCTGCAGCCCGTGATGTCGCTCACAAGCAGCATTATTTCTCTGCGCCGCTTGCCAAAGGGCGAAGCCGTGAGCTACGGCTGCCGCTACATCACACCGAAAGAAACAACGATTGCAACGATTCCGATTGGCTACGCAGACGGCTTTCGGCGCGGCTTGACGGGAAAAGCACAGGTGATTATTCAAGGAACATTCTTTCCCGTTGTGGGAACAATTTGCATGGACCAATGTATGGTTGATATTAGTGACGAGCAGTTTCGCGTCGGCGACGAAGTAATTTTGCTCGGCGCAGCGCAAGCACCAAACGGCTCGGAAAACCGCATCACTGCTGATGACTGGGCAACTGCGCTCGGAACAATTCCCTACGAAATCTGCACGGGAATGACGGCGCGTGTGCCGCGTTTGCACGAAGAATAACCCAGCAAAAAATACGAAATTGCTGCTCCTTTACTTCGCAGCACCAGAGCGGATTTCCACACGCACACCACGATTGTACAATCGCCCTTCAGGTGTGCCAGAATCGTTGTGCAAGGAGCGCATCCACGCGGCGGGTTTTTTGCTACTGACAACGCTTGCTGAAACGCCTTGAATGCCGCCGAGTATCGTGCTGACACGCCGTGCGCGTTCATCGGCGGCATCGGTATCGAAGGGGCTGTTTTCATTTTTGAGGTCGCTTCGTTCGGCAAATCCCTCCGCAATTACCACCGAACCTGCTTGAATACTTGTTTTTGTCGCATTTTGAACATCATTTTCCCCAAGCGTTTTTCCGAGCGGCGCAGCAAGGAGCGCGATGTCCACACGTGCATTGGGAGCGATATTGTCCGCTAAGAGTTTCACCTGCACAGGAATGGCTTGAATAGGCGCGTCGCTTTGGCGATTGTTCACGTCCGTCACGTCCAAGCGGCATTCCATCAAGCCCGATGTCATTTCGACAGAACCTTCATTCATTTGCCAAACAATCTCCTTCGGATATGTGCTTGTGCCTTCTGCCTGATACACGGTTGCAATTTCATTGTCCTGAAACTGCGATACTTCCAAGCCCCATTGCTTCAAGCCCGCACCAGCATTGATTTCGGGAGAAAACTGAATTGCCTGTGGCGAGATGCGCTGATAGACCGATTCCAGCGTAATGGGGAGTAAAAGAGCGGGGTCGGAAGAGGCAATATCCACACGGCGCATATCTTCTTCGCTTGCAGCATTTTTATCCATATTTTTATCCGCATTATTTTGCGATGAGGCATCTTGAATGCTTGTACTGATGCGGCTTACAGGAATTTTCCAGACATCTTGTAAATAATCGCTGACCGTCTCGGCGCGTTGTTGGGCAAGTTTCTTGTTGGCAGCTTCGCTTCCCGATGCGGCATTGTACGCAGTCAGCGTCAGACGGGCATCAGGGCGTTCGGTCATGCGCTTGCCGATGATGTTCAAAAGATGGCGGTACATCTCAAGTGTTGGCAGTTTTGTCAAACGATTCAGCGAAAAAGTATTGCGGTCGGGGCTGTTAATACGCCGATAGCGCGAGGGAATCACCGACGAACCTTCATTGAAAAAAACGTGCGGCACAAGCGACACCACCATCGTTGAGCGGAACTGCTCTACGCGCACTGTTGGGTTCTCAGCACGTGTTCCGTCAGCAAATAAGCCCACTGGTGGCGGTAATTTCACAAGAACGCCCGACTGACGCAGTTCGCGGAGTTCGGATTGAATTTTTTTGCGCTCTTCCAACATCTGCTTTTCGAGCGCGGCGAGTTGCTTGACTTTGTACAACTGCGCATCAAATCCCGCCTCGCGCACGGGATAATACCGCAGCGTCAGACCGCCTCGCACGGCGCGTGTGTTCCAGTATTCGCCCTTTGCCATATCAAAAAGGATGTTCAGCATTTGCGTTCCGTAGAACACCGACGGCTCCACCGTCCACGCGCCGGAGGGATGCACGGGAATTTCATAGCCAATTCCTTGAAAAATTTCAATGTTCATATTTGCAATGCCAAAGTTCCGAACATTAGGAATGATGCCGCTTTTGGCGTTACGTGTCCGCTCGCCTGTATCGTGAAAAACGCCGTCCGACGGTGCGAGCAAATACTCGGCTTCCTGCCACGATTTTGACACAGCAAATTCCACACGCCCGCCCAAGTAAATGTTCAAGCCACCTGCGGGATTGATGGTGAGAAAGACATCCGAGCCAAACGTCGCATAATCCGTCGAAAGCATTCTGCGGAATATCCCCATATCGCTCGAACCGTCATCAATGCGTCCAACCAGCATAGAATCTAGGTTGGAAAGCAATGTGCCGTTTCGCTGCACGTAGGAAGCCCTCACGCCTAGATTCAACCAACGCAAAAGCGGAAACTCTACCTGCGCACCTGCGGAGAAGCCAAGTCCCATGCCATTATTGAAGATGTAATCGGTGAGATTTTGTCTGTTGGAAATGTATGGCAAATCGAGGAATCGTGCGTTGTGCAGGGTATAATTGAACATTCCCGAAAAACCGTAGCGAATGCCGTCGTTGTCGGGCGGAGTCGCCTGAGTGCTTGCTTGCGTGGAAGATGCTATTGTAGATGCTGGTGCCTGCGCAAAGACGGAGGCATTTTGCACAGTAGTGAGCAAAATGAACATCAGCAAGAGGCAGATATTCACTGCACGGCGGACAACATTCGAGATACTGTACGCGCCTTCGGAAAGGTGGTGAGATGTGTGATTCATAGCCGAGATGTGATATACTAAAAAAGGGGAAACTGAACCAGTCAGGCATCAACAATGAAGATGGGACGGTGATGAAGATGATTGAATGGATGAAGATGATAAAAGAGCGAAACATACCAAACGTTCACATATCATTTTCATCCATTCAATCATCTTCATCTGCGTCCAAAAAAAATCACAACCTGAGCAGATACAAATTATTTCAGAACACGAATTGGCTGAGAAACGCGGTGCGATGCGGTCTCCAAGACAAGGAAATACGCCCCTGTCGGAAGCTCGTCGGTCGAAATATTCATTTCGTAATCGCCCGGCAAAAGCCGCTTCACAACAAGCGTCTGTACGGTTTCCCCAAAAACATTAACCAGCGTAAGCCGTACATCATTTGTTTCCTTGAGCGTGTAGCGGACAATAGCATTATCGGACGTTGGATTCGGCGCGGTCGTGGCAAGTACGGGTGCGCGCGACGAGCTAAAGAGCCGTGCGCCGCCAGCGTAGGAAAGCCCTGCAAGCGTCATAATTCCTGGCTTCGGAGCAAGCAGAATTACCCCATCGGCACTCAAATTTGTGAGCAAAAGTGGTGTAGCTATGGCATCGCCCAAACGCGCACGAAAACGCAAGGTGGTCAGCGCGGTTCCAGCATTGGGGCGCAAGTCGAAGGTAAGCGGAATAAGGCGTTCACCGTTCACGACAGCTTCTTGCCGCAGCGCGGGTCCAGGGTCGAGCAAGGCAGCATTGAAGCGAAGAATGCACCGCGCTTTGATGGAGCGAATATTCGCGGGTGGCGATTGAATGCTTTTCAAAATTATGGGAATTTCTATTTCGTCGCCAGGCTTTGCGGTGAGATTGTCGGGAATTTCCAAAAATGCCCGTGCAGAATTGACCGAGCTTTGAAGTGATGTTCGATGGATGACTCCGCCATGCATCCCAAGGTACAAATCGGACGTTCCAGCTGCTGCAAACGAGGTAACATCCGCATCGTCGCTCAATCCCTCGTTGGTGCGCTCCCACGATATTCCGTCATTCAGCGACCGCCAAACGCCGTGCGCATTCGTCCCGGCGTACAATGCCCCGCCAATAGCGATGATTGCTTGCGGCAAAACGGTATCGGAAATGGCAAAAGAAGAATCGGGAAAATTGAGGCGCAACCACGACAAACCATTGCTCAAACTACGGTACATTCCTGCATCGGTCGCCGCGAAAATAGCCGTTTGCTCGCGGATAAGATGATTCACGCGCAACACCGACGGCGGGAAACCACGTTCATCGCCCAGCACTCGTCGCCAACTCAGTCCGTCGTCGTCGGAGCGAAACACGCCGCCGCCGATTGTCCCTGCGAACAAGGCATTTTCAAGTCCGACAATCATTGTCGTTACCGACGGCATTGTTTTTGACCCAAGCGGAACAATCGTCGTTTTTGTCCACGAAACGCCACCATTCACCGAGCGAGCAACAATGCCGTCATCGCCACCTGCAACAAGTGTTCCTGAGCCTGTAACGATGATAGAATGAAATGGATGAAGTGTTTTGATTTTTCCGCCTGCATCCCGCACCGTATCTATGAGAACAGCCGTCCACGACGTACCATTATTGTTCGAGCGATAGATGCCCGGCGTGGTAATATTCGGATTGGCGGGATTGTATTCATCATACGCAGCCACGTACAAATCCTTACCACGCGAGGCAAACCCGCGCAAATACCGAGCCTGCAAGCCAGCATCGGAGGCAAGCCACGTCGCGCCGTTGTCGGGTGTTCGGTACGCGCCGCTTCCTGATGTTGCCGCAAAAATCAATCCTCGATGCTCTTGCATATCGGTCACGATTGCGCCCGTAAGCAGCGTATTTGCTTCGCGCCACGATGCAGCCTTGTTTTCCGAAACAAATACACCTGCATCGGTTCCAGCATAGATGTCCGTTCCTTCGACAATCAATGCGGTTACAATCGGTTCAGTAAGCCCTTTGTTGCGCAGTTCCCACGTTTTGCCGTCGTCACCAGAGCGCAGCACACCGCCTTCAGTTCCTGCATAAAATACGCCGTCTTTGTCGGTTGTCATCGAAAGCACAGTTTGCCAGCCTTCCTCGACATTTTCAGGTTTGTCCAACTTTTTCCACGCACTTAGGCTATCACTGCGATAAATCCACGCGTTCTGCGTACCTGCCAGAATCACGGTTTTATGCCGCGCAAAACAATCGATGCGTTCTTTGGGGAAACCTGCATCCAGCGTCCACATCTCGCCGTGATTTGTCGAGCGATACAGCAGCGAGTCGCTCGTTGCGGCATATGTAATAAAATCTGAAATAAAGAGCGCGGTAATGTCGGTACGTGCAGGAATGCCGTTATTAAGCGGCTTCCAGAGCGCACCATCATCCGTTGAGCGAAAAATACCTTCGTCTGTTCCAGCAAGTAAGGTATCGCCTTTGCTGATAATTGTATGGACAAACTTCGGACAGCCGTTGCCACGCGGTTTCCACGACTTTCCTGCATCGTCTGATTTGTATACACCATCTTCCGTAGCAATAAACACCTCTTCACCCAGCACCGTTATGCCGTTCACGGTCTGCGCCGCGCCGTTATTCAAGCCGTCATTGCTTTGAATCCACGCATGACCGTTTGTATTTGAGCGGTACACGCCATTATGCGTTCCAACAAAAACATCATCGTTCACATCACCTGCCATACTGAGGATTGACGCGGTGTAGGGACCAGTCATCGGCTCCCAATAAATTGCGGCTGGCGCAATGCCCTGTGCAGCAACAATACCAAATGCCGTGCGGCTTGTCGCTGAAATTCGCCTATCGAAATCACCAACGACGGGAGGCGCGAATTGAATAAACAACGAAAACGAGATGGAATCACGGTTTGTGACAGGCACGGTGAGCGTATCGGAAAAGGGTCCTGCTGCCTGAAGCGCGAGCAAATATCCACGCGGTGCGGCAAGGCGAATATCTTCGGTAAGGCGCAGTCCAGTAACGGTGCAGGATTTGAGAGGTGCAATTTTCCCGAGCGTCACAACGCCAAAGTCAATGTTATCGGGGCTGATGCGTAAAAAACTTCGTACGGGAGACGAGATATATTGTGCTTTCCAGCCGAAATCAGTGTCAATATTTTTGAGATTATCGCTGATAAACACAACAAGCATCTGTCCCCCCGACGACACCACTGATTGCGCCGCATCGACCGTATTGCCGCTCAATTCAGCAAGGAGCGGTGCGGTTGTGTCTGCACCGTCATAAATGCGGACCACGTCGCGGTTTTCTTCGGTTGCAAAGTCGGTGAACCACAGGCGAATCTGCTGCGCCCCTGCTGCTTGCAGCAACCATCGGCAATTCAACTGCGAATCATAGTGAATATCCCCTTGTGAGGATGGCGGGCTGGAAAATGTTCCTTGCGAAGCGGTAAAGACCACCGTTGGACAAGTGGCAGCAGATAGTCCCTGTACCGCAGAGATATTCAAGAAACAGACAAGAATGCTCAAAGCAAGAACGATGCGAGTGTTCATAGCAAAGTATGAAATGTGAAAAAATCCCCTTTTTTCGGCGATAACACACCAATCATTACCGCCACACGCCGCGTAACAACTATGTTGGGCGTGATTCATTCAGCAAAATACACACCTTGCAGAATATTTCCTAACGGTATGATGAGGCAAAAAAAAACAGGTGCAGTTCACCTCAGACAGCAAACCACACCTAATAAACCATACTTCTAGCCTCGTCGCTCTATCGCACGACATTCACCCTGACCGTCTTGACTACGCCCGCCGTCTGCAAACGCAGCATATACGCCCCGCTCGGCAATGTCCGCACCAATGCTGCTTCCATGCTATATTCTCCACGCCCTTGTTGTCAATATCCGACACAAAATCGTACGCACTGTCCAAAGAGCTGATCGTCATTTGATTGAGCAATGCTGAATGAAAACTGCGATTGATAACAAACGCAGGAACGATGCGGGTTTGACCGACCAGCACCGTGTCGAAGTTTGGTGCAAGAACTTTCAAGCCCAGACCCGTTCCTACAAGACGATTGCTCAAGGATACGCCTTGCACCCCAGAAAGCACACCATTGCTTGCTTCTGTGCGATATTCCACACGAACACTACTTTGCAACACACCCAAACGCTGCGGGAAAAAGAGTGCGGGAATGCGCAGACTTGCTTGCGGCAGAAGGCGCGTCGTTGCGAGTGTTGCCAGAGAAAAATGGCTAGAATCTACCACAACGCGCTCCACAACGATTGATGCAGAACTCACATTTTGCAAGGTCATCGTCTGCGCACTCGTATCCAAGCGGGCGACCGTACCAAATTCCGTGCGCGAAAGCGTAAACAAAACATTCGGCGGAATCGTCGTAAACGTTACCGTGCTTGACCACGCGCCCGCACCGCGTGAGTTTACGCCATGCACACGCCAAAAATATGTTTGCAGCTGGTCAAGATTACTGACGCTTGCTGTAGAAACGGTCGTATCCTAAAAGTGTTGCTATGTAGTATTCAAGCCTATTTCTAGGCATGAAAAGAAAGCACAAAAAAGTCAGGAAAACGGCGTAGTTTTCTGACATGGTTTGTACAGAAATCATTCTCGTCCGCTGTCCTGATTGCAACAGCGAAAAGATAAAACTCAACGGAAAAAGCAATATCTACCAACAACGGTACTATTGCCAATGCTGCAAACGCAATTTCCAACGACACTATCAGAATCAATACTCGAAAGCAACACTTTTAGGACACGACCCGCGGAAGTTGGCTTTGTCGTCTTGGGAGCGATGCTGCCTGTGCTTGTAGTTGCTTGTAAGCACTCCTTCGCGTTGGGTGTAGTAACTGAGAGGCACGCACACATCACATAGTACGCAGTGCAATAGGCAAAACCGTTCTTACTCCGTCCAAAACTTCACTTGCTTATGCCCAAAAAGCCGCATCAGTGCTTCGATTGTCGTATCATCGGGAGAAAATCGAAAATCCTTTGCGCGGTACATGGCGCAAGGTTTGGTACGGTCTTCAGCGTTTTCATCAAACACCGAAAAGACGACTTCCATCTTACCCGGATGAGCATTCATCAGCTCTCGTGCCTTTTGGATATGCTCAGGTTTGGTGCGCTGGCGCGAGGTGATAACTTTTACGCCCTTGGCAAAGCGCGTCGCTGCTTCGCTCACGGGAAAAATATCATCTACCACAATTTTCAGCGAATCCGAGCCGTCAATTTGCGATTTCCCCGAAACCATGATGATTGCGTCCTCCACGAGCAGATGACGGAATTTTGCAAAGGAATCGCTCCAAAAAATACACTCTGCTTTGCCCGAAAAATCTTCGATTTGCACAAACGCAATAGACTGTTCTTTTTTATCTAATTTCTGCCGAATACCAGCAACAATGCCGCACGCACGGACATTTTTGCCGATAAGCGGGCTGTTTTTTTGTCCCAATTGCAGCGTCGCAAATGCCTCCACGTGCGGGCGGTAGCGTTCGAGCGGGTGTCCGCTCACGTAGAAATTCAAAAATTCTTTTTCACGTTTGAGCTGCTCGAAGTAGCTCCACGCCTGCACTTGGGGCAGTTTTGGTTCTGAAACCGCAACAACATCTGCCGCTCCAAAAAGGCTGTCCATGCCGTTATCCTCTTGATTGCTCTGCGCATTGCCAAAACGGATTGCATCGTCAATGGCGTGGAAAAGCTGGGCGCGATGTCCCAAGTTCTGGGAATCGAAGCCGCCCGCACAGACTAATGCCTCCAAAGCCCGCTTGTTTACTGCCTTCGTGTCCACGCGCTTGGCGAAATCAAAGAACGACGCAAAAGCCGCTTCATTCCTTGCTTTGATGATACTCTCGACCGCTCCTTCGCCCACATTTTTGATGGCAGCGAGACCGAAGCGAATCTTTCCTGCGGAGTGTTGAGTGCTAAGTGTTGAGTGTTGAGTTTCGCTGTCAGAAGGCTCATTACTGCTTGGTTTTTGGGGAATTGCTGTAAAACTTGCAAACGATTCATTCACATCGGGTGGCAAAACTTCGATGCCGAAATACTTTGCTTCGTCAATCAAACCCACGATTTTATCAAGGTTTCCAAGCTCTGCCGTCATGTTCGCTGCCAAAAATTCTGCGGGATAATGCGCCTTCAGCCACGCCGTTTGAAACGCCAAATACGAGTACGCAAGAGCGTGGGACTTATTGAAACCATAGCTGGCAAACTTCAAAATCAAATCGAAAATTTCCCCTGCCAACTTTTCGCCAATGTCGTTTTTCTGCGCTCCTTCGACGAATAAAACCTTTTGCTCTTGCATCAGTTTTGCATCTTTTTTGCCCATCGCTCGCCGCATAATATCGGCTTGCGCGAGCGAAAAACCTGCCAAATCCCGCACAAGTTGCATCACCTGTTCCTGATAGACGATAATGCCGTAGGTGGGTCGCAGAGACGGCTCCATGAGCTGGTGCAGCAGCGTAATTGCCTGTTTGCCTTGCTTGCGGTCGCAGAAATCGGGAATGTTATCCATCGGACCCGGACGGTAGAGCGCGTTCATAGCAGTCAAATCCTCAAGACTCGTGGGTTTGAGCATTTTCAAATACTTCTGCATCGGCTCGGATTCAAACTGAAACACGCCTGTCGTCTTGCCCGCACTGAGCATGGCGTAGGTTTTTTTGTCGAACAAATCCAGCGCATCCACATCCACTTTTACGCCGTGATTTCGTTCAATCATTGCGACCGTATTGTCAATAATTGAAAGCGTCCGAAGCCCCAGGAAGTCCATTTTAAGCAGCCCCGCGTCCTCCAAATCTTTCATATTGTACTGCGTTGCCAGCCCAGAATCAGACTTATAAAGCGGCACATATTGCGAAATATCGCCGGGCGCAATTACCACGCCAGCCGCATGGATAGAGGAGTTGCGGGCAAAACCTTCCAGCACGGATGCGTACTCAATAAGCTGCTTGATTTTGGGGTCGTCGGACTCCTTCACCCAGCGCAGTTCGGGCAGTTCGAGTGCTTCTTTGAGCGGTGTAACTTTGCCCAAAATCGTCGGAATGGGCTTGGTGATTTGATCCACCGTTGCAAGCGGAATCCCCAGAACCCTCGCCACGTCTTTGATGACGGCTTTCGTGGAAAGCGTTCCGAAGGTGATAATCTGTGCAACGGAATTTTCGCCGTATTTATCGCGGACGTACTGAATGACCTGTTCACGCTTTTCGTCGTTGAAATCCACGTCAATATCGGGCATGGACACGCGGTCGGGGTTCAAAAATCGCTCAAAAAGAAGGTCGTATTGAAGCGGATCTACGTTGGTAATTCCCAGAGCATACGCCACCAGCGAACCAGCAGCAGAGCCACGTCCGGGACCCACGCTCACGCCCATTTCCCTCGCCGCATTGATGAAATCTTGCACAATGAGAAAGTACCCCGCGAATCCCATTTTTTTGATAACGCCGAGTTCAAATTCGGTGCGCTCCCTGACGGCATCGGTGGCTTTGCTGTAATCATCAACCTTGTAGCGTTTTTCAATGCCTTTGAAGGTGAGTTCCTCCATGAATTCATCAAGGTTGGTCGCCTTGGAATCCGCAGGAATCGGGAACTCCGGCATATACAAATCGGTCTTGAGATTGACGTTGCATTTTTCGGCAATTTCAAGCGTATTTTCAATCGCGCCCGGCAGATGCCCTAGCAAATCCGCCATTTGGTCGGCGGTTTTGAAATAATATTCGGGTGTGCCGTAGCGAAGGCGCATCACATCAAGCGTTCCGGCATTTGCTTGGCTTGCATCCTTGATGTAGAGGTGGACATTGTGCGCGGTGGCGTGTTCTTGCTTGATGTAATGACAATCATTCGTGGCAACCAGCTTCAAGCCCAGTTCCTGCGCCAGTTTTGGAGCATATTCCAAAAGCGGCTTGTCGAGGTCAATGAAGTGATTTTGTACTTCCACATAGAAATCATCCCCAAAGCGTTCTTTGTACCAAACGGCTTCCTCGCGGGCTTTGTCGTAGTCGTGATTCACCAAATGCGCTCCCAACACGCCGCCCACGCAAGCAGAGGTAATGACTAAGCCCTCGCTATGCCGCTCCAAAACTTCCTTGTCAATGCGCGGCTTGTAGTAAAAGCCTTCGGTATGCCCGATGGAACTCAGTTTCATCAGGTTTTCGTAGCCTTTGTTGTTTTTGGCGAGCGCAATGAGGTGATAGTAATTTTTGGTTTTCGTTTTGCCCGAAGTCTTGTCAAAACGGCTTCCGGCGGCGATGTAGAGTTCGCAGCCCAGAATGGGCTTGATATTGTACTTCTTCGCTTTTTTGTAAAACTCGAAGGTGCCAAACATCACGCCGTGGTCGGTGAGCGCGACGGCTGTGTGTCCCTGTGCGGAAGCGGCTTTGAGCAGTGTTTCGGGTGTGGCTGCGCCGTCCAGGAGGGAATAGTGGGTGTGGTTGTGGAGGTGGATGAATTCAGGCATGGTGATATTTACTTGGTTGGTCGAATCAAATCGTAGATTGCTTTGAATGCTTCAACTTCACTTTTTAACTTATCCTGTAGCATAAATTCATCGGGCATAAAAACTTCATGAGCGACACTTGAATACCGAGATTCCTTACCCAAAGCATCAAATTCTAAGCGCCGTGCAAGGTAGTGAAGCCAAAACTCTTTGATTGCTTCCTCGTCAAACGCCCCGATAGTGGATTGGAAAAGAAACTGAATATCTTGAGGCAAGAAATAATTATCCAAATTTTTCAGGTTCAGGTAATGCAGGACGACCACAGAAACCAGCAATATCCGAATGTTATGCAAATCATTGGCAGACGTGAGCATATCTTTGGAAGCACTGCGCTCGTTAGAGTACAACAGAGCAACAACAGCACTTATGGCTTTTCGAGTGAGGTGGTGATTCCCCTCAATCGTTATAGAATTCTCAATCGCTTGGCGAACAGCATCGGGTGAAATCGCTTGAACTTCTGTGGGGGATTTGATTTCAATAGGCATGACAAACGGCTCAAGAACCAAGGCATCATACCGCCATTGCGTATCTCCGCTACGACCAATTTTAGCTTTGAATCCTAAACTGCGAAACAAATTGCGCACAAGTGGATAAAACTCGTTTTTGCGCAATGTCTTGACTTTATTGAAAAAATTTCGGCATTGCGCAAGAACTTCGTCATCGGAAATGCTGTAATGACGAGGCACATTCAACGATGTGAAATATTGTGTAGGCTCTTCGGCATCGCTCGACGTAAGGTTTTGTGCTGATAGGCGGGTAGAAATAGTGAGTGCATTATTTTCGTAATAAATTGCCCCAAAATTACACCGAGAAATACAGACCCCGCAGTCTATACACTTATTATAGTCCAAGGTAGGCACAAGTTCCGCGCTTATTGATATTGCACCAGTCGGGCAGACTTGTTTTTCTTGGCTATCGGGGATTTCTTGAAAAATAGTGGTGGAATAGCGTAATTCATCAGACGAATATTCGCAGCATCTTCGGGGTTGGCAGTTTACGCAGGAAAACGAAGTCCACGATATGTTTTCTGCTTCTTTCGGTCGTATTGCCGCTATGGGGTGTTTATGGAGTGATGCCCTGATAGAAACAACATCTTGAGGCAATTCATACCATATTCTGCGCTGCCCAGAGCGTTGTAACGCGTAATGAGGCAGCCAAAAATTGATGTCGGCACTGCTTTGCATTGAAGCAAGATAGCGTTCAAATTCTATTGATTCTTTGTCCGTGAGGAGTTGATACGGAAAGGCATATATCGGTGTTGTACGATACTTCTCAGGCAAATTGGGGCTTTGTATCGGTGGAGGGTTTTGCGCGGGTAGGTCGCTGAAACTGTCTAATAAACACTTAATGCTCATCGCAATTTTTTCCGCAGTAGAGTAACGCTCAAACCTCGCAAATGTAACACTTTCCGATGAATGTAATTTTTCCGATACTTCTTGGAAATGACCACCCGCGATAAAAACTTCGGTGCTGTTTTTAGCTTTTTTCTCGCCAAGAAAATACTCACCATTTTCTGTTAAACCCAGTATTGGTAATGCTTCCTGCCATGTTTTTTTTTGTAGAATACCAAGTTGTTGCAGAAATGAAATAGGAATACGGGTGTAATTATCGGCAGTAGCCTCGGCGATTTGAGCCGTGCGAAGCTGCACGCTTTTGTACGTGTGAAAATATCCTGCCTCTTTTCGTAAACGCTGAATGTCTTGGATTGCTTGCTTGCAAGCGGCTTTATTATCAGTTTTGAGCGTTAAAATTACATAATTAATTTCTGCTTTTGTAATAAAGCCTTCAAGTGAAGGCAAGCAAGCAATTAATGCCGAAAAAGGCTTCACATCACAATCCGCATTCGCTTGAATAAGCGGATGCTTGAAATTCATATTGACAAACGACCAACGAAGCAAATGCAATACACCGCGCTTGTATTCGGGATGGTCGTTGTGAGGATATTGTGCAACAATCTGCCCGAATATCGTCAGGCGGAATGTGTGTTGATTCTCCACCTTTCCCATCAATCCCATAAGCCGCAGCACTTCCGATAATGCTTTCGATTGATTAAAAACACCGTCGAGACTTCTATCTTTTCGGAAACTCGCTTGTACCGCCTGTGAGCCAACAGCTTTTTGAGAGGAAATTTTTCCTTTGGAGGCAAGCACGAGAGAAATATCATCAAACGTAAAGGTTGGTTGTCCTGATGTTTTCGTATGTTCTTCAAGAAGCGATACGATAGTAATGTACTCGAAAATGTCAGACTTCGGATTTGGAATACGAATCATCGTCGCAGCAGGAAAGTATGTTTAAAAAAGTGTCTCGGCAACTTGTCTATCATACATCAAATAATCTTTTGCATTACTTGTCGCATGGCTCTGCTCCCTTGTTGCTACATCAGCTTGAATGCTTTTTAGACGTTTTTCTGCAATGGAGATATACTCTGTGTTCAGTTCAGTTGCAAGAAAATGTCGGTTATGGAAAGCCGCACTGACACATTCTGTACCGCTTCCAGCAAACGGTATAAAAATAACATCTCCTTCATTTGTAAAATGCTTTGTTAAACGATGAGCCAAAACTAAGGGCTTTTGCGTGGGATGCGCCGTCCGTTCATCCTGAAATCGCCTGCCGGCAAGAGTTGGAATATTCCAAACATCTCCGGCGTGTTTGCCGTCAGGGTGTGGTGTCCAAATTTTGCCATTTTTGATGATTTTGTGCCGCAAGCGTTCTTGGCTTTTATAGGCTTCTCGAATGGGATGATAAGTATAATTGTTGCTTTTAGAAAACCATAAGAGCGTTTCATAGTGAGCGGCAGGAGCATTACGATACATGGAGAAGCCATTTTCATAGTGCCAAATAATTTGCCGACGATACTTCATCTGTTTTTCGTACAAATAGCATTGCGTATAGCACGTAAAATGGTGAATACCATAGATGAAGATAGAGCCGGTCGGCTTCAAAATGCGAAGAGATTCATCAATCCAGGTTTTTGACCATTGCACCCAATCTTCTGCGGTATTCCACACATCACTGTCATTGCCAAAATTTTTGTTGAGATTATAGGGCGGATCGGCGATAACGGCATCAACACAAGCATCAGGAATTGTTTGCATAAATTCAACGCAATCCATATTGTGTATCGTATTCAAATTTGGCAAGCTATTCATGGCTTTTGCAGAATAAGAATGTATTGATGATGAATATTTTCGACGTAGCTGAACGGATAGCCGTAGGGGAACAGTTTTTTCGCATTTTGGAGAAGCACTTTTACCCCCTTGAGCATGAATTGGCGTTCTGCTTTGGGATTTTGCGAAAGTGCTTGTACCAAATCGCTATGGAAAGGAATAAAATGAGACTTATGGCGAAAATCACTGACAATCAAACAGAAATACTTCCCTTTTTTGAGAACATCATAGCACTGAAAGCAGATATTGAGCAGCTCCTCTAAAAAATCAGAGTATGATTCAATATTACCCAAATCTCTGGTATCGTTACTGTACTTGGTTTCTAAGCCATCTTCGACCCGCATTTTTGCTTTATGATCTTTTTTATCTAAAATGCTCCAATACGGTGGTGAGGTAACGATAAAATCAAACGTCTCTTTTGAAAAGAGCGTTGTAAGATTGCGACTATCCTCGCAGAGGAGATGATGTTTGTCAATAGATTTTGCACTTTCTTGGTGAAGGCGTTCTCGTGTCAAGGCGCACCAATCCTCGCTTAGTTCGACACCAAATCCATCCCGCTCGGTTTCAAGACAGGCTTTTAATGTGGAACCTATACCGCTAAACGGGTCCAGAACGCGGTCATTTGTCTTCGTAAAAAAGCGAATAAGTCGTATAATATCTGTGTAGGAAAAAGGCGCGGGGTGCATTTTTTCATACTTCGTATCGGGATGCTTTGCACCAAGTCCTTTTTGATAAAAGAAACTTTTGGTTTCGGGCATCCACTCAGAACCCGTGAGTTCGTTTAACTTATTTCGCTTATCAACAGCTTTTGCGTTTTTTTCAGTCTCTCCATTGCTCTGATTATCAGCAATATCGGAAACAGATGATAGAATGTCCATTGGTACATTGATAATGAGGAAGAAGTGTAGATAAGCAATGACACCATGAAAATAGAGATATTTCCGCATTCTAAGAAGCAATTTTCGTCTTTAGCCCAAAATGGGCTTGATATTGTACTTCTTCGCTTTTTTGTAAAACTCGAATGTGCCAAACATCACGCCGTGGTCGGTGAGCGCGACGGCTGTGTGTCCCTGTGCGGAAGCGGCTTTGAGCAGTGTTTCGGGTGTGGCTGCGCCGTCCAAGAGGGAATAGTGGGTGTGGTTGTGGAGGTGGATGAACTCAGGCATGGGGAGTTGTGTTTTGAACGAATAACTTGTGGTCGCACCAAAATACGGCTTTTGACCATAGCCAACAAAATGAAAGAAGAACGGTGAATATAAACTATGCTACGTTTTGTATGTAGATTCTGGATAGGTAAAAGACGTATATTCTGTTCTTTTCACAATCAAACATCATGGCTGATATTCTCACTATTCTTGGCGAAAATGTTCGCACCGAGCGTATTCGACAGGGTTTGTCGCAGGAAGAACTTGCTGATAAAGCAGGTTTTCATCGTACTTATATCGGTATGATTGAACGTGCCGAGCGCAACATTACGCTTCGTAACCTTGAGCGTTTGGCAGAGGCATTAAATGTGAGCATTACCGATGTCATTACACCAAAATTATGAGTATTGACCTTCTGCGTGAATATCTCGCCAATTCTCGCATCCGCATTATTTCTCTGCCGGAGCCTCATACAAAAGCCTCTGAATCTTATGTTGAACTTGAGTTTCTTGATGGCGCGGAGAGGTCGTATTGGTCAGGACTCGTGCCATATCAGTATCGCCGTACTGGATTATTTCTTGATGATGAACGCACAATCGCGGCATATTTGGAAGGTATTGCAGAATATTTTCAGCCCAACGCCCGTGCGATATGGATTCAGCAGGAAATAGCGTATTGGAATGAGCATTTGAGCGGTCGCACGGTAACAAAACCATTTTTCGACGAACTCGCAAAATTAGAATGGACAAGTGCTTTTCCCGCCAATGACAACCCACAGCGCAGGATTCAGGACATTAAAGAAATGGGCTATACGATTGCCAGTCGGCGCGTTGGGCAGAAAACGGAGCGCTTACTGTTGCCGCTTCCACGTGGTTTGGAAACAGGCTATGAAGCACTCAGTAAGGCTTTTCGTGCAAAGGCATTGCGTGTGTTGGAATACGTGAATGTGTACGAGATCAGCAGAGCAAATAAGGCGGGCTTACTGCCCGACCATAAATTTCCCGAAATCCGTTGGGATGCTCACACAAAAGCCGAAAACCCCGAAACAATGAGTGATGAAGCAATACGCAGCAAATTTCAATTGATAGATAACCAACGTAATCAGCAAAAGCGTGAAGTCTGTCGGCAGTGTTTTCAAACGAATCAGCGTGGGCAGATATTTGGCATTGACTTCTTTGCAGAAGGCGATAACAATTGGGCTACAAACTTTATTGAACGAGAACTGCCCGTAGTAAAAATCGGTGCGGAGGCAGAAATCGGGTGTTTGGGCTGCCCTTGGTACGATATTGACGCATGGCGCAAAGCCCTGAATAGGACGCTTGCTATTTGGCTGGGAGAGCCGTTTTAATCGCAAGACCAATATGCCGCGCCAGCAAACACGGAACAGCATTGCCAATTTGCCAATATGCCCGTTTGAATGTTCCGCTAAAAATATAGTCATCGGGAAACGTTTGTAGCCGTGCCATTTCTCTTGCCGTCAGCACCCGATTGAGTTCGTAATGAACATGAACCCCACCGTGATTTTCTTTTACCGTCATGCTTGGTGCGTTGCGATATTGACGTTTCCACGCATCACGAAATTTATCATACAACGAGCCTCCAGGCGGTATTGCGGCTAAACGCTGCTCCATTTCTTTTGAGTGCGTTGTGCCGATATGATGCCAGTGTGAATCAAACGGCATATTTTTCATATCCTCAATCGCATCGTGTATCGTCAAATACTGCTCCTTTGAAACAAACGGCTTAGGATAAGGATTTTTCAGTCCCAAGCGATTGCCGACAATAACAACACGTGCGCGAAGCTGTGGCACACCAAATTCTGCGGCTTCCAAAATCCTGACGGATATGTTCGGATATCCAGCGTCGCCAAGTTGATGACGAATCTCTTCATACACTGCTCCATTTTGCATCGTCAAAAGCCCTGGTACATTTTCCATGATAATAAAATCTGGTTGTAGATGTTGTACAATGCGGATATACTCACGAAAAAGTTGATTGCGCGGGTCGTCTGCTTTGCGCAGTCCTGCAACCGAAAAACCTTGGCATGGTGGACCTCCACACACGATATTGATGTGTCGCTGCTTCACGACGGCATCTATTTCTGCGGCTTGAATTTCTTGAATATTTTGCTCGAAATGATGTGATGTAGGAAAATTACGGCGAATAGTAGCAGAGGCATCTTTATCAATCTCAATGCTTGCAACTTTGATAAAACCTGCATCTCTAAAGCCAACGGACATTCCACCTGCACCAGAAAACAGGTCAAAAAAAGTAAATTCTGTTTGTGATGCAATCTCTAGTTCTGTATTAACTTCATACCAGTTATTATTGAACAGTATATCGTTATCAAGTTTTTCTTTCAATGCTTCATATCTTCCTACACGCGCGAGTGTTCCCGTCACCTTTGCGCCATGCGAAGGAGAGACATTTTCCAACATTTTTGGTTGGTCTAATGCAAATAGTGTGGATTGCATTGTATGGTAATGTGATTGTCTTGCAAAATCGCGTATGCTACTTTTTGTATGCAAATATAATGCGAAAATTCAATAAAAACAATGAGATTTAGCCTCACCCTCTTTTATCCCACTCCTCCGCCTCCGCCACAGAAACACTCGCCAAAGCCTCCTCAAAAGCCGCACGGCTACTACGCTCGGCACGGGTGCGAATATAGCCATCGTGCCCCTGCTCTGATGCAGCTTTGAGCAGTGTTTCGGGTGTGGCTGCGCCGTCCAAGAGGGAGTAGTGGGTGTGGTTGTGGAGGTGGATGAATTGGGGCATGGGAAGTTGTTTTTTGAACGAATAACTTATGGTGGAAACAAAATACGTTTTTTGACCATAGCCAACAAAATGAAAGAAGTTCCACGAATGCAATTTATGCTACGTTTTGTATGTAGATTCTGGATAGGTAAGATAAATTTGTCGCAAGGGAATCGGCTTCATTTTGCAAACGCGCCGTGAGTGTGTTTTCTTCCGTGTCGCATGGAGCATCGCTGCGCCACGTAAATTCGCATGGCGTTCTACCTTGCGCAAGCTGCACGATTGCTTGATAGACATGCGTAATCCGCACAAAATCGTTCACATTTTCAAAGCAGACACCGCCTGTGCGCCGAGCGATATTGCGCAAAAGCGACGGAGCGGGCAAACCCACCGCAACGCAATAAATCTCAATCGTCTTGTCTTTTGCCGCTTTCACAATCGCTTCTTCGTCGCCGTCGCCCAAGCCGTTGGTGAGGAAAATTACGACGCGCTTGTTGCGTCCGGCTTTGGCAATCGGAATCCCGCTCGCCGGCTCATTCAGCAAGCCTTCCATGTAATGTGTGCCGTCGTCGGGCTGAAGTGCGTTTATGGCAGCAAGCAACGATGCGCGGTCGGCGGTAAAATCTTGATTGATAAAGCTAATGCCATTGAAGCTCGTAACAGCGCATTCCGACGGCGGCAACTGCAACGCCCGCACAAACGCAGAAGCGGCTTGTTGCGCCAGTTGGAGATTGGTAAATTTTCCTTTTCCCCACGACATTGAACCAGAAATATCAATCGTCAAAACGGCGGAAAGTGGCTGTACCTTTTGCGCCGGAGGAGTTTTGACTGTATTTTGAATACTTTGATTTGAGCAAGGCAGCATGCTGCCTTGTTTCGGAGAATTGAAACTATTCATTTTACAATCGAAACGGTATTACGCCAAGAACGGTGCGCGAAACACCATTTTCACGCAGAACGATTTGTTGCGGAGAAATCGTGTTTTGAAGCGGCTTTCCCGTCGTATCAAACACCAAAAACCGCGCTTTCATTTGGGGAAATTGTGAAGCATCAACATCGAATACTGTCAGTTGCGATGCGGTATTGGGGCTTTGTGCAAACGTCGGAACAGTTGCAAAAACAAGCACAAGAGCGCACCAACGCGCACAAGCGGCGAGAAAAGAGCGAGGAGAAATCATCATAGATTCAAGGAAAATAGCACATTCAGGATGTTGGAGTGAACATCAACGATAATCTTTACCAGAACGGCTTTGGGAACAAGGATATTCAGAAGCTCTTCGGAAAGAGACCAAGCCCAATATATGCTTTCTTGGAGGTATTTGTCAAGCGAAGAACGTTGTGTGAAAAAAATATAACTGGTGAGATTTTGTTCTTCCCGTCCTACCGTTTCTGAACGGTAGAACGGGTTTCACGGTACTATTTTTTCTGAGCAATCCATTACCGCGAAACCCGTTCACCGCTTGAGAAAGCATAGAACGGGAAGACCTGCCCAGTTACAAAAAAATTATAGCAATTCACTCAACCTTGTCAACCATTTTTCTCTGAACATCGGTCTTATCTCCTAAGTAGCACAAATACTCATTTTGTTCAATATTTTGGAGATAGACCAAATGAAAGCAACAGCTTTTTCCGCAAAAGTAATCGCGCTCAGTGCAGCATTTCTCACAAGCGTCGCGCTCTTGTTGGCAAATTTCGCACCGACCGAGATTGATAAAAACACAGGTACACTCACAGGCGTTGTCGTCTCAACGGCAGACTCCAAGCCGCTTGCAGGAGTTTCTGTGAGCATTGACAAAAACCACAGCACCAAAACCGACTCAAAAGGCGCGTATTCACTTGCTTCTGTGCCAAGCGGCGTTGTGGCGGTGCGCTTTTCCTTGCACGGCTACAAAAGTGTCGTTTTGGAAAATATCCGCATTGCAAAAGATTCGACAAGCCGCATCAATGCTTGGCTTTCGGAAGGTGCAGATATTCCCATTGAAGATGTTGTTGTTTCCCAAGAAACTGACCGCAGTGAAGAAGCTGTAAAAGTTGAAAATAAGCAGCAACCAAGCACCACGCAACCCGCACCGGCACAAGACCTTGACCAAGGTTATATGCGCCGTGCAGCAAAATCTATGCTTGATGGAATGAGCGGAAAAAGCGGCTCCACGTGGGGCGGCGCAAACATGAAAATGTCCACCATGCCGCATGGATACACGGTTCCGAGCATTCAGCGCGAGAATGATAAATTTTCTGACAATTTCAACACCGAAGAATACGCCCACCAAAACGACAACGAATACCTGTTCTCACGCGAGAACCCGCTTTCTACCTTCTCTATCGACGTGGACAACGCCTCGTACTCGAATATGCGCCGCTTCCTTTCCATGCAGCAATTCCCGCCCAAAGACGCGGTACGCAGCGAGGAATGTATCAACTATTTCCGCTATGACTATCCGCAGCCAAAGGGCGCAGATATGCGCTCAAAAGAGCCGTTTTCGGTGAATACCGAGATTTCGACTTGCCCTTGGAATACCGCGCATCATCTTGTGCATATTGGGCTGCAAGGCAAGGAAATACCTGCTGCCGAGCTTCCTGCCTCGAACATCGTATTTTTGATTGACGTATCGGGTTCGATGGATTCTCCTGAAAAATTACCGCTCTTGAAAGAAGCATTTACGCTGCTTGCAAAGCAACTTCGCGCTCAAGACCGCGTGTCTATTGTGGTCTATGCTGGCGCGGCAGGTGTGGTGCTGCCTCCGACCGATGGTAACGACAAAGCACGTATTCTTGCGGCATTGGAGAATCTCCACGCAGGCGGCTCTACGGCTGGTGGCGAGGGTATTCGTCTTGCGTATTCACTGGCAAATCAGTATTTCCTCAAAAACGGCAACAACCGCGTCATTCTTGCCACCGACGGCGATTTTAACATCGGCACATCCAGCGAGGGCGACCTCACGCGGCTCATCGAAAAAGAGCGTGAAACGGGCGTGTTTCTTACGGTTCTGGGCTTTGGCATGGGCAATTACAAAGATTCCAAAATGGAAAAACTCGCCGATAAGGGAAATGGAAACTATGCGTATATTGACAACCTCCGCGAGGCGCAGAAAGTCTTGGTCGGACAGATGTCTGGCACGCTGTACACCATTGCAAAAGATGTGAAAATTCAGGTGGAATTTAACCCCGCCGTCGTGCAGGCGTACCGTCTTATCGGCTATGAAAATCGGATGCTCGCAAAAGAAGATTTTAATAATGACAAAAAAGATGCAGGTGAAATTGGCGCGGGACATAGCGTTACTGCGCTTTACGAGGTTATTCCTGTTGGTGTGGCATTCCAAAATCCAAGCGGAAATGGTTCGGTGGACGCGCTCAAATATCAAACACCTGTGAAGCCAGAATCTGTGCGCTCTTTAGCCAATAGCATTGAAGAAGCACTCACGGTAAAAATTCGCTATAAAGAGCCTGATGGTGCTGTTTCCAAGCTCATTGAACGCCCTGTACCGAACATTGCTGCGCCGCTTGCCGCTTCTTCCAATAACTTCCGCTTTTCGGCTGCCGTTGCGGAGTTTGCAATGATTCTGCGCGAGTCGCCGTTTAAGGCAAACGCAAGCTATAATCAGGTCTTGAACCTTGCTCGCAATGCAACAGGGAAAGATGTGGAAGGCTACCGCGCAGAGTTTATCCGCCTTGTGGAGACAGCACAAATGCTGGTGAGTGGGGTTACGAGGAAGGATTGATGTATACTAAAAACGGGTAAAAATTGCATATCAAAAAGTAAAAGAGTGAGATGTAGTCCATCTCAAAGGTGGATTAATTACATCTGAAGCAACAAACCTTTGTCAGTATATCATCACCCGTCCAGCGAGTTTACGAAAGAGCGTTCACAAAAGAGCATTTCCACAAGCAAACACAACCACCAATGCCCCAAACTCCCCCAGATACCGAACTCCGCGCCCAGATGGAGCGTTACTGCCGCGAGCGCGATGAAACGGCGTTCCGTGCCTTCTACGATTCCTGTAAACACGCGGTCTTGCGGATAGCCGTGCATTTAAGCGGGCGCGGCGAACACGCCTACGACCTTTCGCAGGAGATTTGGGTGAAACTCTGGAAGCATTTATGCGGCTTTCGGGGCGAATCCAAACTCATGTCGTGGGTGTATCGCGTGGCAATGACGACGTATTTGGATAAGAAAAACGCATTGGTGCAAAACGGCGGAAGTGGCGCGAATGCTGATTCTGCGCGGTCGGCGGTACAAATGGAAATTTCACGATTAGAAAACACCAGCAACGATGCGGCTTCTGAGACATCCGCCTTAGGAGCGCATTTCGCGCCGCCTGAGAAGCACAATCCCGAACATGGCGCAGAAACCGCATCGGCACAGGCGTTGGTGGAATTAGCATTGGCACGCCTTACGCCCGCCGAGCGCACTGTGTTTGTGGCAAAGCATTTCCATGATTTGACCTTCAAGGAAATTGCGCACGAACTCGGTTCGCACGAAGGAACGGCGAAAACACTGCATTTCAGGGCTTTGAAGAAGTTACAAAACATTCTCCAAGTGCATTATCCTGAACTTCGTGGTGAAGGAAATCGCACTGAAGCACAAACCCAAAAAGCGCAACAATCCTCACTTGGCGGAGGTGTTGCATGAATCTGAACGGACATATTGATTATTTGCCAGACGACGAGCAATCTCGCCGAGACAAGATTTTACGCGCTTTGTACGGCGAATCTGTTGAAGAACAGCAACAAGAACAAACTTTGACAACAGAGGAAACGCAGGAATTACGCGCCTTTCAACGACTGGCAGCATTTTTGACAGCAAGCAGCGAGGACGACAGCGAAGAGGAACATAACCGGAATGTTTCTTCTCAACGTAGTTCTTCTCAAAGCCCCACCAACACTGCTTCCGACGATATTTTTTTTGAACAACAATGGACACATTTACGGAGAACAATGATGACACAATTTTCAGATTCCCAAAAACCCGTTATGCCCCAAATGCCGCATAACGTCTCCTTTGCTGGCGCAGCAACGTATTCCGTTACGCGCTACGGTGCAATCGAACTTTTGCAGTTTATTCCCAAAGCCACAACGCGAGGTTTTATGGCGGCTGCAAGCATTTGTCTTGTGTTTTTGCTGGGCTACATGGGCTTGATGACGATTTCTTCCGCTCGCCTGAAGCGCGGACCCGCTATCAACAAAATGAAATTGACCAATCTTCCGCCACCACCCGCGACGATGGAAGCCGCACCACCACCGCCCTTAACAACAGCTGGACCAGCCGCCCGCGCAGGAACGCCCGTGCCTGTGCCGGACGCGCTCGTCGCGCCCGACGTGAAAGAATTTGCGAATGTGGATGAAATCTCCCGCGCAAGCACATCGGGTGGAGACGGCACCGATACTGGCTACTTGGGCTTGGCAAGCGACGTAGATACGGAAGTCCGCGAAGAAGAAGCAGACCCATATGGTTTTATTCCCGTCGAAAAAGAGCCGTACATCGACATCAAAGATTTGCAGAAAAAAGTGGTGTATCCCGACCTTGCCAAGCGAGCGAGCATCGAAGGGAAAGTCAATATCCGTGTGCTGGTTGGGAAAAATGGTGTGCCGAAAAAGCACATTATCGAATCAACAGACTCCGACCTCTTGAACGACGCAGCAGTGCGGGCGGTGATGAGTTCGGTCTTTACGCCCGCTATTCAGAATAATCAGCCGATTGATTGTTGGGTGAGTATTCCGATTGTTTTCCGCTTGCGATAGAATGTGAGCAGCCAAGGAACGGTTGAAAAATAAAGTGTTTTTTTAGACTTCAGTGGCACAGGCATTCTTGCCTGTGAGTCCTGATAGGCTTAAAGACTCACAGACAAGAATGTCTGTGCCACCACCAAAGCCAGTATCTATCAGTTTTGTAGTGGCACAGGCATTCTTGCCTGTGAGGTTTGCGAACGTCCTAAAAAGTCCTAAGAGTAATATCATGGCACTCCATTCTTTTCATAAACGCATTGTGCAACCCACACGACGAGGTTTTACGGTACTTGCGGGTGTCTGTATGGTCTGGTTGCTTGGATATGTAGGTTTTGCAACAATGTACTCCTCACAGCCAAAACAGAACGTGCGAGTCAATAGAATGAAACTATTGCAGCCCACAGCAGCGATAGTTTCTGAAAGTTCTACGAAAGCTGCGCTGCCTCAATCGCCCATAAAACCTCGTGTTCGTGTTGGTACATTTGTGCCAGTACCGGATATTCTCGTTACGTATGGGTTCAGTTGCAATTTTGAGAACATAGATAACATTGGTAGCACAAACGCTACAAATGCAGACATCTCAGACACAGGTTATTTGGAATGGGCAAATGCTGAAGACACGGAAAGCTCGGATGATAATGATCCTTACGCTGATTTTCCTGTTGAAAAAGAGCCGTTCATTGACCTTAAAGAGGTGCAGAAAAAAGTGGTTTATCCCGCTCTTGCCAAACGAGCAAAAATCGAAGGCAGAGTTAATATCCGTGTTATTGTTGGCAAAAATGGTATTCCGAGAAAGCCTATTATTGAATCAACAGACTCCGACCTTTTGAATAATGAGGCAGTGCGCGTTGTGATGAATTCGGTCTTTACGCCCGCTCTTCAAAACAACCAGCCGATTGATTGTTGGATAAGTATTCCGATTGTCTTCCGACTGCGGTAAATGCAGAGAAAAAATGCAGAGAAAAGTGGCAAATTCTAGCAGTGTATCTCCATCAGAAGTATTTTTAACCTTGTGTAAAATCACAACTCTCTCGTATCTTTGTGCCTTCCGAGATTCGTCTTTGATAGTTACTTTCTGATATTCCTTTTCATTTTTGTGATACACCGTATGTCCACAACACAAGGCTCTACCATGCTTACCAGCACTCTGTCTAAAGATACACTTACTCAACAACAAAAACTTCAATCGCTCACACCCCGCGAAATTGTTGCCGAACTCGACAAATACATTATCGGTCAGGGAAATGCAAAAAAATCGGTCGCTATTGCGCTGCGCAATCGCTGGCGCCGGCAGCAAGTGCAAGGCTCGATGCGGGATGAAATCATGCCGAACAACATTATTATGATTGGACCAACGGGCGTTGGGAAAACGGAAATTGCGCGGCGTTTGGCAAAACTGGCTGGTGCGCCGTTTGTGAAGGTAGAAGCCACAAAATTTACCGAAGTAGGCTATGTGGGGCGCGATGTGGAATCCATGATACGCGACCTCGCGGAAATTGCCGTAAATATTGTTCGTGCTGAGAAGCAAGCAGAGGTGCGCCTCGCCGCCTACAAAGCAGTCGAAATGCGCATTTTGGATGTTCTTATTCCGCCGGTGATTCGCCGTGCGGGAAGTTTTGGATTTGAAAATGGCGACGAGGAAGAAGTGATTGAAAACGCTGGAACGCGGGATAAATTCTTGGCTCAACTGCAAAATGGTGATTTGGAAGAACGCAGTATCGAAATTGAAATCCAAGATAATGCCCCGCAAATGCAGGTATTAGGACCAATCGGCATGGACGAGATGTCGATGAATTTGCAAGATATGTTGGGCGGCATGATGCCGAAACGCACAAAAAAACGCAAGGTAACGGTTGCCGAAGCTCGTCAGCTTTTGGAGCAGGAAGAAGCAGAAAAGCTCATTGATATGGAAGCAGTAACACGCGATGCCATTACTCGCGCCGAAAACACAGGCATTGTGTTTATTGATGAAATTGACAAAGTAGCTGTTGCCAATGGCGGCACGGGCGGTCCAGACGTGTCGCGCTCAGGCGTACAGCGCGATTTGCTGCCGATTGTCGAAGGCTCGACGGTTTCCACCAAATACGGCGCACTTCGCACCGACCACGTGCTGTTTATCGCCTCTGGTGCATTCCATATAGCAAAGCCGTCCGACCTTATTCCCGAATTGCAAGGACGCTTCCCGATTCGCGTGGAGCTTGAGAGCTTGCAGGAAGAAGATTTCTATAAAATTCTCACCATTCCCGAAAACGCGCTTATCAAGCAATATCAAGCCTTGATGGCTTCGGAGGATTTAGTGCTGGTCTTTGAGGAGGCTGCTATCCGCGAAATCGCAGCAACGGCGGCATATGTGAACCAAGAAGTCGTCAATATCGGCGCACGGCGCTTGCATACGATTCTCACGACGCTGCTCGAAGAAATTCTCTACAACACACCCGATAACATCACCGATAAAACGGTAACAATTACCGCAAGCCTTGTTACCGAGCGACTGACAGAGATTGCGCGGAATCAAGATTTGAGTAAGTATATTTTGTAAATTGTGTGATAGGTAGGACTGACGAAAAAATAAAGCAAAAAACACGGATTTTACCGCGACAGGCTTGAGTCGGGTCGCACCCCACTCAAGCGTGGAGTATGAACATTATTCGTTCTTGACCTGTTTTTTCGGTCGCCCACGTTTTTTGGGCTTCTGGTACACTGGCTCT
>RDXM01000082.1 GCA_004292595.1 Candidatus Kapaibacterium sp. | reverse complement strand
CCGTTTCTTCGGACTTTTTGAGTGTCGGTAGCTCGGTGATGAGCGCATTGCAGGAAAGCGATTCGCCGCGTTGTTCAAATGCTTCTTTGCGCTTGTTTAATCCCCAGTTGTACACCCAACGGACACAGCCAAAGTGCTGCGCCAGCAAGATTTGTTGCGGGGCAGTCGGGTACAAACGGTATTTGAAGGCGCGAAGCATGGCGCAAAAGTACACCTTTTTCCCAAGAAATTCACGGATTTTTCCATTAACAACCTTCAGCACGGAATGTGCTTCGCTAGTCGGAGCGTCGCCTTGCCTGCCCCGAAGACGGGTCAAACCGACACTACCTCCTGGCTGAAGCACAATGCCTTATATCCCCATGCCTAAAGGCAGGGGTTTTACGGCATATCTGATAATTATTGAAAAAACAACTATACTAAAAACGGGTAAAAATTGCATATCAAAAAGCGAAAGAAATGAGATGTAGTCCATCTCAAAGGTGGACTACATCTGAAGCAACAAACCTTTTTTAGTATAACAGCCGAAGCGAGTTATAATGCCTACTCTGGGTGCTGCTGCATGAATAGTGTGACGTCGGGCTTGTTTTCCTGAGATGATAGGAGCGGAACGTCGTTACCGCAGAATCTGCACCCGCAGTCTGTGAGCGGTTTGGAGCAGACTTTTTTCCTGAATGCTTGATTCTATCTTGCTTGCAAAAATGTTTTGTGCTATAAGACGCGCCCGTACTTCTTTTACACGCTTTTCAGCAATAATAATTTCTTCTTGCGGGCAAGTCATCAGAAGGCGGACGTGCGTTGTTTCGGTGAAATCGGGAATAACCGAATGGATGAACTCTTGCAAGCGTGTCAGCACCTCAGCATCGGTAGGTGTATTGTAGATAAACACTTGCTCGGCAAGTAGAGAATCATTGGTCGTAGAATTTGGAAGCTGCGTCGCTTCAATAATGCGTGGACGTTGGGCATAGATGGCTTTCTGTTCTTCAAGCTGTGGACGGGCTTGCGGGCGTTTTTCCAACGTATCAACTACTTTGGGAGTAATGGACAATGACACGCCAAGCCGCATCATTACTGCGCTCCAGCGAATATTTTCTGTTTCGGAAATGTGCGGCTGCCAGTGGAACTCCAGAAACGGCGCGAGCTGGAGGTGCGAGGTCGGTGTTTCGCGGACGCGCCAAAGATACTGCCCACCGACAAATACACCCCACGCTGGATTGCTTGCCGGAAGAGCAACGGTGCGGTTTCGGTCGTTGATGAGCGGCATTGAAGAAGTATTGATGAAGTTTAATTCCGACTGCGCCAACAGCGGCACAAGCGCGTTCGCACCAGCATACACACCAAGCACGCCAGAGAGCTTGTATGAAGCATACATACTGGCTTGCAGACCACGAAGCAAGGTCGATGCAATGGCATTGCGGTAGGAAAGAAGAGGCATCTGCGGCAATTCTGCGTTAAACAAGCCTGTGCGTTGGAGAACAGCAACCCTTGCGCATACTTCCAACACGGGCGTTATCGCGCCGCCACCCTCCAGACCAAGCGTGAAGCCGCCTGCATTGGTGAATCCATTACTCATGTACGGCATACGGAGCGATGGAGCATTGAGGTCAATCGGTAACAATAACCCGCCAATATCCGTACCCGTTTCTCCCGCAGCAAACGCGCCCCACCGCACGGGCAAAAGCCGCTCTTGCAGAACAAGAGTATCGCCTTCAGGCGTAAGACGCTGCACAACGGGCAAAAGCTGCGGAGTAAGATTCTGTGCCGGAAGTGCAGATGTCTGTGCAAATAGCTGAAAGATAACACTGCACAGAAGCAGCACATATCTACGCATGAACAGGTATGCTACGTGGCTTACAAAATTCACAGTGCTTGTTGTTGATAGGCGACAAGTATGATTATTGATATGATTATGGATAAACGCAACGAGCATACAGTTTGAAATTCAATAATACGATGGTGGCGATGATGGTGTTTCCAAGAGCATCCGCGCAACGGCAAAATCGAAGGGCGTAGTAATTTTAATATTTTCTTCCAAGCCATCAACCACAAACACGGTATTTCCTGCAAATTCCACCACGCTTGCATCGTCCGTGCCGATAAAACCTTGTTTCTCGGCAAATGCGTAGGCAGAATGCAACAGCTCGCGGCGAAATGCTTGTGGAGTCTGAATAGCCCGTAGATGCTGGCGCGGCGGCGTAGAGCGTACACGAGAATCAGCAGAAATTTCCTTGACGGTTTCTTTTGGAACACGTCCAGGAATCGCTGAACCACGCTCTCTTGCTGCCTCGGCAAGCGACGTAATAAATTCTGGCGTACAAAACGGGCGCACGGCATCATGGACAAGCACTATCTCAGAATCAAGGATGGGAGCGGTGTTCAGGGCATTAAAAATAGAATGCTGGCGTTCGCTGCCGCCCGCGCAGATTGCAGCGAGTTTCGTGATACTATGCGTGTGGCAGAGCATCTGAATATGCTCATGAAAATCTTCCGAAGCCGCTATCACGATGGCATGAATGCAGGGCGTTTGCTCGAAAACACGCAAGGTACGAATGAGAATTGGGAGACCGCATAAATCCAGATATTGCTTGGGCAGAGCCGCACCGAAGCGAGTACCAGAGCCAGCAGCAGGGATAATGACACTTACGCCCACCTGTGCGATGGCGGCGCGAGAAGCAACCTGCGAGGTGTGCGTTTGCGAAGAAAGGAAGGAAGCATCAGACACGGAAATTCCTTTGTGCGGTGATGGTATTCGACACGAGAGCGGTTGTTGTTATTCTTCGTTATTTTTTCCAATATTCACATCCAGCAGTCCACGCCCAGTTTTGTGCGCTTTTCCAGCGTTTTTGAGTTCAACGAAGGCAGAATCTAAAATACCATTAACGAACATCCCACTTTTATCGGTGGAATATCGTTTGACAATTTCAATTGCTTCGTTGATGGTAACTTTGGCGGGAATTTCGGGAAAGCATATCAATTCGGCAATCGCAATTTTCAAAACAACGCGGTCAATACTCGCCAAGCGTCCCACTTCCCAATTCTGGGAAAATTTTTCAATGAGCGTAAGCGCGTATTCGGCGTTTTCTTCGGTTTTGATGAGCAATTCTAAGGCAAACCGGCGCATTTCGTCATCCCACTCAATAGGAAAATCCGCCTCAAGATTGTGAATTTCCTCTTCGGTCAGCAGTCGGTTCGGCGTTGCTGCTTCTTCCAAGCGAAATTCGGTGTTGAAAATATGCGCAAAGTTTTCGCGCCAATGCACTTCCGAAACTTCCTGCGCCGACAAAAGCTGCATTGCTTTCTCGCGCACGAGCCGGCGTGTGCCTTTGACGATGGTCAGCGGTGGAATGACTTTCGATTTTGCTGCTTTCCCCGCTTTGCCAGATTTCTCCGAGTCGAGATTTTTTGCCATGTCTGCATCCTTTTTGTCAATAAATTCAATATCAAATTCATACCAGCATTTCTGCGTGATGATTGTTTGCCGTTAGCCTTGTTCCGTGCTTTCCTGGAAAATCCGCAAGCAATATTCTTTGTAGGGGCTTTTGGGCAAACGCTCCATTGTCCGCATAAAACCTGCCTCGTCAATAAATTTTTGCTGCCATGCAATTTCCTCTAAACACGCGATTTTATAGCCCTGCCGCTCCTCAATCGTGTGGATGAACATACTTGCTTCCAAGAGGCTTTTGGGCGTTCCCGTGTCCAGCCACGCAATGCCGCGCCCCATAATTTCGACCTTCAGGCGTTGCTCGCGCAAATAGGTGTTATTGACATCGGTAATCTCCAACTCGCCACGCGGGCTGGGCTGCAAGTTTTCAGCAATCTGCACCACGTCCGATGAATACACGTACAGACCAGGCACCGCGTAATTCGATTTTGGTTTTGCAGGCTTTTCTTCAATGCTCACCACGCGCTTATCTGCACTGAACTCGACCACGCCGTAGCGTTCGGGGTCGTTTACCTGATAGCCAAAAATTGTGCCGCCTGTGTTGTGTTCAAGCGCGTTGCGGAGGAAGTTGAGTTTTCCATAAAACAAATTATCGCCCAGAATCAAGCACACATCATCGTTGCCAATAAATTCTTTACCGTAGAGGAATGCTTGCGCAATGCCTTTGGGTTCGGGCTGCACTTTATAGGAAATACGCACTCCCCACTGCTCGCCAGAGCCAAGCAGCTTTTCAAAATTGGGCGTGTCGATGGGAGTGGAAATGATGAGAATATCTTGAATGCCAGCCAGCATCAGCGTTGCAAGCGGATAATAAATCATGGGCTTGTCGTAAATTGGCTGAAGCTGCTTGCTAAACATTGCCGTCAGAGGATACAAGCGCGTACCGCTTCCGCCAGCAAGAATAATACCTTTTGTCGTTTTCATTCGAGAAACAATGCGAGATGGAAAAGAATGAACGAGTCCGAATGTTGTGCTTTGCATATGAAAAAACACCTAACTCAAACAAAGCACAGCATTACAGGGGCGCAAGATACGATGCTTTGCAGGAATGAGGAAAAGAATTATGCGGAAAATTATCCTTCTGCACAAGAATACCGTACCTTCATCTCTAGCAAACATCAATGCACCTATTGAAGGAGATGCTTTTTAAAAAATTCCACGACCAATGCCCGTGCTTGCTCGGTATATTCTTTGTTGTGTTTTGGATTGCTCGGATTGGCAAAACCATGGTCGGCATCGAAGGTTTTGATTTCAAGAGGCTTGCCCGCAGTTTTCATTGCGGTTTCAAATTTTGCAACGACTTCAGGAGAAATCCATTTCTCTTGTTTTGCGAAAATACCGAGCGTTGGTGCGCTTTGCGTGGCAAGTTTTGCGGGGTCGGTTTCGGGCATACCGTAGTATATCACGCACGCCGCTCCTTGCTTCCCCAAAAGTAATGTTGCCTGATGCGACCAGCCACCGCCAAAACACCATCCAATTGTACCGATGCGCGTTTGCGTTCCGACTGCGCCCACAAATGCTGAAATAATAGCTTTCGCACGTTCTGGCGAGCAGGATTGCATATATTTTGCTGCGCTATCGCGGGTTGTGGCTACTTTGCCGTCGTACAAGTCCAGCGCAAGAACCCGCACACCGAGCGTTTCTGCCAGCATATCGCTTTCTTGCTTGATGTGGTCGTTCAAGCCCCACCATTCGTGCAGCACAAAAAGGACGGCTTTTCCTGACGAGGCGGCTTGTGGAGCGGTGTCGTAGGCGAAGCATTCTTTGCCGTCGGTGCTTTTCACAACAAGAGTTTTACCTTTCAAGGCAAGCATTGGCGGCGTGTTGAGAGGTTCGTCGTGCTGGAAGCGAAATGCGCCGTCGCTAGCAAAAGCGGCAAAGCGCATGGTTGCTTCATTGGCGGAGATAGGCTTCACCGAGCAGCATTCATCGGCTGTTGTGGTGCGTTGTGCTGTCGAAGGAAGAAGCGGCATGGGCGAAGAAATCCCCTGAAGAAGAGCGCAAATACCGATAAAACCTGATACAAAAAGGCTTATGCGGGAAAAATTCATAGCGAATATAAAAAAATGGAAAGTACGGTGAGATTGAACCCCAAATATACGCCAAATATCTACCAAATATCTGCAAAGATGGTATCATGGAGAAATACCGAGCAGGATAAACAAGATTGATTTTTCTTCGTTATCTTTTTGATAAATAATGATTGATGAATACATCAAGCACAGCGAGCGTGTTCTGAATAATCTGTATTCTCTTGGTGTCGTGGAGAATCTGCATTGTGAAGATGAGACTTTTGCCGTATCTTTGTAGAGAATATCGTTGTGAAGGGAATTGTTTTGGCATGATATTCTCTGTGCATTCTTGGTATCCATTTGATTGTCTATTTTGATTGTTTTATTGCCAAATTGCTATGATTGAACGTGATGATTCTTTGCCAAAACCAGCGCACCCATCGCTGGAACAGCCTACCAATCCTCATTTCTTCGCCGATGAAGCTCGAAGCGGATTTGATGCGGATATGGAATCTTTTGGAGCATTTACCAATACGAAGTTTCCGCCGCCGCCGACAGCAACCGAGCTTCCGCCGCCACAAACGTATCAAGAAGAAACCTTAGCGGGGTTATTTGCGCGAGAATCGGAAAAACTTTTTGCCCAAGAACTACCCTCGCCACCGCAGACATCTCTGCAAGAACTATCTGCAAGCAATAATGATACTCTTGTGGTGAGCCAAGAAGAAACGTCGGATGTTTCTCTTCCTGCGCCAGAGGTCGTTTCTGTACCACATCAAGCAGTCAATACTCCTGAAACGAGCAGAGAAGGCTTTCCTAAGGAAACACCGCCAGAGGACGGCAAAGAAGCAGCAAAACCACTCAGCGAAGCACAACGCCTTGCCGATATGCTCACTGCCAATCTTTTTGAAAGCCAATCACCACCAGCTGCTTCCTCAACTGCTGGGCTGGCAAGCTCATCGGCACTCAGTTTAGAAGACTTGGCAGCCAATGTAAGCAATGTAAGCAATGTCATCAATAGCGAGGCAAATGAGCGCACGGTCATTTCCATTCCAAGTGAATCAGAGATTGTCCGCGAGCAACAACGCCAACTGCGCAAAAAAGAACTGTTAGACCACCAACATCGTAAAAAAGACCACCCAAAAGGTAGCGACCAGTTTGGAGATGAAGCACTCCGCTCACGACGTGTCATTGCAGCAATAGTGATGAGTCTTTTGCTCGGTGCGCTATCGCTGGCGGGCTTCTTCGCATGGCGTAATCCCTCGCTGCGTCTGGCGGGACAGGATGCTTGGAGCAAGCTGACAGGAAAGCCCCAGCCGCCAATCAATGCAGATATTTCTTCAGACGCTTCTTCAGGAGTTTCTTCAGAAAATTCTTCGCACAATGCCGCTTTGTCTAATACCAATGCAGGTACTAATCCAAGCAAACAGCCGCAGAGCAATACCAGTGCGTCCTCTGCTACTGCTGTAAGCGCACAGGCAGATAGCGGCGTTGTTCCGCTCGACCTCACGCAATCAGGCGCATCGAGAATGACCGTCGCAGCACAAGACTCTTTGAACGCCGTCAATAGTGCTGTGCCTAATTCTTCGAGTAATGCTGGAAATACTTCCTCAAACATTGCATCAAATGTATCAAACGCACCGAATGATGCTTCATCAAGGAATGTACCCAATACAGCCTCTCAGAAAAATGCTTCGCCAAAGACAAATGCTGAAAAGACAACCTCTTCCAAAAGCTCAACACCAGTGGCTTCTCAAGCGCAATCTTCTGACACAAAACAATCACATAGTTCATCTCCACAAGGAAAAACTTCTTCGGCGGCAATAAAAACCACGCCAGCAGCCTTACCGTCAGAAAAATCCTCATCAACAAAACCTGTGGTAGTAGCAAAAGAAGATGCGCCAAAAACTGCTTCGCAAAGCATTGTTCCTGAGGCAAAGGGAAATCCAAGCAAAGCAAGTGCCATGAAGGTAAACAACCCAGAAGCAAGTGCGGCAAAGGCGCGTGGAGAAAAACCAAATGGAGAAAAACCAAATGGAGAAAAACCAAGCGGAGAAAAATCAGGTCTGGCAAAAACAAGCACATTACCCAAAGCACCGCTTGAAAAGCCAAACGCCCCCTACACGAGCAATGGCGTATTCGCAATACAAGTCTATGCAAGCCCCTCGCAAGCCGATGCGGAAGATTGGGTAGAACGCTTGCGCAAGCGAGGTTTTGTGAATCCCAGCATGAGTTCGCAGCTTATTCGCGGACAGCTTTTGTATCGTGTGCGCTTTGGTTTGTACAATAATTTGCGCCAAGCCGAACAAGATGCAGAGCGGTATGGCTTTGCAGGTGCATGGGTGGTGCGTCTGCGATAATCGCTCTTTCAATAGCAATCACCTTTTACCTTCACCTTCATTTTTACGTGTATCATGGCATTTGCAAACAAACGACGTTCTCCAGCAGAGTACGCGGAATTTACTGAGATTGCGCAAGAAATTCGGCGCGATGTCATTCGCAGTCTTGTTCTTGCAGGCTCTGGTCATCCAGGCGGACCGCTTGGCTTGGCAGATATTTTTGCGGTCTTGTATTTTGGTGGCATTATGCGCTACAAGGCAGATGATTACCAGTGGCAAGGGCGCGACCGCTTTGTGCTGAGTGCAGGGCATTTGTGTCCGGGCTTGTACGCAACGCTCGCCAATGCTGGATTTTTCCCAAAAGAGGAATTGCTCACCTTGCGCAAATTTGGTTCGCGTTTGCAGGGGCATCCGGGCTTGGATATGCACTTGCCGGGCATTGAAACCTCGACTGGCTCGCTCGGACACGGCATTTCGATTGCGGTTGGCATGGCAATCAGCGATTTGCATTTGGACAAAAGCGACCGCAAAATTTTCACGCTGACAGGCGACGGCGAACTGCAAGAAGGCTCGGTCTGGGAGGCGGCAATGTCGGCAGCGCACTTGAAATTGGACAACTTCTGCTGGATTATTGACAATAACGATTGCCAAATTGATGGGCGCGTGCAAGAAATTATGAGCGTCTATCCGATTGTTGATAAATGCGTTGCCTTTGGTTTTGAGACCATTGAAATTGATGGACACAACACCGACGACATTTATCGTGCGTTTGATTTCTTCGAGCAGAATCGCGCACAAAAAATCGGCAAACCAACGTGTATTGTCGCCAAAACCTTCATGGGCAAAGGCGTTTCCTTCATGCACGACCGCTACGAATGGCACGGCAAGCCGCCGAACAAAGAACAAGCAGAACAAGCATTGCAAGAACTTGGATAACAGCACAGTTTTGAGTGTTGAGTTTTGAGTGCTGAGTTTTAAGTTGCTAAGAACGAGATTCTATACGCCTTCATCTACAAACTCATCGCTCAAAACTTACCACTCAAAACTTATACTAAAAAAGGTTTGGTGCTTTAGATGTAGTCCACCTCAAAGGTGGACTACATCTCATTTCCTTCACTTTTTGATATGCAATTTTTACCCGTTTTTAGTATATCACTCAAAACTTACCACTCAAAACTTTAAAGAAACATGACAATCTCCTTACAAAAAGGCGGGCGTGTTAATCTTACGAAATCAGAGCCCGCACTGAAGAAAATTTACATTGGTCTTGGCTGGGATATACAGCCTGGTAGCAGTCTCGACCTCGATGCGTCTGTCTTTATGCTGAACGCCAATGGTAAACTTCCGCAAGACGAGTTTTTTATTTTTTACAATAATTTGAAATCTCCCGACGGCGCAGTGCAGCACACAGGCGACAACCGCACGGGTATTGGCGAGGGCGACGATGAGCTTATCATGGCGCATCTTGGCTTGCTTGATGGACGCATTGCAGAGATTTTGGTTACCGTAACGATGCACGAAGGCGTAAACAAAAATCAAACCTTTGGCATGGTGCATAACGCCTATATTCGCCTTGTAGATGTGGATTCCAACCGCGAAATTTTGCGCTACGACCTTGAGCATACTTACCCGACAGCAACAGAAGTAGAATTCGGTCGTTTACAAAAAGAAGCCGGAGAATGGCATTTTGTTGCATCAGGAATCGGGACAAAAATTGGCTTGCAGGCATATGTGGACAAATATGCGTAAATGCTCGGCAGAGCAGCACTACATTTCAGAACCCAGTACCACAACCACTTCACCGAGAAATACGAGACTTTCATGGCAATCAACCTCACAAAATCAGCAGGTATTAGTCTTACCAAAGGTTCAAAAATATCCTTACAGAAAAACGGGAAACGGCTCGACCACGTTTGTATCGGGCTGAATTGGGGCATCATCACCCAGCATTCCGAATCGTCGTTTTTGGGATTATTCAAGCAAGAGCGGACGCGCTCGGTGGCAGTGGATTTGGACGGCAGCGCGTCGTTATTTGCCGCCAATGGTGAGTATATTGAGACGGTGTATTATCAGCAGCTCCGCTCCAAAGACAGCGCAATCACGCATAGTGGCGACGACCTCGTGGGCGACCGCAACGGCGACGATGATTTGGATAATGAAGTTCTTCAAATAGACTTAACCACCATTTCGCCGCGTGTGAGCAGTATTTTTTTGTATCTAAATTCGTACAAAGGGCAAGATTTCTCAACGATTCCATATGCAAAAATTCGCTTGTTTGAAGGCGTTGCCGACCGCGTTGATTCTATACTTGCCACCTACAATATTGCTGCCGAAGAACGCTTTAAAGGGTATGTTTCAATGATACTGGCAAAACTCATTCGCCATGACGATGGCGGGTGGGAATGCGTAACCATTGGCGACCCCGTCCGCACACGAAATATCCAAGAAACGATTTATCACATTCAGCAGAATTATTTGAAATAGTTATTTGAAATAATGCGTGAGCAAAAATCTGTGGGCAAACGATAGCCACAACACTTGTGCCGAAGCCGTTCTACCGTTTCTTCGCGGTAGAGCGGCAGGGCTAAAAACAGGCAAGACGTGAGGCGCAAGCAACAATTATCGGCAATCTATTCGCTCTCCACGCTCATTAAAAAAGGTGGACGCGTCTTGTTTCACAAAAAGTGTGCGCTTCGCGCCAATATCCGCAGAAGCCCCACCAATACTTGCTCTCAAGACTTTGAGCGGAGCAGGTGATTCAGCCTGCGTACTAAAATAGACGAGCTTTTCATTACCAAGAAACTCAATGCGTTCAATTTTGGCAGAGAATGATAAGGCGTGTTCTGCCGAACCGTTTGCAAAATCGCTCGCAGCATCGTTCTCAAATGGCGTAAATGCTATGTTTTCAGGGCGAATGCCGAGCGTAGCTTTTCCTTGAAATGCTGATAAAATCGTGCTTTGTGCATGATGCAGCCTCATTCCATCCTGCTCCTGAAAGTGCCATCCTTGCGGCGTTTGCGAAAAATTTCCCTCAAAAAAATTCATCGTTGGACTACCCAAAAAGCCAGCAACAAAGCGATTTGCGGGGTTGTTGTAGATTTCTTGCGGTGTGCCAGTTTGTTGTAATTCCCCTTTATTCATCACCACAATCGTATCTGCCATTGTCATTGCTTCGGTTTGGTCGTGCGTTACATACACTGCCGTCGAGCCGACAACGCGCTGCAAGCGGCTTATTTCCACGCGCATTTGGGTTCGGAGTTGGGCATCTAAATTTGATAATGGCTCATCGAACAAGAATACACGCGGCTTTCGCACGATTGCTCGCCCGAGAGCCACGCGCTGGCGCTGACCGCCAGAGAGTTCTTTCGGTTTACGGTCTAAAAGCTCTGCCAATCCCGTCATTCCTGCTACTTCGCGGACACGCGCATCAACGTCTGCCTTCGCTTCACGGCGCAAGCGCAGGGGAAAAGCAATGTTCTCAAACACGCTTAAATGCGGGTAGAGCGCGTAGTTTTGGAATACCATGCCAATATCTCGATGCTTCGGCAACGCCTCATTCATCCGCTCATTATCAAAACGCAATTCTCCTGCGGTAATGCTCTCCAAGCCAGCAATCATGCGCAAAGTCGTGCTTTTGCCGCATCCCGAAGGACCAAGAAGCACGGTAAACTTCCCGCTTTCTAAGCGCAACGAAAGATTCCTGACGGCTTCAAAACCATTATCATAGCGTTTTTCGAGGTGGTCGAGTGTGATGAGAGTCATAAAAAGGCAAAGAAATAAAGGCAAAAGGAGAAAGCCAAAGGCGGATACTTGTGGAGTTTATTTGAGCAAAACTTTCTCGCGCGTCAGGTTTGTTCCCATGCGGATTTCAGCAATATACAGCCCTCGGGCAAGTGTACTTGTTGGGAGAAAAATTGTTCCGTCGTTAGCGGCATTGATGCCCGTAAGCTGAAGCACCTGCTGCCCAATCGCATTGACAAGGCGCACATCTACAGGCGTGTCGAGGCTCATAAGTGGAAGGTCAATGCGAATTTCATTTCCTTGCTCGATTGTGTTTGGCGCAAGGCGTGGTGCTTGAAGATTATTGCTGACAATGCGCGGCGAAAGCGAATCCCGATAGAGGCGTAGAGCCATATCGCGGACGTACATTCCATCAAACACCGCACCATTATCGGAAATAATACCAAAACGAATTAACACATTTTTGCCCAACCACGCATCAAGCGGATATTCTTGGCGAATCCATTGCGGAAAATTGCCATCGTATCCAAAGCCCTGCTCGCCAACACTTGGTACAAACGTACCCGGCTTCATAAGCGAGGTGCGCAGGTATCGCCACGAAAGACCATTATCGTCGGAAACCTGCACGACGGCGAGGTCGCCGTTGGATTCCACCGACCACCGTGCTTGATATTCGAGCGTTGCCGAGCGCAAGCCCGCCAAGCTCACGGGACGCGCAAGCTGCACAAAATTATTGTCATTCGACCGATACAATCCTTGTGGGCTGTCGGTGAGTGCTGGTGCGCCTGTAAGCGGGTCGGCAATAGCCGCCCAGCGTCCTAATTGCCACTTATCGGTGTCTTTGGCTTCGCTAAAAAGATTCACGCGCTCCGCCTCGCGCACCTGCACGAACACGGTATCGCGGCGTGGTGTTTGTTCTTGGGTAATGATAATTTCCGTCGGAATAATTGCGCCGTTGTTGATGTTGGAATCGAAAACCATGTCGAACACCTCGCGCACAAGCTCGGTCGAGCGCAGCGCACGAATACTCCGCTCCGAGCGAACAAAGCTCACACCCCGCACCAATGCTCGTGCTGAAAGACTGGAGGCTTCCTGCGCATTTTGGATGCCGATATTTTGCACCTCCACCACAAGCCGCGTCGCACCTGATTGCGGATTCTCGCGGACGTAGCTCTGCACGGGGCGCAGATTCACTGCCGCGCTCCATGCTGTCATGCGATTAGTAGAAAGATTTTCGGCGCATTGAGGAATGATGCGGTCTGGCGAGGGCCAGAAGCCATCGTCGGGCGTACCCACCTCAGGCGTGTATGCCATTATTTTTCGTCCGCCGCTCAAGCCCGCATACATCCAGTCGTCCGAGCCACCGCGCACGGCATAGCCGACGGTCTGCATATCGCGTCCGGCAGAGTAGAGATTATCTTTTGTGATTTCGGCGGTAAGGGCGCGAAAGTAGGTAGAATCAGGGGTTTCGCGGTCGATGTAGGAATAGGGATAAATGAGCAAATTGCTAAAGGTGTGGAAGTTAATGGCAGTGCGAAATGCCCGACGCTCGCAGAAGTCGCGCAGTGCTTGTGTTTCTGGCTCGGAGAACGCCTCTGTTCCGCGATAGGTGTCGCTACGAGGATTGGTGGAAGAGCCATTATTTGGTGCGTTCCAGAAGGTATTTGTGCCGTAATTCCGATTCAAATCCACACCATATGAGCCGTCGTGATTCAAGCGGCGATTTTTGCGCCACATCCCGCCACCATTCGGATTTGTGCTTTGATTCCACAAATACCCGTCAGGATTCACCATAGGAACAAGGAACAATTGCCGATGACGCAGCAAATACTGCGCCTCTGCATTGCCATCTGCTGCTTGCTCCAAAAGCCACCACGCGTAGTAAATAAGCGATGCTGCGCCGCCCGGCTCTCGCGCATGATGCACCGACGTATAGAGAATTTCAGGCTTTTTCTCGCTTGCTGCTTCTGGCGAACAAATCCTGTACGCCTGAATTGGTGCGCCCTCCACAGATGTTCCGATGGCTTCTGGTGCGCTGACAAAGCGCGGAAACATCTCGCGCATTTTGGCAAATTCTGCATAAATCTCTGTCAATCGAAAAAAGCCCGCCATGCTGCCGAGCTTGAAGTTACGCGGAGTGTTGTTGTGGGCGTACTGGGCTGCTTCTTTGCTCGTGCGCTGAAAGTACCGTGCAGCGCGGCTTTCCGCCTCTTTGGCAGCATCTTCCACAAGAACCTGCACACGCACATTCTTTGAACGCAAGACCTGAAGCGTTGTTCGGCTGATAACGCCTTCCACGTAGAGCTTGCCTTTTATCACGCTATGCTCGACTTCTACGCCAGATTCTTCGGCAGCCTCAAGGTCGAAATTCTCGTGAAAATATATTCGTGCTTTTAGGAAATATTCATCGTCAAAGCGAGGATTTATGGGGCTTTGAGCAATCGCAGTCTTGGGAAAAATACAGAACAGCAGTGCAGTAAGGAATGGGAAAAAATTGCGCATTGTATGAAAGAAATGAATCGAAAAATTGGGCGAAACATCTCTGGTAAATTACACGCAAGCACCGTTTCTATCCAAGAAATTTCTATCCAAGAAATTTTTTCCAATGCTATTCTTTGCTCTTGAAGCGATAAACCATTTCCGCAACACGCTTGCCGAGGAACTCTGCGGTGTCGAGGTCGCCTTGTGGGGGCGTTACTTCGGGGCTGTCGTTCACCGAGCGTGCCATTGCACCAAGGTAGCTGCCTAATCGGTTCAGAACGTGGGTATTTGCGCCATCTTCTTCGGCATCGCCTGGCTTCAAGCCAAGGCTAATCCAAATCATACCGTGTTGCGCGGCGAATCCAGCAAGCTGCTGCAACACAGCAAGTTTATCGCCATTGTAGCTGCCAGAGGTGGTGAATCCAGCGGCAAGTTTATCGCGCCAACGCTGTTTGAGCCAAAGATTGCCGCTTTTGTCCATAAAATCTTTGAAGCCCGCCGACACTGCTCCCATGTAGGTTGGTGAGCCAAAAATGAGAGCATCAGCCGCATTGAGTGTGTCCCAATGCTCGCTTGCTTCTTCGGCGCGAATAAGATGCACGTGAGAATTGACGGGCTGTGCGGCTCCGCGTGCGACTGCTTCGGCGAGCTTTTTCGTGTGTCCAAAGGCACTGTGATAGACAACAGCAATCGAAATTGTGGTGAACGATGGTAGCATTCTTCAAAAAGGAAAAATGGAAGGAATGTGCGCAGCCGCAACGCAATATTTTTTCAGAGTTTGGTACTGCACATCACAAAAGAATTTTCTCAATAAAGAACGATGAATGCTGGGAAATAGTGTAGTTGTGCCGATTCGGGCATTCACTAAAAAAATCTGATTACTTGACGTTTATGATGGAGTGATTTTTGGGGGAAAGCTAGGGAAAAGTATGGGGAAAACATTGGGGAAAATGGTAAAAAAAATTGACAGGTTCAAAGCAAAAAGATGTTTCGTTAGTGAAGGAGCAAATGCGGTTATATCGTAAAAATTTCCTATTTTAGGTGCTTGTTTGTTATGCAAGATGGTAACCAAAGAGACACAATAGAAAGATACAGCACGAGTATTGACGCTATTTTGAGGCTCATAGTAACAATTTGCTCACAATATCGTAGAATAGCAAAAATACGTGAACTATGCACATTTTCCCAAACATTGACCATTGAATACTATGATGACTTCCTTTTCCGATTTTGCCTTTAGCGCGGAAGATATTCACACTATGAGTGCAATTTTGGGTGCGACACCGCATGAAACTGACGGAGAATATCTCTTCACACTTGCGAACACGCAAACCCGCCAATCTCTTACACTCAATGTTTCTAACAATGTGGATATGGGTGACGACACACGTGCTACGCTTGTTATCGCACAAACACAGCATGGATATTTTGAATTACATTCCTGTACGGTCTTTATGGTTTTTGAGCCAGACGAACTGATTTTTATTAGTGAAAAGAACGACCTCATTTCGGGTTTAATTGTTGGTAAGCAATGTACGTGTTCGATGTTTACTAACGTCCGTCGGCATAATCTTTCTGCTGATTTCACAGATCTTGACCCACGCCTATTGATGTCGTCTATGCAACTATCAGTTGCAGAAGCTGTGCTTGTGTAAAAGCAGGGCGTTGGCAAACGAGCATAGTAGAGTGCCGAATGGAATGCGAAATGGACTCCGCACTGCGCAATTAGCTTTTTTGTGGAAAAATTATGTGAAAAAGTAAAGAAAAAAGTACTAAAAAAATTTGCCATGAAATTTGAAATTCACATTTTCAACGACACTGCTCATAAGCCAATTCCTCGTGCGAAAATGCAGCGCGTGATTGAAAATGTGCTTCATGGTGAAAAGATCTTAGAGGCACGTGTGAGCGTCGTTGTCGTTGATGATATGCGTATTCATGCAATGAACAAAGAATTTCTACAGCACGACTATCCGACTGATATTATCACATTCTCTCTCGAAGATGAAGATATTGACGGAGAAATGTACATCAGTATTGATACAGCGCGTCGGCAAGCCAAAGAGTACGGCGTTTCACTCACCAACGAGCTTTCGCGCCTCGCGGCGCACGGCACGTTGCATCTTGTTGGCTACGACGATGCAAAGGCAGAAGACCGTACCAATATGAGCAAATTAGAAGATAAGTATATGGCATAATTTCGTGTCGTAGTATCGTTGTATAGTGTAGTGTCGTTATTTCGTAAAATCACGCATTCCCAAATATGTTGAAGATGTAGAATCAGTATTTTTGAGAAGTGCGCAAGCACTGAAGTTGTCATGGAGACTTGTATGCAAGAACATATCGTTGAAATTATTGTGTATTTGATGTCCGAGCTGAGAAATAATCACGCCATCAACGAGCGCACTGTACATTCCCTCAGCAAAAAAGGCTACTCGCAAATGGAGATTTCCACTGCATTTAGCTGGATAGTGGATAGGACAGGCTCCGAGCGCGATTACTTGAACTCGGCATTGGAAGGCAATCCTTTTTCCTTCCGCGTTTTGCATGAGTTTGAAAAAATGTTTATTTCGTCGGATGTGCTTGGATACCTGATTCAACTTACTGAGCTTGGTGTTATTGCCCACGATCAGCGTGAAGAAATTATTGACCGATGTATCATTACTGGTATGCAACCGATTGCTCTTGATGCCGTCAAAAAAATTGTTGGTGATGTGCTGTTTAGTGCTGCTAGCCTTGCTGCTCCTGGCCGTCGTATTTTTCTTCAGCCTACCGATGTCATTCACTGATGCCGCCTCGTGATGGTGGGAAGTATTTCTTATATGGTCCCGTAGTTCAGCTGGACAGAACACAAGTTTCCTAAACTTGGTGTCGGAGGTTCGAGTCCTCTCGGGACCGCCATGAAACCACAGTAGCCCTTATTTCTCGTCTAGGCTTTCTTGATTGGGGGCAAAAACGGCGGCATTTTCAGGCAATTCACGTTACTTTGACGAACAAAAAAAGCCGCATGAATACAAGTATTCATGCGGCTTTTTCTGTTGGTGAATATTTGCTTAACGAGCTAAAATCAGTCGTTGAGTAATTTGCCGAATAAATCCTACTCATTTGCCATTGACGGCATCCGCCGCCAATGCTCAGGGAATGCCAATGCCGTTATCGAGGGAAACGGTTTTTTCGTCCGCTCAAGTCCTCGCGCAAAGTGGATGATTCTGCTGGAGAGCAGCCGTACAAATGCACATCACGGACATATGTGTAGGACTTTCGCAAACGAGCATATTGGATTGCGAAATATATTCCGCAATCATCTGAGAAGCCAGTACATTATGCGAAATGAATTCCGCACTCCACATATTTTGCGAAAGTCCTACCATTTTTAGTATAGCACCAAGCTCAGATTTATTGACAAAAGGAGCGCATCCAACGACCCCGAAACGTAAGAAGAAAAATCACGAAAAATCATTGTGCGAGAAATGAACAAGCCGTATCTTAGAAATTATCTTTATTACGTAGTCTTTAGGTTTTCATTGATAAAATAGTCTTTTGGGCGATAGTATTGACGGTATTCACGGCAAAGGTTTGTTCATCTGGGAAAAGCCGAGAAGCCGCATGAAATAGCACGAGTAAAAAACTCATACTACAACATATCACCGTATTTCATTATGAAGATTCTTGTAACAAACGACGACGGCATAGACTCCGCCGGCATTTTCGCGCTGGCACAAGCGCTGGCAAAGATTGGCACGGTAACGGTCGTTGCGCCAGACCGCCAGCAAAGCGCAGTCGGACACGCACTGACCGTCAGCGACCCGCTTCGCGCCACGAAAGTGCGCCGTGAGGGCGGTGTGTTCGGCTATGCAATCAATGGAACGCCCGCCGATTGCGTGAAACTTGCGGTGTGTTCGCTGCTGTCCGAGCCGCCAGACTTGCTGGTATCGGGCATTAATCACGGCTCGAATACTTCAAAAAATATCTTGTATTCTGGCACGGTTTCTGCCGCAAGCGAAGGAATGATGATGGGTGTGCCGTCCATGGCGGTTTCGTTGGATTCTCTCGACCACCGCGCCGATGCCACGCCCGCCGCCGAATATGCAGCCCTGATTGCATCTCGTTTCCACAGTTTTGGTATTCCCAGCGATACAATTTTGAACGTCAATGTACCGAATATTCCGCTTGCCGACATCAAGGGCATTCGCGTAACATCGCAAGGAACATCGGGCTGGGAAGATGCCTACGAGCAGCGCAAAGACCCGATGGGACGCGAATACTACTGGCTTTCAGGGAAATATACTTCCACCGATAGCGGATTAGACACCGACGAAGGCGCGATGAAAGCTGGCTACGTCTCGGTTACGCCTGTGCGCTATCGCCTGACCAACGACGAAATGCTCACTCCGCTCGAAGCCTTGCACTCGCTCCGGCTCAAAACTCAGGAATGAAATTATATTTTCCTTTAGCCTTCAATTTTCATCCCTCATCCTTGATTCGTATGACCATTCAAGAACGCTCTTCGTTTGATATGCTCTGTGTTGGTGTGCTTGCGCTCGACCGCAACTACACGGTACACATTTGGAATGCGCAGCTTGTTGAATGGACGCAACTCGGTGCACAGGCTCTGCTCGGTGAGGATATTCGCCCGTGGTTTGAGACCGTGCAAAGCGCAGAATTTCAACGTGCTTTTGAGGACTATTGGGTGCATCCGCACATTGAAACCTTTGCCGCCTTTGAACGCCTGATTCCATGCCGCTTGCAGGGCGATACCTTTCGTGTTCTGCATCCGCTCGCCCGCAGGATGCGCACCTCAGATGGCACGGAAATACTCGTCCTGACGCTGCAAGACATTACCGCACCGATGATGGAAATTGACCACCTGAAAAGCTCACTGGGCGAAATTGCTGAGTTGTGGCGAAACGATGAAGAAATTCGCATCTTGAATGAAGAACTGGAAAAGCGTGTTGGCGAGCGCACCGAAGAGCTAGAACGTTTGAACAGAGAACTAAGCCGCGAGGTGCTTGTGCGCAAAGAAGCGGAGCTGTCCTTTCGGCAGAGCGAGCAGTTTTTGTCGCTTGTGGTGGAAAGTGTTGATGTGGGAATCGCGCTCTTGCACCACTCAGGGCGATATATTCGCTTGAATCCAAAATTTTGTGATATGTTCGGCTATAAAGCCGATGACCTTTTGGGAAAGCATTTCTCTGTCCTCTACAAAGAAAGTGACCGCCGAGAAGCCTCTGAACGTTTGGTGCGCTTTGTCGCAAACGACCACGAGCGGCAAATGCACGGCGAGCGGCATTTTATCACGTGGTCGGGCAAGGAATTTTATCTGTATTTCACGACGGTAAAATTTATTATGCCAAACAACGATATGTTTCTCATCACAACGGCAATAGATATTACCGAGCTACGCCGCGCACAGGAGGAAACACGCATTGCCTTGCAGCGCGAACAAGAACTAAATAAACTCAAGGCAAACTTTGTGACGGTGGTATCGCACGAATTTCGTACACCGATGACCGTGATTTATTCTTCTTCTGAAATTCTACAAGCAAGTGCGCTCAAAATGGTCGAAGAAAAGCGGCAAAAGCTGCACTTCCAGATACAACGCAGTGTGCGCCGCATGACGGAATTGCTGGATGAAGTTGTTTTTATTGAACGCAGCATGAAGGAAAATATCATTGCCTTTTTGCGCCCCACCGATGTCTATAAACTCTGTAATGAAGCTATAAAAGAAACATTGGTATTCGATAGCAACGACCACATCATCGAAACAGAATTCCTGCCAGACCCCGCACAAATGCTTGTTCCTGCGGATTCCGTTTTGTTGCGCTCTATCATCAGTAATCTTCTTTCCAATGCGCTCAAATTTTCTTCTTCGCGCTCGACCGTCAAGCTGCGCGTCGAAGTCGCCGACGGTGCATTATTGCTTGAAGTGCGAGATAACGGTATCGGTATTCCCCCCGAAAATTATGCGCACGTATACGATTTATTTTATCGAGGCAATAATGTTGGTGTTCTCCAAGGCACAGGCATGGGGCTTACTATCGTCAAACGCTCTGTTGATGCCCATCGTGGCACGATTCGTTTTGAATCGGAACTGGGGCAAGGCACAACATTTTTTATTCGCTTGCCCACAACGCAGTATTTACCGAGCGAGGAAGGCTTTCGCGTGTAGAAAGCCTGATAGACCAAAAGCGGGTAAAAATTAGAGTTTATCTCGAATAAGGTTTTTAGGATTTTGGAGCAAGGCAGCATGCTGCCTTGTTTCGTAAAAAAGTCTATTCGGAATAAAGTCTATTGCATACCAAAAAGTGAAGAAACGAGATGTAGTCCACCTCAAAGGTGGACTACATCTGAGGTGCGGCATACTTGCCCGCTTGTGGATGCTCACGGGTGTTCCTTTTTTGCCGCCAATTCATGTTCGGTTTCCTTGCATTCTGCCCAGCACGACACGTTGTAGAGCGTTGTTTCGGCGATATTGTACAGAGCGGTATGCGTCAAAAAGGCTTGATGTCCGGTGATAAGCACATTGGGAAAAGTCATAAGTCGTGCAATGACTTCATCTTGCAAGACGGTATCGGAATAATCGTGGAAGAAAATCCCTTGTTCCTGCTCATACACATCTATCCCAAAGTAGCCAATGGTGCCGTTTTTCAAGCCTTCGATGGCATCTCGCGTATTGACAAGCCCGCCACGACTCGTGTTGATGAGCATTACGCCACGTTTCATTTGGCGGATGCGCTCCTCATTGATGATGTATTTCGTTGCGGGCAAAAGCGGCGTGTGCAGCGTGATAATATCGGATGTGCGGCAGAGTTCGTCGAGCGAAACATAGCTCGCGCCCGTTGATTTCACCAGCTCGGCATTCTCCTGAACGTCGTAGCAGAGCAGCTTGCAGCCGAATCCGTGCAGAATATTTGCCACAATCGCGCCAATTTTTCCTGTGCCAATCACGCCCGCCGTTTTGCCGTGCATATCAAAGCCGACAAGCCCATCAAGCGAAAAATTCAAATCTCGAATGCGGTTGTTTGCGCGAATGAGCTTGCGATTGAGCGCGAGCATCAGCGCAATCGCGTGTTCGGCGACGGCATATGGCGAATACGCAGGAACGTTTGCCACGCGGAAGCCCAGTTCCTGTGCGCGTTTCAAATCAACATGGTTGAATCCTGCCGAGCGAAGTGCGATGCGGTGTACGCCGAGCGAAGCCAGTTTTTCCAGCACATCGGCAGACGCACTGTCGTTCACAAAAATCGAAATAACGTCTGCATCTCGCGCCAAATCTGCTGTTTGAGCATTCAGATTTGGTTTCAAAAATACGAGTTCATGCACACTGTTATTTGCCGAATCGAACGCTTCTTGTTCAAAGGCATGGGCATCAAAAAAGACAATTTTCATACAGTATCTTTCCAGAAAAGGTGAAACATTGAGGGCTTGGGGTCAAGCGTGGTGAAAGAGCAGCCTTCTGCAATCATTCACAAACTACAATTTTTTGTAACTGGTCAGGTCATGATTTTTTTTGGGACGCAGATGAAGATGATTGAATGGATGAAGATGATGAAAATGCAGAACATATCAACAACGGATGAAGTCTGCCTTCACGCTCTGATTTTTTTATCAATATCATCTTTATCAATCCAATCATCTTCATCTGCGTCCCCTCGTCATGGTTGAGACCTGACCAGTTACAATTTTTTTTACAATCTCGCATTGCTACAAAAAGCCTTGTGTAGCTGCGCGGAAAGTGCGAAATTCGGCACGAACATTGGTTCTCATGCTTGATTCTAATGCTTCAACAACGGCTCAACCTTTCGCGTGTATTTCTCAGCGTTGCGTTGATTTTTAATGTGATTTTTAATATGATTTTTTAGGAAAATACAATGAAAAAACTCCTCACGTTTCTTGTCGTTATCGCGTTACTTCTTGTGGTGGTGCTGGCTGCGGTGCCGCTTTTCTTCAAAGACCGCATCGTTCAATATGTGAAGGACACGGCAAATAATAATATCACCGCTCGGCTCAACTTCCGCGACGTTGATATTTCCTTGCTGCGCAACTTTCCGCGAGCAACGGTGCGCCTTCAAGACCTCGCGCTGACGAATCAAGCCCCTTTCGAGGGCGACACGCTTTTCTCGGCAACAACGATTGATGTCGCGTTCGACCCGCTTGCGTACTTGCGTGAAGGTGTCCTGAAAATTTATTCGTTGAATCTTGATACTCCGCGCATTTTTCTTCATGCCATTGACGACAATGCAAAAAATTGGAATATCACCAAGCCAAGTTCGGGTGCGAAAAGTTCTACCGATACAGCATCGTTGCGCCTTGCGCTCAAGAGCTATTCTATTGCGAACGGACGGTTTCATTTTCGCAAAGATGCCGCCGAGCGCGATTTTATTCTGGACAACATCAACCACACGGGCAGTGGCGATTTCGCTAACGACGTATTTACGCTCGTTACGCGCACCGATGCCGCGATAACCTTTGCCCAAGGCGGCTCGACGTACATGAACAAAGCAACGGCGCGGCTTACGGCGGAAATTGGTATGGATTTGAAGAAAAGCATTTACACCTTCAAGGAAAATGAATTGCTGCTCAACGAGCTACCGCTTGGCTTTGAAGGCACGTTTGGTATGCCCGACGACCGCGACGACTACGACCTTGATATAAAATTTACCACGCGCAATAGCGATTTCAAGAGCTTTCTCTCCATTGTTCCTGCGATGTATTCTTCAAAATTCGCCGACCTCAAAGCCACAGGCTCCGCATCGCTCATGGGCTTTGTGCGGGGCGTGTACAACGACAACACCTATCCTGCGTTTTCGGTAAAGGCACTCGTGCAAAACGGTTCTGCCGAGCATCCGAAGCTCCCTGCCGCGCTTCGGGGCGTGATGCTGGATGCAGAAGCCTCCAGCGCGGGCGGCAGCTTGGATAACACGGTGTTGGTGGTGCAGCAATTTTCTGTTCTCTTTGCGGGCAATCCTTTCGATGCTTCCATGCGAGTATCTACGCCGCTTTCCGACCCAAATGTGCAAGCCGCAGTGAAGGGGAAAATTAACGTTGCCGACCTGAAGCAACTTGTGGAGCATCCGCGCTTGGACAAGATTCCAAGCGGTGTTGTGGCGGCGGATGTGAAGTTTGCAGGATTGCTTTCTGCCGTCAAAGCGCGTGATTACACTCGTTTCAACGTTTCTGGCACAATGGGCGTGGAGAATTTTGTGTATGCTGATTCCTCGTATCCCTCGCAAATAGGCGTTCCGGCGGCAAATCTCGACTTTACGACCCAAAAAGCAACGCTCTCAAATTGCCGCATCCAACTCGGCAAAAGCGACCTTCAGGCAAATGGACAGCTTGAAAACGTCGTTGGCTACGCGCTCTACGATAGTTTGCTGACAGGCTCATTAACACTTGCTTCCACGTATTTTGACTGCAATCCTTGGATGAAGGATTCTCCAAAGGATTCCGCGAAAGTCTCTGCGCCACAACCTCCGCAACCCAGCACCAATCCTAGCCCCGCGCCACGCGATACGAGCGTTGCAAGTATTGAATTTCCCGGAAATATCAATTTCACGATGAGCGCGGACATGAAGCGGGTTCTCTTCTCGAATCTTGATATGCAGGAGATTCAGGGCAGAATGACGCTGAAGGATAAAATTTTGCGTTTTGAAAATCTCGGCGTGAAATTGCTTGGCGGGCGCATGGTTGCTAATGGTGCGTACAATACGCAAACGCACTTGCAGCCCAAAACAGAATTTTCCTTGCAGCTTCAGGATTTCGGGATTCAGTCGTTATATGAAAAATTTGTTTCCGTGCAAGCATTTGCGCCCTTTGCACAGTATTTGCAGGGAACAATCGGTGCGAAAATTGCGATGAGAAGCGACCTCGACGGTCATTTGATGCCCGTTTGGGAGAGCTTCAACAGCGACGGCGGTATCAGTGCAAATACGCTGAAACTCGATAATTTTGCGCCATTCAATATGCTCGCCGAAACGCTGAAACTGGATATTTTGAAGAATCCGAGTTTGGCAAAACTGAGTGCATTTTACGAAATCAAAGATGGGCGTTTTTATGTGAAGCCGTTCAAAACCAAAATTGCCAATATCGACGTAACGATTGAAGGCTCGAATGGTATTGATAAGTCTATTGATTACACGGTAAATCTCATCATTCCGACCGATAAACTTCCCACCGACGCACTGGGAGCGCTAGGAAATATCGGCGGTTTGAACCTTGCTGCGCTCAAGCCCAAGACGATTCCCGTAACGGTGAAAATCGGTGGAACGCTGGAGCATCCTATCATTCAGCCCTTGCTCTCGGGTGTGCAAAACACCGTGCAGCAGGTTGTAGATGCTGCGCAGGAAGAAGCAAAGCGGCTTGCAGAGCAGGAAATTGCCAAAGCAAAAGAGAAATTGAAAGACGAAGCGGATAAACGTGTGAAAGAACTCGAACAAAAAGCAAAAGACGAAGCAGACAAAAAAGCAAAAGAACTCGAACAAAAAGCAAAAGATGAACTCAAAAAACGTCTTCCATTCGATATTTTTGGTACAAAGAAAGACACGAGTAAACAATAGGAATTTTGAACCCCCACGCACCGTACCCATATTTTTCCTCAGCAATGAGTATCTCTGAATGCCGCGCCACCTATCAGCTTTCGCGCTCTGCTGCGTTTTTGTGCGTGGGTGTGATGGCATTGTTGTTTGCTCTTGTCGAGGTGAGTATTGCCCAACAGTTGCGCCTTTCCACGACAATAGACTCTCTGCGAAACGAGCTGCAAAGAACTTCTCCAGAACGCGAGCGCATTGAAACACTCATCGCGCTCAGTTCAGCATTGGTAAGCTACGGTGCATCGGAAGCAGAAACAACGCCAGTTGCAGAAGAACTGCTCGACCTCGCCCAACGCAGTAGCAACGAGCGCGGCGTGGCGTGGGGCTTATGTTTTGTGGCTCGCCGCTATGAATACCGCGACAACATTCTTTTCAGCCGATATGCCTACGACGCGCTTCATCGCTTTGATGTCCTCCGCGACACGCTGGGGCTTGCCTTTGCTGAGCGTGCCGTTGCCTCGTCGCATTTCTACCAAGCCGATTACGACTTGGCGTTGCGCTTTTACAATCAAGCATTGGAGCGCTTTGAGCAAGTGAAATATATCCCGCAAGTGGCATGGATGATGTATTACAAGGGAATTTTATATGGCTATCAGGGCAATTATATTTTTTCCTTGTCGAATCAATTCAAGGCACTGCGCTTGTTCGAGCAGCTTGGAATTACGCTAGGTGCGGCGGCATCGAATAAAGATTTGGGCGTTGCCTTGCAGAAAATCGGCAGCTTGAACAAGGCACTAGAGTATTTTCGGAAATCGCTTGCGGAATTTCGACGACACACAAGCACAAAGGCACGTTCTGCAACTGTCTATCTGCACATTGCCGAATGTTATGAAGCAAGGAGCGATACCGCACAAGCCTTGGTATATCTTGATTCTGCGATTGTTTTGGCTCGGCAAGACCGCTCGACTTTTGGTATTATTGCTCTTTCTGGTGTCGAAGATTTGTACGGAAATATTGCTCGGCAGCAAGGAAATATCAGCCGTGCAAAAGAGTATTTTCGTGCTGCCTTGCAGGTGCTGGACAGCGCGAATATTCGCGGAAATGACGCAAATTTTGCCGTGTATCGCTTGGGAACGCTTGCTTTTGCCTTGAAAGATTACGCGGCGGCATCGGTGTATTTCCACGATATGCTGGAGCGCTCGCTCCGAAGCGGCGACAAACGCAACTCCTCGCGGGCAATGCTCTGGCTTGGAAAAGCCGAATATGAATTAAACAATATCACCGATGCCACGCGCTACGGACGCGAGGCACTTGCAGCAGCAAAAAACATTGGGCAGCTTGAATTTGCGACTTCTTCGGCAGAAATATTGGCAAAAATTTATGAGCAATCCGACACAAAAACCTCGCTTGGTTATACAAAACTTGCTCGTTCTTTGCGGGATTCTATCGCTACGCTGGAGCGTTCGCAGCAGCTGGCAGGCTTGGAAGCTCTTTACAATCTTGACCGCGAGCAGTCCTTGAGCGAACTTCTGCGCAAGGATAATCAAACGCAAACCATTATTGCTACACGCCAACGCTGGCTGCTCATCGTGGTGGGAGTAATGCTGCTTGGTGTGCTGGTCGGCGCAATCATCCTTCGCCGTCTGAATGCTCGCATGAAATCAACAAACGAAGAGCTTGAGCGACAAACCATACGCATTCATGCAATTAGCAAAATTGGTGCAGAAATCGCATCAAACCTGAATATGGAGCGAGCGATTGTGATGATATACCAATACATCAATCAGCTCATGGACGCATCAATTCTGAATATTGGCGATTATCTGCCGCATGAATCCTCAATAAAAATGCGCTTTTTGATTGAAAAAGGCGAATTTGCTCCGCCTCCGACCGTCAAAATGAGCGAGACGCATCGTCCGGCGGTGCGGTGTGTGCTGGAGCGGCGAGCGATTGTGATGAACGATGAAGATATTCCCGTGCTGGTGGGCGTGAAGCCCGCGTCGTTGGTCTATGTTCCGCTTATTTCGGGCGAGCGCGTGATTGGCGTGTTTAGTGTGCAAAGTTTGAAGAAAAATAGCTATCCGCCAGAAAACGTTGAACTACTGATGGCAATTAGTGCGTACATAACGACGGCATTGCAGAATGCAAGCGCGTTTGCGCAGATTCAGGTGCAGCAAACCGAGCTAGAGCAGCAAGCGGCGGCAATTCAATTAGCTAATACAGCACTTTCCGAGCGCAACGTCCATTTGGAGCAGCTTACAGGGAAAATTACCGATAACATTGCCTACGCAAAAACGATTCAGCACGCAATATTGCCCCTTGAAAGCGAAATCACCGAAACCCTTGGCGAACACTTCATTCTCTACAAGCCAATGGAGATGATTTCGGGTGATTTTTACTGGCTCCAACGCAGCGAATTTTCTACTCTTGTTGCCGTGATAGATTGCACCGGACACGGCATTCCGGGTGCGTTTATGAGCATGGTGGGCAATGACTTACTGAATCAAATTGTCTTGGAAAAAGGCATCACCAGTCCGGGCTGGATTTTGACCGAATTGCATTATGCCATACGACACGCCTTGAAACAAACAAATGACATCGACAGCAATCAGGACGGAATGGACGTGTGTTTGTGCCGCATTGACGATAGCGGAATTACGTTTGCGGGAGCGCGTCGTCCGTTGTATATTGTGCAGAACGGTGAAATACTGACCATAGAAGGCGACACCAAGCCTGTGGGCGGTTTTCAGCGCGAAGCAAAGCGGCAATTTTCCTCAAAACGGCTTGATTTAGACCTTTCCAGCCCTACGATGCTCTATCTGACCAGCGACGGCTATGCCGACCAAAACAACCGCATTACGCGGGAAAAATTTGGCACTGAACGCCTTGAACGCTTGTTTACCGATATTGCAAGCAAAGATATGGCAACACAGCGCACCAGACTTGAACAAGCACTTGCGGCGCACCAAGACATAACACCCCAACGCGACGATATTACTCTGATGGGCATTCGCCTAGCAGCACGATAATTTCTTCCGTCAATTCAAGTCCTTTTTCTCTTTTCTTTTCCATGCACATATGACTTCCGATTTGTTGGAATTTTACCAAAAGATGGATGCAGCCCGCATTCTCTTTGCCTTCAAGGGAACAATTTCTCAGGCAATGCTGACGCAATTATCGGTGGTGCTGAAACAACAAGCACAAGAAGAGCCGCAAATTCAAAGTTTATTTGGTATCTTTGTAGAATTAACGCAAAATGTACGCCACTACTCGGCAGAGCAATCTCTCGACGCACAAGGGCAGCCCTACGGCGTTGGCGTGATTACTCTTAGCGAAGAAAAGAGCGTGTACTCAATAAGTTCAGGAAATGCCGTTACCCGCGAGACCGCTTCACGCCTTATACAGCAGTGCAATGAATTGAACGCAATGGACAAAGCCGCACAAAACAAATTGTATAAAATGCGTTTGCTTGACGACCCGCCAGAAGGCAGTAAAGGAGCGGGTGTTGGGTTGATTGAAATTGCACGGCGCAGTGATTATCCGTTGGAATTTTTTGTCCGCGATTACAAAAATGACCTACAATTTTTTGTCTTGAATGCGCGGGTGCGTACTTCGCTCGAAGCATCTTCTGGGAAGTACTAACAGATTTCTTTGTTTGTGTTTTGGTACACATTATTTCAGAATATCATTTACTTATTTTTTATTGAACCTGTTATGGAAAAATTATACATTGAAGAATCCGAACACACCCCGCGTATAGATTTCGACCCTATTTCGGGCGATTTATGGCTGGTGGGCGAATCGTTTCCCGACCTCGCACATGAATTTTATCGCCCTGTGCTGACGTGGTTTCAGAGCTACATCGGAACGACACGCGGTCCGATTACGCTCAAGTTCAAGTTTTCATATTTCAATACCAGCACAGCAAAGTATATCATCAATTTCTTTTCTCTTGCTGAGGGAGCGCACGCTGCCGGACGCTCTATTGTCGTGGAATGGCATTCTCCCGCCGATGACGAGAACATCATGCGCAATGGTACTGAGCTTGCCGAGGGATTTAACATTATTTTCAAAACAGTACAGTATAGCGCATAGCGCGTAAATACTGGTCTGATAGCTTTCGCTTTTCTCTGAATTGTCTTTGTTACATTTTTTCTTTTACAGGAATGAGAATTATGCACGCATATGAGGCAGAATCACGGTTTGCAGACCGCGCTCAACGTATTCTTGAACAACAAGACCTAACGCTCGACCAAGTGCGCATGGAATATCGCCATATGGTGCAGCAATACAGCGTTCTTTTGAATGAAACGATGAAAATTACCCGCGTGAGCGATTCCACACAAACCGAGCTTCGCCGCACACGGAAAGACCTCTACGTCGCGCTGCAAAATGCCGAATTTCAGCGCAATATCGCCGAGCGATTGAACAAGCAAAAAACCGAGATTCTGAGCATTGCTGCACATGACTTGAAGAACCCGCTTGCCAGCATTATCGGGTTGGTGCAGATGCTCCGCGACGAGAGCATTGAGGATAAGGACAAAGCGTACGCGATTGAAGTGGTCGAATCTACGGGCGAGCGAATGCTGACGCTCATTCAGAATCTCCTTAGCACGTCGGCACTGGAGCTTGGCAAACTTTCACCAGAAATTTCCGAAGTCAATTTTTTAACGTTGATTTCCGAAGTCATTATCGCCAATACTACACGCGCACAGTACAAAGGGCAAACTATCACCTTTCAGCACAGCAGTGATTCGTTTATGCTCTTAGGCGATATGACGTTGCTCTACGAAGTGTGCGATAATATCCTCTCCAATGCCGTCAAATACTCGCCGTTGGAGGGAATGATTGAAGTATCCTTAAATGCGACGCGCCACCCTGATAAAAACGGCGTAGAACAAGAATTTGTGCGTTTGTCGGTGAAAGACAACGGACCTGGCTTGACCGAAGAGGATAAGAAAAAACTCTTTGGTTATTTCCAACGCCTTTCTGCCCAGCCGACCGCAGGCGAGAGTGCGCACGGCGTAGGGCTTGCCGTGGCAAAGAAAATTGTAGAGCTGCACAATGGCGTAATTACCGCAGAAAGCCGCGCCGATGCTGGTATTCCCGGTTCAACATTCTCGGTAGAATTGCCAATAACTCTTGAAATAGAGTAACTTTGCGCTGTAACTTTCTTCATTCTTGAACTCACGCAGCACCCAAAAAACTTTGCTGGATGTGCGCCCACCAATCATAGTCCCTGAAATATCTGAATACTTTTTCTCATGGAATTTCTTCGTAAACACGCCCCCAAAATTGCCCTTGTTGTTGTTGTGTTGGTTGTGGTGTTGATTCTTGCAGAGCAACTAATGACGCGCCGCGCTTCAACGAGTTTTTTGAACACGATGCCCGCAAATCAAGCCACCGAAACCATGAATACCGATGCTTCTGCCAAGAGCAATGCGCCTACTGGAAATACAAGATCAAACACCAGTACTGCTGCTCCTTCGGAAGCTATTCCGCTCTATACCTACGAGGTCGTGAAGACCATTCCCCACGATACACGAGCATTTACGCAGGGTTTGGCGTTTTACGATGGGGAATTACTCGAAAGCACTGGGCAATATGGTTCATCCAGCTTGCGCCGCCTCGACCGCGCCACTGGGAAAGTTCTCCAACGCTTGAATCTTGATGCTGCGTACTTTGCAGAGGGCATGGTTGCCGTACAAGGCAAAATTTATCAGCTAACGTGGCAAGCAGGGATTGGCTTTATTTATGACGCAAAAACGTTCCGCCAACTCCGCACATTCTCGTATTTTGGCGAGGGCTGGGGCTTAACATACGATGGCGCGGAAATGATTATGAGCGATGGCACAAGCAATCTCCGCTTCTTGGATGCCGACTCGCTGCTCATTCGCAAAATGCTTTCGGTGACAAGCAATGGTGCGCCTGTCAAGAATTTGAATGAGTTAGAATACGTCAATGGTGAGATTTGGGCGAATATTTGGCAGACGGACTCAATAGCTCGCATCAACCCACAGACAGGTAAAGTAACGGCGTGGATAGACCTTTCTGGCTTACAAACCCCCGAAGAACGCGCTAATGCTGATGTTTTGAATGGTATCGCTTTCGATAGCAAGCGCGAGGTGCTGCTCGTAACAGGTAAAAACTGGTCGAAATTATATGAAATTCGGCTGAAGAAGAAGTAATACCGTTTCGATTGTAAAATGAATACTTTCAATTCTCCGAAACAAGGCAGCATGCTGCCTTGCTACAATCTAAAGTATTCAAAATACAGTAGAAACGGTATAAGACCTTTTTCTAAAAGAGCGTTTGCTGTTGCTGATTTGGAGCAAGGAATTATCCTGCCTTGCTCCAAATCTATGCGCAACTTCTCTGTGAGAGACAACCCCGATTATTTTTTCGACACGGGAATAATCTCAAAATCTTTCCCCGAAAGCTGACCAAACGGCGTTTGTTCTTTGCCCTTCAAGAGCTGGCGGGCAAGCTCTGGCACTTGTTCTTCGGTGTAACGTTTCAAGCCGTCTGCCGTTACTTTGCCTTTGCCGTTATTTGCCGCGCCTTTCATGCCCTCCAAGAGCGCGTACGAAAACACACCGTGTCCGATAGATGTAACCTGATTCGCGGCTTGGTCTGAGCCAGCCGATGCCAAAATCGCGCTGCCTGTTTTGCGAGCCATGCCTTTGACGGCTTTTGTTTGCATGAAATCATCCAATGCCGCGCCCGACTGACACGCATCGAAAATCACCATCTGCTTTGCCGCCGGAACATTTGTCAAAAGTACACTCAAATCCTTCGCCGACAAGCCACGCGATTCCAATTCCTGCTCGTTTTTCACGTCCTGCATCACCAAGTAAAACGTTGATGCTTCTTCCACCGTCAAGGCTTTACCGTGTCCAGCGTAGAAAAAGACGAACACGTCCTGACGCTGCGCCTTTTCCGTTACCTGCTTAAAGAGTGCTTGCACGGCTTCTTTTTTCACTTCTCCGTCGTAGAGTTCGTATTTGTACACGTTGTCGTACGCGCCAGCTGCGTTGGCACTTATCATTTTCACCACGTCTTGCGCATCGGTTTTTGCGTAAGGCAAATTATACTCTTTGTTCAAGTAGTCATTGATGCCAAGCGCGAGAATGTGCAAGCTCGTTTTTACTTCGGCAGCTTTGAAATCCACCAGCACCGATACGGGATTCGACTCGGTTTTGTCGCTGTTTATCGCAATGACTTTCAAATCGTTTTTGCCCGGAAGCATTTGCAAAGTGTAATCGCGCAGAATCGTGAAGCCTTGCGCCGACGGAAGGTTTTTGAACTCTTCGGGGAAGAGCAGTTTGCCATTTTGGAAAATGCGCACTTCGCCAATTTTTGAGCCTCTGTCTTTAATACCAATCGTGATGTTTATGCGCCCTGTGTTCACAACCGTATCACCTGCGCGAGGCGATAAAATCTCCACAATCGGCGGCAATTTGAAATCTGCGTTAATGTCCAATTTGCTCGGCGGTGTCAAGCCAGCAACGGGCTTGTCCTCGTTTGCAGCAACGGCGGGCGTTGCAGCAGCAGCCTTCTTGGCGGCTTCTTCTTGTTGCTTTTTCAATTCTTCTTGTTTGCGAGCAAGTTCTTCTTGTTTACGGGCAAGCTCTTCGGCTTCACGCTTTGCTTGTGCGGCTGCTTCGGCGCGGGCTTTCGCATCAGCTTCGGCTTTTGCTTTGGCAATAGCCTGTTGCTTTGCTAATTCCTCTGCGTCGCGTTTTGCCTTTGCTTCGGCTTCAGCGCGTACTTTTGCTTCGGCTTCTTGCTTCGCTTTCAATTCTGCTTGTTGTTTTGCCAGAGCTTCTTTTTCTGCCGCAGCCTGCGCCGCAGCTTGCTTTTTTGCTAATTCTTCTGCGTCGCGTTTCGCTTTTGCTTCGGCTTCAGCACGTACTTTTGCTTCGGCTTCTGCTTTCACTTTTGCTGCCGCTTGCTGCTTGGCAAATTCTTCTGCTTCGCGTTTTGCCGCCGCTTCAGCTTCGGCGCGAGCTTTCGCTTCGGTTTCGGCTTTTATTTTCGCTGCCACTTGCTGCTTGGCTAATTCCTCTGCTTCACGCTTCGATGCGGCTTCTGCGTTTATTTTCGCTTTTTTCGCGGCTTCTTCTTGCTGTGCTTTCAGTGCCAATGCCTGTGGCGAAGCAGGGAAAATGCGGGCAAGAAGTTTTGGCGAATAATACTTCTCAAAAAATGCGTCCAACTGCACAGGCTGACCGTCCATTACCCAATGCAACAACTTTGTACCATCTTCCGAGCCGTCGAACTGACCGTCAGGCGTAACAACCACCCAATCGCCTCTGTCCAAGCCGACCAGCGTTGCCAATTCTTTGCCTTCAACGGCATCCCAAACAAGCACCTTCGCATCTGCGCTCGCACTTGCAATGGTGCGGCTGTTCGGGTGGAAATTCACTCCTAAAATCCAATTTGCATGACCTTTGAGCGACTTCACTTCTTTGCCCGAAGCGACATCCCACACCCGCACAACGTCGTCAATACCGCCGCTCACCACAAATTTCCCATCCGCACTCGTCGCAACGGCAAGCACTTCGCCTTTGTGTCCTGTGAGCGTTTTCACTTCTTTGCCCGCAGCTACATCCCAAATTTTCACGGTGCCGTCTGCGCTTGCCGAAACAAGCTGTTTGCCGTTTGCAAAAAAGGCAACCGCATTGATAAGCTCAGAATGCCCTGAAAGCCGCTTCGTTTCTTTGCCCGAAGCAACATCCCAGAGGCGAATGGTGCGGTCAGACGAAGCCGTTGCAAGCGTTTTTCCATCGGGGCTGAATTGCACCGAATACACGCTTTTGGTGTGTCCGCGCAGTTGTTTGTCGAGTTTGCCAGAAGCGACGTTCCAAAGGCTGACGACGGAATCAATCGTGCCGCTCGCAATGAGGCTGCCGTCGGGCGAAATAGCGATTGCTTGAATGGGGCTGTCGTCGGTGGTAATTGCTTTGGTAAATTGTCCATTTTGTGCGTTCCAGAGCGCGATGCTCTTGTTGTCGAGCGAGGTTCCGCCTGCGACGAGCGTTTTGCCGTCCGCGCTGTAGGCAAGGCTCGCCACTTGGATAAGGGGAGCTTTGAGGTTCGCGGGTTCGCCGCCTTTCTCCACGTCCCAAAGGCGAATATTGTTGCCGTCTTTGTCCGAATGCGCCGTTGCAAGCCCTGTTCCGGGTTTATTAAAAGCAACCGCTTTGATAACTTTGCGATAGCCATCGTATTCCTGCCCGTCGCGTCCTGTGGTAACATCGAAGGTTTTCAGCGCACGGTCTGCGCCGCCCGTAACGAGCTTCGAGCCGTCGGGCGAAAATGCAAATGCCAGTACGCGCGGGGAATTGCCAATCATGGTGCGAATTTTCTTGCCGTTAAACACGTTCCAGAGCGCAATGGTGCGGCGAATATCCATGTCGTCATCTTCTTGGCTGGATTTGTCCACCGTCGCCAAAAAGCGACCATTCGGGCTGATAGCAGCTTGCTTTGCAACGCCGACCACATCACGCAATGCGGTCTTTTTGACCGCATCGTACAACATCACTTTTTGATTTGCGCATTGTGCAATCAAAATCGAACCATCCGCGCTATAGGCGATGCTCTGTACCTCTGCGCCTGCATCAATCTTAGCGACGGTGTTGGTGGGAATGTTGAGCAAATGAATCGTATTGTCATCGCCGCCGACAGCGAGCGTTTGCCCATCGGGGCTGAAAGCGAGCGTATTTACTGGCTTATCGAGCTTTGCAATCGGAATCGGAATCTCCTTGCCAATGCGAATATCCCAGAGTTTCACGGTTTTATCAATGCTACAGCTCGCAATGATGTTGTTCGTGGGACTAAACGCCACGCTGGATGCGTAGAAGGAATGCGCTGGAAGCTGGCGAATTTCCGCACCTGATTTCACATCCCAAATGCGAATCGTATTATCCTTCGAGGCAGTAACGAGCATATCGCCAGCAGCATTGAAGTCCAGAGCGGTGATGTAGCCACGATGCGCTACGAAGGTTTTCACGATTTTGCCTGTGGTTGCGTCCCAAAGTTTCACCGTGTTGTCCTCGCTGCCAGAAGCAATGAAGTTCCCATTTGGGCTAAATTTCACGGCAACAATATCGCCAAAGTGTCCCGTCTGCACGACCAGTGTTGGCTTGGATTGGTCGGGTTTTGCGGCATTTGCGTTTGCGGTGGGTGCTTGTGCCTTTGCCGCAGTATTGACCGCAAAAATGGCGGCAACAGCGCATATCATCACGCGCATCGTCCCAAAAAACGAAAGAAGTCGTCGTTGCATAAAACGTTTCCCTACAAAAAGTTGAAACAAGAAAAAAGAGTTGAAAATATCAATAAAATTGGTAGGAATTACCCTCACCATCAGTTTTGTGGCGTATCGAGTGTCAGTGCCTCACGCCCGTTTCGTCGGTAAATGCGGAAATCTGTGTCATCAACGGTCAAAATCACGTGTTCGCGGTATTTTTCTTGTTCTGCCATGACGACAAGACAAGCATCGGCGTAGTCCATCGGGACGTTTTCGTAGCGTTGTGCCAGTGTTACGATACGCTCTGCATGATAAACGAGGGTGAAATCAACGTGAACCGAGCCGTTTACAATAGTTGTGAGCAAAGCAGCAATTCCTTTTGCGCCCAGTCTTTGCTGAAGCATATATGCGGCTTCCGCAATCACTGCTTCGCAGGTGTAAAACGGTAGTTTGTGCCTGTCTGCTGCTTGTACCGCCCATCGGTGGTATTGGTCGTCTTTGTCCATGTACCCAACGAAGAATCCTGTATCAACGATCACCCGCATTACGGCTCCTTCCAAAGCCTTTCATGTATTCTTTATTGCTTGATAAATCGCCGAGTCCAGAGCTAAAACAACCAGCCAAGTGCTTGTTCTTTTCGTAGAACGAGCCTTTGACACCGTCGCTTTTAGCAACATCATGAACTTCTGCGCCGTTTGTCTTCTTGCTCGCAAGACTTGAGCCTTCCAAATATTCTTCATTGCTGGACACCTCGCCTAATCCTGAATCAATAGAACCGATTAAGTGCTTACTTTTCTCATAAAACGAGCCTTTAAGCGGCTTCTGAGCTTTTTCAGAAGCTGGTGGCGTGGTATCGGTCTTTTTGGCGCGTGCCGATTGTTTTGTTTTGGTAGCCATAGCAATTTTGCTGTTTTTTTGATAGAATAATTACTTGCACACATCCCGTACCACATCAAGCGTCTGGGCAATTTCCTCCAATGTATTATAGCAATGCGGCGCAAAGCGCAAACGCCCGTCGCGCAAGGAAATAACGCATTTGGCACGGAGCATTTTCGCCAAAATTTCCTCGCCGTTGCTTGGATGTGCCAGCGTCGCGCTCACGATTCCCGCGCGGCGTTCTTTGGGGAAATCCGTTATGTGGCTGAAGGCGGGATGCCCACGCATACCAACAATAAGCTGCTCCGTTAATTCGCCAAGATGCGCTTCAATCCTTGACACATCAAGCTCCAAAAAAGTTTGAACCGACGCACCCAGCGCAATAATTCCTGGGAAATTCAGCGTACCGTTTTCGTAGCGCGTTGCCGTTGCGTTTAGGGCTTGGTCGTATTTGAAAAAGTCCCATGGCTTTTCAACGGAAATCCAGCCCAGCGTGGCTTGTTCGACGCGCTCTTGGAGTTCTTCGGTGATGTACAAAAACGCCAGTCCCGTCGTGGACATGAGCCATTTCTGCGCTCCACAGGCGAGCGCGTCGATGTGCATTGCCTGAACATCAAGCGGAATCGCGCCTGCAGCTTGGATTGCATCTACAACAAAAATAATTTCATGCTGTTTACAAAGCGCACCAATCGCCGCCATATCCGCCCGAAAGCCGCTTAAAAACTGGACTGCGCTGAGAGAAACGAGCTTTATTTTCGATGAACCGTTCTCACGCCGCGAGCGTGTGATTGCTTGTTCGACCATTTCTGGCGTTACTTCGCCCTCGCACGTCGGCAGAAACTCAATCTCCACGCCCTGCCGCTTCAGATTCCAGTACGGATAGACATTCGAGGGAAATTCAAGGTCGTTGAGCAAAATCACATCGCCCGTGCGCCATTCCAAGCCTGCTGGAACAACGTTCAGCGCGTCGGAGGTATTCATAAAAAAGGCAATACGGTCTGGCGATTCAGCATTGACGAGCTTTGCAACGCTTGCCCGCGTTTCCCGCATGAGCGCGAGGTCTTGCACAAAGGTATTTACCGCGCCTTCCGAGCGTGCCATAAGATGCTGCTCCAAGGCAGCACGAACCCGCGTAGAGAGCGGTCCAATTGAAGCATGGTCGAGATAGATGCTCTCGCGGGTATGTGGAAAAAGAGCGCGAAGCTCTTCGGAGGCGCATTGTAACTGGGTTTGCGGGTGTGGCATGGGTGCGACGTTGTGAAAAGGACAAGGAAGATAGCAATATGGCTCGCTTCCGAGATTCAGCCAAAAGATTTTTTTGATAGAGCTATGTCGCTTTGTAAATCACTACTGGCTCGTTGCGTCCCTTTACGTGGACGGGTGGTAATTCCTCGAAGTGGCATTTTTCGGTGTGTTCGTGCTGCGACATTTCTATGCGCAATTTCTCAAACACCGCTTCGGTAATCAGCATTTGTGCGGCATATTCCTTCGTCAGCTGCTCGACGCGCGCGGCAAGATTCACCGTATCGCCAATGATAGTATATTCCTTGCGCTCCTCCGAGCCAACGCTTCCGGTAACAGCAATTCCGGTGTGAATGCCAATACCGATGCGAGTTTCAGGGATTGTCTGCGAGCGGTTCAGGTCTTCTACTTTTGCGGTCATTTCTAGGGCGGCACGAAAGGCGTTAGCGGAGTCCATTCCCGTCGAAAACGGTGCGCCAAAAACCGCCATAAAGCCATCGCCAAGGAATTTATTGACGATACCGTCGTGTGCATTGACGGTAGAGATTAAGTGTCCAAAAAGTGTGTTTAAGTATTGCACAACCTCAGTCGGGGTGCGGTGTTCAGAGAATGTCGTAAATCCGCGAATGTCGAGAAAGAGGACTGTTACCTGACGCACCTCGCCAGCAAGGTCGTTTTCCAAATTTTTCTGCGATTCCATGAGCTTTTCCACCACCGACGGCGAGACGTATTGCCCGAACATTCCCACGACGTTGTTGCGCTCTTCTTGCAGATGAATCGCAAAGGCAAGAACTTTGCGCATTTGATAGCCTACAAAGCCCGCTACTGCGCCGCTTATCACCAAAAACCATGATTTTGCAAGCGCAATCGTTGGCGAAGCATAAAAATAGTTCTCTGCCGTAATCGGGCGTGGCTGCGGCGTGATGAGCCAATACACAAGGAAATATCCTATTCCCGCAGCAATACCGCTTACCAAACTAAATCGAAAACTCAGCCGCAAAACAGACAAAACAATAAAGAGCGAATAGGTGAGAATAAACGGCGTGTGGACAGCAAAAAGCGGGTGGATAAGCGGTCCTTGAAAAAGGATGACCAGCGTAGGAAAGCTCATTTCGACGATGAGACTGAGATACTGCATCCACACAGGCGGCACGGTGCGTGTGCGAATTGCTTTGTACGCCAGCATAAATGCGCCAACTTCGTACAGCGTCGCGCTCATCATGATACATCCCCATTCCACCAGCGAAAAATTTTGAAACACGCCCCGCAACGCCCGTGTCGAGGGCGGTAGCAAAAATTCCGTAGCAAATGCCTGCGTCGTTGCAACTGTTCCTAAGCAAATAAGAATCATTACCCGAAGCTGCTGAATTTTCAAGATTTCAAGCGCAATGCGCTGCTCTACTTCAGGACTCAGCGTCGCGGTATGTTCAGAAAATACACCCAGTTGCGTCAAGGAACGGCGCAAATGAGCAAGAAATGGCACAAGAAAGAAAGGGCGTTGCATAAAGCGAAAAGCGTGGAGTGATATTGATTGTGAGCGTCTGTAAATTGCTTGTTTTTCTGTTCAAAAGCACGAAAAATAAAAAAATGTTTGACATTGGCTGATAATCGTTGTATCTTTGTAGCTCTTTATTTACAGACGTTCTGCAAATATGTAGCAGCAAGATCCCGTAGCTCAGCGGTAGAGCATTTGACTTTTAATCAAAGGGTCGATGGTTCGAGACCATCCGGGATCACTTCAGAAAAACAAGAAAAAGCTCATCAGACTAGGTTTGATGAGCTTTTTTCGTTTGACTGCCGTTCATAAATTCTTGAAGTTCATAATTCTTGAACAATCTCCCGTACCTCGAAAAAACCCTGTTTCCCGCGCAGCCACCGTGCCGCACGAAGCGCACCCAGCGCGAAACCGCTCCGATTGCGGGCGCGGTGCGTGAGTTCCAACGTATCGGCAAGCGAATCAATATAGACCGTGTGCGTTCCAGGAATCTCACCAACCCGCGTAGAACTCAGATGCAATGCGCCCTCCGCGATACGTCCGTGCGAAGTTTCTTTCAAGAGTTCTGTTTTTTTCGGTATATGTTGCATCAATATTTCACTCAGAGCAAGCCCCGTGCCGCTTGGCGAGTCGAGTTTGCGGTGATGATGCAGTTCGTGCAGCGCAACATCGTACTCGTCATACCGCGCTACAAGGCACGCCGCTTCTTCGACGATGCGCATAAACATCAGCACACCAACCGAAAAATTTGCCCCCCACACCGCGCCAATTCCTGCACCAGCAACAAGCTCACGAAGCAAGGAAATATCGGCTGTCCAGCCTGTTGTGCCAATGACGATATTTTTCCCGTGCGCGGCGCATTCTGCCACATTTTTCCGCACCGCGTGGGGTTTGGAAAAATCAATCGCTACATCGAAATTCCACGCGCTTTCGGGCGCGGAAGCCAATGGCGTAGCGGACGTAAAAATCTGCTCTACACGGCATCCATACTGGGGCGCGAGGCGTTCTAATTCTTTACCCATTGAACCGTAGCCAATGAGCGCGATGCGAGATTCGTCCATAGTGAAAAAGGATGAAATATGAGGATGGAGGGAGGAAGTTTTTGAAGGGCGCAATGCTGTGGCTGTGTACAAAGAGCAGTTGAGTTTTCCGCCCTCAGCACTCAGCATTCATCTTTTCGTGTTAGTATCCTTGCGAAGGCTCATTAATGCTTGCTTTTCCGCCAAGTGCATCTACAATCGCCACGCCTGCACTCGCGCCAATGCGGGAGGCTCCAGCGGCAATCAATTCTTGCGTAAAGGCTAAATCACGAATCCCGCCAGAGGCTTTAATGCTGACGTTTGCGCCAACGTGCGTTTTCATCAGGCGAATATCGTCCAGCGTCGCGCCTTTGGTAGAAAATCCAGTGGAAGTCTTGATAAAATCTGCCGCAGCGCGAGTAACAATTTCACACGCCTTGATTTTATGCGCTTCTCCAAGCAGTGCTGTTTCAATAATCACCTTCACAATCGCACCCGCCTTGTGTCCAGCTGCGGTAACGGCGCGGATGTCACTTTCGACAAGTGCGTCGTTGCCATCCACGAGCGCACCGATATTCAGCACCATATCAATTTCCGTCGCGCCATTTGCCAGCGCATTTTCTGCTTCAAATACTTTGGTCGCAGTTGTATTTGCACCCAAAGGAAAGCCGATAACGGTGCAGACTTTCACCGCCGAGCCGCGCAAAAGCTCGCTTGCGTGGGCAATGTGGCTTGGATTCACGCATACCGACGCAAAGCCGTATTCGCGGGCTTCGCGGCAGAGCGTTTCGATGCCTGCGCTTGTGGCTTCGGCTTTGAGCAAGGTGTGGTCTATCATTGCGGCGAGGTGCTGTTGTTCTGCGGTCATAGAAAAAAGGAAAAAAGAGAAAAAACGAAGGAAAAAACGAAAGCGTTTTTGTGATTTGTTGTCTAGGAAAATCTACGAAGATTCGGTAAATTCGACAACTCTTGTTTTATGGTATGTTTGCTATTTATCTTTTTTTAGCGAAACAATGAGCGAAACAATGTTTGTATCTGTTCGTCATTGATGCCGATTCGCGGGTGCGATGCCCTTCTTTGCTCCGCCTTCAATTCACAGTCTATCTACCTCGCGTGGTATCTTGGTTTTCACAACCTTTCATGTTATTCGTTGCAGAAGGTGTTTACCAAAACCAGTATGCCGTACGCCCAATTCTTCTGTTCAATGTTTCAAGGCGATACCATCAATGTTTTTGTAACCGACGACCACGAAGCCGTGCGCTTTGCGTTGGAGTCGTGGATAAAAACAAAAGCAGGAACCGAGCCGCCCTTTATCAATCTTGTCGGCACGTCCTCCACAGGAGAAGGCACATTGCGCTCGCTGAAAACTATTCGCGCCGATGTGCTACTGATTGACGTACAGCTCGCCGATACAAACGGCTTGGAGGTGATTAAATCGCTCCGACAAAAAGGCATTGGCAATGATAAACTCAGTATTCTTTCGATGACGGGCAATGAAAATGTTTCCGTGCATGATATTCTGGCAAGCGGGGCAAATGGCTACTTGTCCAAAGCAGAATCGGGCGACACATTTATTGCAGCAATACGCTGGATAGCCCAGCATCCATCGGAGTTGTGGCTGAGTTCGAGCGTTGCACAGCAGCTTGTGGTGATTGACCACGCCTTGAATAGTGCCGGAATCACGCCCGTTGAGCGCAACGTTCTTCGGCTTATTCGCTTGCCAAATAAAGAAATTGCGGAATTGCTGAACATTAGCGAAGGCACGGTAAAAAATTATATTTCCAGCATTTATCAAAAACTCGGCGTTGGTTCTCGCTTGGAGGCGACAAAATTTGCCGCAAAAATTGGGCTTATTCCCGCAACACAGCGATAGTTTTCATAGTGTTGCTTCAGATGTAGTCCACCTCAAAGGTTGACTACATCTCGCCTTTCTTTTTAGTATATGCGGAATTAAAATTCCACACTCCGCGTATTTTGCGAAAGTCCTAGATAACGATAATTTTCACAGCTTCTTTTTTCACGTTTCACCACTCTATGTTTTCCACCAAAACCGCTAAACGCCTCGCTCTTGCGCATCTTGTTCTCAGTATCATGCTGTTGTATTTTCTCGTTGCCTTGCAGCTTCCCGGACGCGCTGAACCCAGCATGGTATCAGTGGTTGCGGGCGCAATCTGGGGCAGCCTGAATGTGCCGCTGTATCTGCTCCGCGAGGCATTTACGCACCTGACGGGACAGCCGCTTGCCTTCTTTTCGGTCTTGGCGTTGCAAGTCTTGTTTTCATATGGCGTGTACGTCTTGCTGCTCTGGATTATTGACCGCACAAGTAACCGCACAAGTAACCGTACAAGCCCGAAAGCCGCTTCGGACGCGCAGTAGCAGGAAACGAGATGAACAGAAACATTGTTTTCTTTGATGGTGTCTGCCATTTGTGCCATGGTGCGGTGAATCTTCTTTTGCGCATAGATTCCCGCAAACGCCTCTACTACGCGCCCTTGCAGGGCGCAAGCTATCAGGAACTCTGCACACAACATCCCCTCCAAACTCTTCCGCATCCTGCTTCGCTCGCCACGATTGTTTTCCTCACCGACGATGGGCGTATTTTTACCAAATCCGACGCTGCCGTGCGTATTGGTGCGTGTTTGGGCGGTGTCTATCGCCTTGCGCTTGTGTTGTTGCTTGTGCCGCGCTTCTTTCGTGATGCGCTCTACGACTGGGTTTCAGGGAATCGCTATCATTGGTTTGGGAAAGATGATTCCTGCCGCATCCCGCATCCTGACGAGGCTGCGCGGTTTTTGCTCTGAATACAATCTGTCTTTGAAATGTGCTATTGCTTCATCAATTTTACCCGCCAGACCGCGCCCTCATGCGTAGAAACTGTACAACAATACACACCCCGCGCCAAACCCGCACCGTCCAACTCCCGCGTGTGAACGCCCTCCGACAGCATTCCCTCTGAAAAGCGCATCACTTCTCGTCCCAAGGCATCATGCACCCGCACAAGCACTTCTGAAGCGCGTTCTAGGCGGTATTCGAGCGTGGTGCGCTCGGTGAAGGGTTGGGGGTAGGCAGTAAGATGTGTACTACCAATAGCATTAGTCTGAACCTTAGAAGTTGTAGTAATCATTGACGATAGGATAATCCCGCTTCGAGGAGGCAGTGTGATAAACAGGCGATATTCTGGTGAATCTACTGCTTGAATTATAGGCGGTCTGCCGTGCGTGAATAGAATTATCCGATTCCCAATAATAATATTTCGCGTCGTATCTCGAAGTGGAATACTTATACTGTCGTTATTAAGATTGAGAATGGTGGTTGAATAAAAACTGGTTGATGCGCGAGAACCAGCAGGATTGAATCTATCAGGGTCAGAAACGAACTCAAAGCGAGTAAAGGCAAGAACACCGCTTGGGCTTGGCAAGCGCACAGTTCGTATAGATGTGCGATTTGTAGCCCATTCAAAAAAGTTGATGCCTAAACCTTCTTTGCGAGAGAGGAATGCGCGTTTGTAAAACCCCACCAAACTACTATCAAAATTCATATCATCCACAGGGCGCATAAATGCTGGGGAATGCGAGGCAGCTTGCGCGTCAAAGCGAATATCCGCCCAATTCATGGGCGAGCGGTCGTCGGGGTCGTTGCCGCCCCAGATGCCAGATTCTGTGCCGTAGTAGAGCATTGGTGCGCCCGTGAAGGTCATTTGAAAAAGCGCGATGAGTTTTTGCACGTCGCGCTCTTGCTCAGTCGGCTTGCGAATGATGTAGGAAGCGCGTCCCCATGCGTTGTTGGTGGGTCCGCCCGCAAGATTGCTATTCACAATTTGCGATGCCAAACGCTCGGTATCGTGCGAATCCATCATGTTTTGCATGGCAGCTTGTACTTCGGGCGAATAAGCATTCATGCGGCTTGTAATGGTATTCCAAAACGTTTCCGCCGTGCCGCGCTTGTTGATAAAAAAGTCTTTCACGGGTTGGAGAAATGCCCAGTAGTTCATTGCGGCAGAAAAGTTCCCACCCCGCACGATTGCTGGGGTTTGGTCTGTCCAGATTTCGGCGGTCGTGTAAGCATTGGGGTTCAAGCTGCGGACGTAGATATTCCATTCGTTCCAGAAACCAAGCGGCATATACGGCACAACGTCCAAACGCCAGCCATCTATGCCGTCGTCGGGATTGCCGTCGCCATTCGGGTCCATCCACCGCCGCGTAACGTTCCAGATGTAGTCTTTGGGCGCGGGTGCGAGGTCGCGTCCGTCGGCGGTGCGAGCAAATTCGGGCAACGAGGTAAAATTTTCCCACGATTTGTAGGTAAATTCATTCGCGGCAGTCGCGGGGTCGTCGAAGCGAGAAACGGCGTACCAGTCCTTGAAGCGAGACTGCGCCTGATTCCGCACAATATCTTGAAACGCAAAAAAGCCACGCCCCGTATGATTCCACACACCATCAAGAATGACGCGCATATTTCGCCGCTTTGTTTCTTGGATGAGCCGCAAAAAGAGCGAATCCGCGCTTGTCCACCGCCACGTGCGCGGGTTGTACGGCTCTGCGCTGGCATTTTCGCGGGCAATTTGCGCTAAGTCTGCCTGCGGGTTTGGTCCAAAATACGGGTCTATGTGGTGATGCGCATTGCCGTCGTATTTGTGCAGCGAATTGGCGTAAAATATGGGGTTCAGGTACAAAGCGGTGATGCCCAAATCGCGTAAATAGTCCAAACGGTCGATAATTCCTTGCAAATCGCCGCCGTAGCGACGGTGAAAAATGGAATTATTGTAGAAATTTGTGCCAAATTCGCGCTCCCACTCGTCGCGGGAAAACCAGTCGCTGCCCCAAGGCTTGATGCGCCATTTATCAGTTACGCCGTTGCCTAATTCGAGACTTTCTCGCGTGGGGTCGTTGCGCGGGTCGCCATTGCGGAAGCGTTCTGGGAAAATCTGATACCAGACTGCATCCCGCGCCCATGCTGGCGTGGCGTTGATAAGGACAGGAAAGCGATGCGCACTGGTATTTCCTGCAATGTCATTCGCCAAAATCCGCACCGTTGCTGTTGTTGGAACGGGGTTCGCAAATCGCACACGAACAAAACCGCTTTGTTGTGCGGCTCGCAGCGCGGTGGTGAGAAAGGTGGTGTCACGCCCGCTTACAATCATCAGTTGCGTGAGGTCGTTCGTAGTAATAATCGAAGCCTGTACGCCAGAGACCATATTACCACTCATTTGCAAGGACGGCTGAAACACCAGTAATGGAGAGACTTGTAGCACGGAGTTTTGATTTGCCGAACCGTCTTGCACATCGTTCAAGGGGTCGGGAAACCATTCTGCTTGCGCTCCCGAAGCGTCGCGGTGGACGTGGAACTTGTACAAATATCGCTGCCCCACGCGCAAATTCACGGTTTTAAGCCATGCGCCAGAAGCCGCATCGTAGCTCATTTCCGAGACTGCGCCCGCGCTGATTCGCCCGTTGGCGTTTGGTCCCCAGTTGTTAAATTCACCTGGCACAAAGGCGCGGATGTAGCGTTTTTGCGGGTCGGCAAGACGAAAGGTTACGTTTATGTTTTGTGCGAAAAGCTGGGAATACGCGCTTGGTAAAAAAATGCTCAAGCAAAGGCAAAGAGCGAAAAGGCGTGGAAGCGAGGAATGGTGCAGCATAACAAGCAAGAACGATATGTTTTTAAAGAAATTTTTTCTTGAAAATAAACGATACAACTATCGCACCCGAAGCTCAACAATTCACTTGTAGTGCGCGGCATTGGCGGTCAAATTTCGTATATTTGTAGCTGAGAACCAAGAAAATATGAGCTTTTGCGCTTATCCACCTTTCACAGTCCTATACAACCATGAACACCCTCAGCACTACGGAATCTTTTTGCATAACGGGAATGCTTGTCAATCTCCACGCCCGCACGATTCGGGGCGCAGAAGTCGTGATTGACAGCGGCAAAATCACGGAGATTCGTGAGAATGAGCATCAGTACGGCGATGCGGGCTACGACCGTTATCTGCTGCCGGGCTATGTGGATGCGCACGTCCACGTAGAAAGCTCTATGCTTGTTCCGTCGGAATTTGCGCGAATGGCGGTGGTGCATGGTTCGGTGGGAACGGTCTCGGACCCGCATGAAATCGCTAATGTGCTTGGCATAGCGGGTGTGCGGTATATGCTGGAGAATGCTGCGCTGGTACCGTTCAAATTCAATTTTGGTGCGCCGTCGTGCGTCCCTGCCACAAGTTTTGAAACGGCAGGTGCGGTAGTAACGGCGGCAGATATTCGGGAATTATTTGAAAAGGACGGCTTGAAGTATTTGAGCGAAATGATGAATTTTCCGGGTGTGCTGTTCCGCGATGAAGAAGTCATGGAAAAAATTCGTATTGCCCACGAACTGAAGAAGCCTGTGGATGGTCATGCGCCCGGATTGCGTGCAGACAAGGCGCAGAGCTACATTGAGGCGGGTATCTCTACCGACCACGAATGCTTTACCTTGGAAGAAGCTCTGGAGAAAGTAGGCTTTGGAATGAAAATTTTAATTCGAGAAGGCTCGGCAGCAAAGAACTACACCGCGCTTGAGAGCTTGATTTCCAGCCATCCAGCGCTGACCATGTTTTGCAGCGACGACAAGCATCCTAACGACCTTGCCGTGAGCCATATTGACGAAGTGGTGCGTCGTTCTGTGGCGTTGGGGCATGACGTTTTCGATGTTTTGCGCTGCGCCTCGGTGAACCCAGTGGAGCATTATGGCTTGGAGATTGGTTTGCTTCGGCAGGGCGATTGGGCAGATTTTATCGTGGTGGATAATCTGCGGGATTTCAGAACACTGCACACCTACATCAACGGCGTGTGCGTCGCCCAGCATGGAAAAACGCTGATTGCCCGCCAAGAAGCTGGTCTGCTGAATAATTTCGCCTGCTCACCCAAAAATGCAGAGGATTTTCGGTGTGCGGTACGCTCAGAAAGCGCATCAATACGAGTGATTGAGGCATTGGACGGACAGCTTATCACCAATGAAATACACTGCTCGGCGCGAATTATTGCTGGAGCAATCGAAAGCGATGCAGAGCGCGATATTTTGAAAATGACGGTTGTAAATCGCTACGCAAATACGCCGCCGGCAGTGTGTTTTATCAAAAATTTTGGCTTGAAGCGTGGTGCGATTGCCTCGTGCGTGGGGCATGATTCCCACAACATTATTGCCGTCGGAACAAGCGATACCGCGCTTACGGCGGCGGTCAATGCGATTATTGCTGCGCAGGGCGGTATTTGCGTGGTGGATGACGCGGAAACGGCAAAAGAAATGGAAATAGATGTGCTGCCGCTTCCAGTGGCAGGGATTATGACCAATGCTGATGGGTACGCCGTTGGTGAGGCATATTCTCGCTTAGATGCAAAGGCAAAAGCTCTGGGAACACGTCTTGGTGCGCCGTTTATGACGCTGTCGTTTATGGCACTCTTGGTTATTCCTGATTTAAAACTCAGCGATAAAGGCTTGTTTAGCGGCGCACAGTTCGCATTCACGCCGCTTGTTGTGGAAGCATGAAAAATACGGTATTTTTGTGCTGCAAGTATTTAATTTGTAATGCTTTATTTGCTCACGGTGGAAGGGAAAGGCTTGAGGGCGTTTTTCGTAAACGTGCTGTGCGAAAAATTCCTTTGCGCAAATGCGAGTGAACGCCTAAATTACGAGACTTTGCTGTGGTACGCATATGCTAGACCGTAGCACGGTGCTACTTCTTCTTTTCACAATTTGTTGTACAATTTTCTGTGGGAGTTCAGGACTATGCTCGAAGCCTTGCAACAACGCTTTACTACCGACCATTATACCGAAGAACGCTACAAAGCTCTTCTTGCCGATATTGACAAAGAACTGGGAATGAATGTGGAATTTCGCATTGCCGAAATGCCGCTTTTCCTCTCTCATTCCTTCGCCAAAAAGCTCGAAGATGCCGCCGTTTCTATTCTTTTGGAATGTATCACGCCAGAATATCTGAAATTTGCCGCGCCTTCGCTCGAAGCCCGTTATACCGTGCCAGAGCAGCATCCGCATCCGCTTTTTGGCATTGTGGACTTTGCTGTTACCAAAGGCGCAAACGGCGAATACGAGCCGAAACTCATTGAATTACAAGGCTTTCCGTCGTTGTACGGTTTTCAGTATTTGTATGCCATTAAAGCTCTTCAGCATTATCAGCTCGACCCGCGTTTGGATTACACTCTGAGCGGCGTGAAGCCCGATGAATACTTGACAATGCTGCGAAAAAATCTCCTGAACGGACACAATGCGGAGAATGTTGTTCTCATGGAATTGCGCCCCGACGAGCAGAAAACACGCCCTGATTTCATCGCAACCGAGCAATTAACGGGTGTTCGGGCTGTTGATATTTGCTCGCTGAAAAAAGACGGCAATACGCTCCTCTACGAGCGCGACGGCAAGTGGATTCCGATTCACCGCATTTACAACCGCGCCATTATTGACGAATTAGACGACGCAAAAGCCGTGATTCCGTTCAACTGGAATGATAATTTGGATGTGGAATGGGCAGGGCATCCAAACTGGTATTTCCTTATCAGCAAGTATTCTATGCCGTTTCTGAAGCATCCATCGGTGCCGAAAACACACTTTTTGCATCAAATGCCAGAAATCCCGCAGGACATCGAAAACTACGTGCTGAAGCCGCTTTTTGCCTTCGCTGGCAAGGGCGTGAACGTCGCGCCCACACGAGCCGACGTAGAAGCCGTTCCCGCCGAGGAGCGCGATAAATGGATATTGCAAGAGCGCGTCCACTACGCCGAAGCACTGTACACGCCCGAAGGCATGAATAAGTCGGAAGTGCGCATTTTGTGCATCTGGGAGCCAGGCTCGGCAAAGCCAATTCCTATTCTTTCGCTCTTGCGCTCAGGACGAGGTCCAATGCTGGGTTCGCGCTATAATCGCGTTCCCTGGACGGGCGCGTCGAGTTGCTTCTTTGGGGATGATGCGATTTTCCGTGCGTGAGGGGTTAAGGTGTTTTGCCGCACGGTAAAGTCTTTGAATAATTTGAATAATTTTTGAATAATAGGAAAAATTAGGCTTCAGTGGCACAGACATTCTTGTCTGTGGTTGTCGCCTGAAACCAGCACCAATACTCACAGACAAGAATGTCTGTGCCACTACTGTTTTTTGTATGGTACTGATGTCCTAGAATCAACACTCAACACATTTCCCCCGAAGCCGGATTACCACAGCTAATCCGGCTTCTTTTTCATCGTTTTTTCAGTAGGAATTTAGGTACATCATGTTTTTAGATAGAGCGGTTATCAGCATTGCCTCTGGCAATGGCGGCAATGGCATTATTCACTGGCGACGGGAGAAATTCGCACCCAAAGGCGGTCCCGACGGCGGCAATGGCGGGCGTGGCGGCGATATTATTTTTGTCGCAAATCCCAATATGACCACCTTGCTGGATTTTCGCTACAAGCAGCATTACCAAGCCGCACACGGCAAGCCAGGCGGCGGCGCAAATTGGACAGGCAAAAGCGGGAAAGATACCGTTATTCAAGTTCCTTGCGGTACGATTATTCACGATGCCGAAACAAACGAAGTGCTTGCCGACCTCACCGAAGCCGGACAAGAAGTCGTGATGGCTGCAGGCGGACGCGGCGGACGAGGAAATTCAGAATTTGCAACCTCCACCAACCAAGCTCCGCGCCACGCCGAAGAAGGCAAACCCGGCGAAGAAAAAAGATTGGCATTAGAATTGAAACTCATTGCTGATATTGGTTTAGTCGGTTTTCCGAATGCAGGAAAATCTACCTTGATTTCCTCCATTTCCGCTGCAAAACCAAAAATTGCGGATTATCCCTTCACAACGCTCGTGCCAAACCTAGGAATCGTCTCGCTTTCAGAGGATTCGCACCGCCAATCGCTGGAAAGTTTTTGCGTGGCGGATATTCCAGGCTTAATCGAAGGAGCGCACACGGGCAAAGGCTTGGGATTCCAGTTTTTGCGCCATGTTGAGCGGACGCAGGTTCTCGTGTTTTTGCTTGACCCGCTCTCGGAAATTCCGCCCAAAGACCAATTCAAGCTCTTGCGCAAAGAATTGAAACTCTTCAACAAAGAACTCGACGCAAAAGAGCGTATTATCTGCTTTACGAAGATGGATGCACTTACGGATGAGGATAAAACCGCATTCCGCAAAACAAAACTACGTGGCGAAGCGGCTGCGCACTGCATTTCGGGCGTTTCGGGCGAAGGGCTGGACGAACTCAAACGCACGATGTGGAATGCCTTGCAACGCGCACGGAATCTTGCCGAATAAGGTTCTGAACATCAAAGAACGCACCCTGTTGAAGGTCTATGTCATGCCTATTTTGTCGGATAATTCACGCACCTTGATGCTGCAACACCGCACCATATCTCGCTTACTGCAGGACAGCATACATTCGACTATGTTGTGCGGTGTGCTTGTATTGATGCTCTTCTCAAGCACGATGCTTGCAAAGAGCAAGCAAACAAGCGGTGGCAGCATTTCATCAAGCAGTTCATTGAGCGCAGCATCAAGCATTTATCAGAATCACACGGCATACAATTTTACCCGAATTTCGATTGAACGTGGCTTGTCGCAAAGTTCCGTTTATACGATGGTGCAGGATAAGCAAGGTTTTATGTGGTTCGGCACACAGGACGGCTTGAACAAATTCGACGGATATTCCTTTAGCAGCATTCGCGCCAATAAACAGCTCACCACGCACACACGAACGGTTTTCCCCAATGGCTGGCTAACGGCGTTAATCTGCGATAAAAACGGTAATCTCTGGACAGGCATGAACGGTGGCGGCTTGGTCTTTACGCACCGCGAAACGGGAGCATTACTGGTGATGAATGCCGATACGCTGGCAAATACGGCAGAGAACGCGATTGCACATAAGGAATTATGGATGAATGCGCGTCTCTCCAGCACGTTCATCAATGCGATTCAAAGCGATGTGCGTGGGACTATTTGGATTGCAACGGACAAAGGCATTGATTATATCCCACACCCTGAAACATATTATTCTCTCGCCAAGCCGCCTGTCGTCAAGCATTTGCAGCATCCGTCCTTGAACAATGGCGTAAATGCTCTTGCTGTGGATAGTGCTGGAAATCTCTGGCTTGCCACACCGCGCTCGCTGTTATGCTATTCCATTCTTCGCCAGACCTTTGATTCCGTCAGCCTTCCCGCGCAGTTTCGTGCCGCGCAGCCCGCAATGTTATCGCTGTTTATTGACCGCTTAGGGCGCGTCTGGGCTGGCTCGGCGGGCAATGGTATTTTTTTGTATAATCCACTTACCCGTTTTCGGCGCATCATTGTGCATGAGGCTGGCACTCCCGACGCGCTCCAAACATCGCTTGCAAACAATCGCGTATTCGCCTTTCAAACCGATGAACGCGGGTATTTGTGGGTTGGCACTGATGGCGGCGTGAGTATTATTGAGCAAGATATAGCCTCGCTTGCCGACGACGCACCCGTGCGCTTTGTGAATTGCCGTTACAACCCAGCACGGCTGCGCAGTGTGAGCGATAATGCCGTTCGCTCCTTGTATAGAGACCGCTCTGGTACGATGTGGGTAGGTACGCTTGTGGCAGGAATTTCCTCGTGGCATCCGATTCGTCAGCGATTTGGTTTATATTCTCCCGAACTTGGCAATGCAGACTTCCTCCCAAGCCGCATTATACGGTCATTCTACGAAGCAAGCGATAGTGTGATGTGGATTGGCACAGACGGCGGCGCAGTGTGCTGGAATCGTAGAACTGGTGCGGCATTCACGCTGCATCCCGATACGCACCCTGTTATGACCTCGCCGCGCATTTGGTCTATCGCGCCCGACCCGCAAATACCGCATATTCTCTGGTTTGGCACCGATGGCGGGGGCTTTTATCGCTACGATACGCGCTTGCAGATTCTGCGCCGCTTCGATAATGCTTCTGGTAATTCCTCTGGTACTTCTGCCAGTATGTTTTCGGGGAATCTTTCCACCACCACCAACAGCCTCGTTAATAATCGTGTTCGGTTTATGCGCTTTGATATACACGGCTCTCTCTGGCTCTGCACCTTGTCTGGGCTGGATTGCTTCGACCCCAAAACGGAAACCTTTACGCATTATACGCACAATGCCGACGACAGCGCAAGCCTCGCAAATAGCCGCGTTCACACGATATTTGAGGATGCACGCGGACGCTTGTGGGCGGGAACAGCACAGGGCTTGAGCCTGTTTCAGCCAGCGACACGCTCGTGGCGACGCTTCGTCCATACAGCAGATTCTACCAGTCTTCCCAGCGATTGGATTCGGAATGTGATGCAAACAGATGACGGTATTATCTGGGTTTCTACGATTCGTGGCATTGCTTCGTTCGATGAACAGCGTCAATGTTTTCACACCTTTGACCAAAAGCATGGTTTGACAAACGAATATGTATATGGTATTCTTGAAGATAAGCAAGGTTTTTTGTGGATGGGAACAGATAATGGGTTAGCGCGGTTCGACCGCAAAACCTCGTCGTTCCGTGTGTTTGAGCAAGCAGACGGCTTGCAAAGTAATGAATTTAATACCAATTCTTTTTATCGCACGGCAAAGGGCGAGTTGCTGTTTGGCGGTGTGAACGGGTTTAATATCATTCAGCCAGAAAAGAGTCAAACTCACCGATATACTCCCAGTGTGCTGCTGACATCGGTAAAAGTGATGAACGAGCAATATCGCTCCAAGCGTGATATTTCCTTGTTTCCAGAGATACTTGTTTCGTACCGTGAGAACATTTTAGAGTTGAGTTTTTCGGCATTAGATTTTTCCAACATTGAGCGTGTGCAATATTCGTATCGGCTGGAAGGGAGCATGGAGGCGTGGTCGGAGCCGAGCTTGCGAAATTTTATCAATTTTACCAATCTCCCACCGGGCGCGTATTTGCTTCATGTTCGAGCAAGCAACAGCGATAACGTGTGGTCGGACAAGGAAGTACGAGTGCGATTAACCATCACACCGCCTTTTTGGGCGACGTGGTGGTTTCGTGGCGTTGCTCTGCTGTGCGTTCTGGGTTTTGTTTGGACAGGCTACCGTTGGCGTGTGAGCAGTATTGCGCGGCGCAATCAGATGTTGGCGGAGGAAGTGCAGTACCGCACCGCAGAACTCCGCGAGCGGAGCTTTCAACTCGAACAAAGCAACCAAGAGCTTTCGTGGGCGAATGAGCGTTTGCACGATCTCAACAATGAAAAAAATGCGCTGTTGGGCATTGCCGCGCACGACATGAAAACGCCGCTCGGCACGATTCTTACGATTACCAATTTGTTGGAAGACGCGCACTATCCGCCGAGCCAAGAGGAAACACGCGACTTTGCAAGCCTGATTCGCCAAACGGCAGAGCGAATGATGAGCTTAGTAAAACAAGTGCTGGATATGAATATGATTGAAGAAGGGCGACTACAGTTGCAGTTGCAGGATTTCGACCTCCGCGACACCTTGAGCAAAGTTATCTTCGATGCACGTGCGCTGGCGCATCCAAAAAATATTACGCTGCATTTCACGCCGCCGCTTCGTGCATTATTGGTGTATGCCGACCATATGGCAACGATTCAATGCTTGGAAAATGTCCTCTCGAATGCCGTTAAATACTCGCCTTTGGGCAAGAACGTCTGGGTAGAAGTAGAAGAACAACAGGAAGGAAATAAAAATTACGTCTGCATCAGCGTCCGCGATGAAGGGCAAGGATTGACCGAGCAAGACAAAGAACGTTTGTTTACGAAGTTCGCACGGCTTTCGGCTCGCCCCACTGGAGGCGAGCATTCATCGGGCTTGGGGCTTTCGATTGTCAAAAAACTGCTTGCAGCTATGCACGGCGATGTTCGCTGCATTTCCGAGCATGGCAAAGGTGCGACGTTTCGTATTCTTTTGCCGCGCTCAATGCACCGGCTGTCATCAACAGTTGGTAGTGTTGAGGCGTGAAGGGAGGGCTTTCAGAGAAACATCCATTTGTGGATACGAGGGTAATTTTTTGTTGTGAAAGCCCTTTCTTCGAGCGTTCCAAATTCATTCGTGCCGTCCAACGTATTAGCGAAGTTGAAGGCGCATACTTGCAATGATGCGTCGTCCGCCGATGCGGTAATCAAACGGGTAATCAAAATTTTTCATCATCATTCCTTGCGTATCCAACAGATTATTGCCGAGCAGCGAGAGTTCAAGCGTCTCGGTTATTTGGTAGGCAAGCCGCGCATCCACCGTAAACCACGCTGGCAGAGAATTGGGGCGCAAGCGCGTAAATTCAGGTGTGGTGCGGTCGCTTTGGCGGCGCAAGGTTTCTCCTTGCAAATGGGCAGTCAAAGCTGCCGTAAAACGCTCTGCGCGGTACGTTGCCCCAAGATTCAGCGTATGCGCTGGAACCCACGTTACTTGATTGTTGCTTGCTTGAATCGTATTGTCCAAAATAGTCTCGCCGAGCCGTGCAGCAAAGGAATAATTCACAAAGCCAGAAAAACGGTCAAAACTCATATTGATTTCCGTTTCAATGCCCGCCGTTACGAGCGTATAGACATTCGTGCTGAGGTTTGCATTAGCAACGCTGTATGCAATTTGATTTTCAAAATTAGTGTAAAATCCGTTCAATCGCCAGTTGATGGTTTTGTTGATAATCCAGTCTGTGCCTAGCTCGACGGTTGTAATAAATTCGGGTTTGAGATTGCGGATATTGGAAGCAAGTGCAAAGGTATTTGCTCCGAAGAGTTCGGTCGGCGCAGGCGCACGGAAGGCACGTCCAGCAAGGAATTTCACGGAAAAATCTCTATCCGCCAAAAAGACCACTCCTAAGCGCGGGCTGAGAGCGGAAAAAGACAGAGATTCTTTTGGCAAGCCCGTTTTATCAAGAGCGTTGAATTGAAAGGACTGATTATCGTAGCGCACACCAAGCGTTGCTGAGAGTTTATCGCCAAAAAGTTTGCCACTGGAAAACTGTGCAAATACGCCGAGATTCAGCATAGGATTTCCTTCAATCCATTGTAGAAACGATGGTATTGTCCGAAGCGCGTTCCCTGCAAACGGCAGAAAATCACCTGCCAGATTGATATTGCTGGTGTGGTTTTTATCGCCGTCGTACCAAAACACAGTTCCTTCCGCCGCAGCTATGATGTTTGCTTGTTCGGGGAGTTTATAGATAAGTTGGAAACGAGCAAAAAGGTCGTCGGCATTGGTGGCGATTGATTCCGAAACGCCGCGTGGGTACAGAATGCCGCCGAAGGATGTGCTGTCGGGAAAAAAGCGAATGTTCCAATCAATCGTGCGGTTCTGATACCGCAGAGCCGCTTCAATGCTTAGGTCTCCTGTGGATTTGGGCTTGTAGCTGAGAGCAAGGATACGCCGTGCTTCCTGCATGGACTCGCCAACGTCGGGGATATTCCACAGCCAACCGTGTCCAGTTTCAAATTGCCAGCGTTGGTCGTGGAATTGGAGCGAAAGCCCTTCCAGTGCCTTTTTTCCCTCAATTTTTGCAAACAAGTAGCTGCTATTGCGAGCATCATTAGTGGTAAACTGTCGCAATGCTCCTTGTGGTGTGCGGCGCAGCGAACCATCGTAGGATAAATATTCATAGCCACTTGTTGCAAAAGCATTGTAGCCAAGCACGGCAGAGAACATCTCTTGCGACGAACCAACAACAACATCATACACTTGCGTTCCGAGCGTTCCGACTCGCGCTTGCGCCTCGCCCGAAAAACTGGCAGTATCGTTGGCAGAAATAGTATTGATACCGATAACGCCATTTGTTGCATTCGAGCCATACAGTGCCGAGCCAGGACCACGAATAATTTCTAGTGATTTCGCAAGAAAGAGCGGCGTTATCTCGGACGTAAAAGCCGTTCCGTACAAATTATCGTTGAAGGGAATGCCGTCAATGAGCATGAGCAAATGATTATTATTCCAGCCTTCGTACATCCCTCGTGCGCTGACAGTGCGACGGTCGAAGTCTTGCGACGGAGAGAATCCTGGCTGTGCATACAAAACGTCATTCAGGCTAATCCAACCGTATTCTCTGATTTGCTGCGGAGTGATAAGCGAAACAATGCTTGGTGCTTCAATGGGGCGTTGCGCAATCTTTGTTGCAGAAATAATTTCAACGTTCATAAGGTCTTCTAATGATAATCTTTCAAGATTATCTGAGACGACGGAATCCTTTTTAGCGTTTGATTGTGCTTGTGCGACAAGGCTTGTTGATGCGAGTAATAACAACAAAACCAACGATGTAGCTAAAAATTGCATGGTCTCACCTCACAAAGAAATATGATAAAATATAGCGGTACCGTACAGTGCGCACAAAATACTCACAAAGACCTTGATTTTCCTAGTATAAACTGTTTGTTTACCAAGTGTTATTGGCGTAAGCCTCCACCTGGCTCTGCAAGCAAAGCTCTTTAGCGGAGGGTTGAAAAATGCTCTTTACAAAAAAACTCATCGCACAGCTTATGAAGAAGCATTTGTGCGATGAGTTTTTTAGGTAACTAAGTATATCCGTGCGAGCGTGTTATACGAATTTAATCCTGCGCAGCAAGAATTCTTTTTTGAGATTGAATGTGCGTTGGCAGAGTTGTTTGAACCTCACCATACAGCCCACCAATGGTTTGCTCTGATGAAAGTTTCTCAATATCACTTGGACGCAAGCGACGCGCACCAATAAAGCGTGTGCGATAGTAGTTTGCTTGCAGTGAAGAAACCGTTACGCCGAAGCGCGAGCTGGCATGAGCAAAAAGGTTATCACCAAGATACATCCCAACGTGTGAGACGTACACAGCACTACGAGTATTAAAGAAAACGAGATCGCCTAATTGCAGTTTGTCGCCTTCGCGGAGAACTTCACCGACGGTAGATTGCTGTGCTGCGGTACGCGGCATGGTAATGTTTCCAACCATTTTATATACGGTACGTGTAAACGCAGAACAATCAATACCACCGCGCCCATTACCACCATAATAATAAGGAGTTCCAATCCAATCCATCACCGCAGCCATAACATCTTGTTTCGGAAAGCCAGCCTGCGTCATTATTTCATTTTCCTGAACGGCAGAGTGCGTGGGGTCAACGCCTTTCATGTACGACATCCAGAGTTTTTGGAATGAATTAACATCTGCTGAAAAACCTTCCGACATATCATCTTCTAAGGCTTCTTTGTCGTAGTCTGCAATGCCTTCGTAGTTCAGTTCATCGGTCATATCTTCGCCGTCGTTATCCATCATGGATTGAAGATTTGGGTCGGGCTGGTATTGCAATGCTGCAAGTCCTGAGAGTTCTCGGCTTGATTGCAAGAAGGCTAATGCTTGGATTTTTCCAAGCACTGTATTCGAGGAAGAATGGTAAGAACGGACGTGGCGTTTATGTTTTTGATGCGACTTCTTGTAGCGAATACCAGTCGCTTTTTTCTTGAGTTTAAGAGCCGCTTGAAGCGGTAATGAGGGAATCAGGATGCACAGCGCGATAAATCCTGTTAAAACCATCCAAAGGGTACTTTTCCAACGATGCATTTTTCCTCCTCGCTATCTAGTGTGGAACGTAATTGATTAAAAAACACCATTTGCATACATATATTTCGGCGACATCAAGCCAAAACGTAAATGTGTGCGCAAATGTTGCACGGGCAGATATATTTGGCATACGCTTTGCAGTAACTACCTAGAGAAGGGACGATATCCTGCTTTTGAGAGGAGAATCTGACACTTTTTGAAGAAAGTATTGCTTCAATGTGAGAAAAACTTTACACATTAGCAAAAAAGTGTCCAGTTGTAAGACAGTCGTTGCTTGCAATTTTTTTATGCAAGAATCTGTCGAAAAACAATTCTCATGGTGAGCATACGCAAAAGTAAGAATCCTAAACATCAAGCATTGGGGACGAGTAATCCTGCCATAACTACGAGAAATTACAAGCCTTTCCTGAACTGACATGGCGCATATCTGCGTGTTTGTGAATGAACAGTCCATAATATACGATATTTCCTTTTGCTTTCAAAGCAAAAATTCTCCGCAGAATACCCCCACAATAATACCAGTTTTTAATACCAGTTTTTAATACCAGTTTTTTGCCGTCCTCAGCTGTACAAATGGAAGGAAGAGAGAAATTACCCTAAAACGCTCATCGCAGCTTCGTTTTCATAGTATTCCGCAAAAGGGTCGCGCCCTTCTTCGTAGCGCACACTCCAGAGAATAAGACCTTCTGGCGGCGCAAGCGGACTGGACAACTCACGGTTTTCCGCCCCAAGTGCCACGCGAAGCTCTCCAATGCTCCGTTTCCCCAATGCCGCATCAATACTTGCCCCCACGATTGCTCGCACCATGCCGTAAACAAAGCGGTCTGCGACGATTGTATATTGCCACGTGCCGCGTTCTACCTCGTTCCACGCGCTTTCTTGCACTGTGCAAACATAATTTTCGGTGGCAGGATTGTGTTTGGAAAAGCTCGTAAAGTTATGTTTGCCACAAAAAATATCCGCCGCTTCTTGTAAGAATGCTGTCTGCAAGGTTTGTCGCACGTGCCACGCATAGCGTGTGCGAAAAACAGTATATTCTTCCAAAAGATTGTAGCGATATTCCCTACGACGCGCACCAAATCTCGCGTGGAAGCGTTCTCTCGTGCATATGCCAACATCTACAATCTTTGCTGCACGAATGCGAATGTCCATTGGCAGCCGTGCGTTCAACGCCCGCGCAATTTTTTCCTCCGCAATACGATTTTCTATCGGAATATCCACGTGCGCAACCTGCCCGCGTCCGTGAACACCAGCATCAGTGCGCCCTGAGCCGTTTATGGTGAATATCGGCGACGGGCTGCCGTCGTTGCTTGCCTCCCAAAACGTTGCTTGGCAAACATCCTCCAAAACGCCTTGAATACTCGCTATCTGCGGTTGTCGCTGCCAGCCTGCGTAGCGTGTGCCGTCGTACTCAATGAGGAGCGCGAGGCGTTTTGTTTCGGTAGCAGAAGCGTGATGTGATGCGTACTTCATAGAATTTTACAGCAAAATTTCCAGTGTATCGCGGAAAACACCGTGCGCCCCAAACGATTCCTTAAAACGCCCCAAGCCCAGATTTGGCTCCATGTTGAGCGTAAACGTACCGAAATCATACCATTTTATGCCGTGTGCAGCATAGTAAGCAAAAATCTCGTAGAACAGTAGATTGAGTGCGCGAACTTCCTGAAATTCTTTATTGTCGCTGATGTAAAACGCAATCACTGTGCGTGGATTGACGATGAAGTTCACAACGCCAGCAATCATGCGCCCATCAAGGTATGCAGCGTGGAGCGTAATCTCGCTTGGAAATGCGGCTGCGAGATATTCCAATTCCTGCAAGGTATGTGTGGGCGTGGCATTGTGGCGCATCATCAAGTTGTGGGATAAAATCTCGTAGTACGCCGCAAAATCTTGCGAGGTGTGGATTTCCACGCCCATTTTCCGCGCTTTGCGCGTAGCGGTGCGGGCTTCAGGCTTGAAAAGTTGGAAAATATCTGGCTCTCCAGTGTCGAGGGTTGTATTGGGAAGCTCGACAATCGCGGTCAATTCTCGCTTTTGGTAGCGAAATCCCGCTTGCACGAGTGCGAACTCAAGGTAATTGCTGGCAGTGCGATTGTATTGCTGCGGCGGAAGCGTCAACATGATGCGGCGAAAGTCCTGCTGCCGCGCATAGTTCTTCAGTGCTTGCACCCAGTCGATCGCGTCTTGAATACTACATTCCTCATACACTAATCCTCCAAACGACGCGCCGCGATGCGAAAATAAAGTCTTTTCTTTGTCAATCCACCACTCTACCGCCGGCATGATTGCTTGCATCTTGCCCTTGCGCCTCAGCAATAACGAGTGGTCGCTAAAGCGTCCTTCGGGATGATACGCCAAAAATTTCCGCAAATGAAAAATTGTTCCATTGGCTGAAGAGCGCACAAAATCGTCCCATTCGGCATTATTCGTTTCCGTATTGGAACATCGTTCGAGGTGGAGATTCATAAAAATTGTCGTCAAAAAGGAAAGGCAAGCCTGAATGTAGCACCAAATCTCGTATTTACTCAATCTGCCGTCATTTACCGCTCCAGCGTCAGTGTTGCAAAATGGCTTTCCCAATCAAGAGTTTCGGTATCGGATGCAGCTTGAAGCAATGTTCCACGCACAAGCATTGGAGCGGCTTTGGAGTTTTTTTGAGGGAAAAGCGTCGGCAATGAAAAAACGACGCGCCCACTGGCATCCGTGCGCTGTTGCTCAACGGATTTCTTTCCTTGCACGAGACTCAGAGCGAAGTTTGCAAGCGGCTTTCCGTCAAACAGTACACGCACAGCAAGTTCTTTTGCGTTGCGAAGCAAGCCCGGATGCTGCTCTGGCACAATTTCCAGCTTCGCGCCTTGTGGAATTGCCCACGAAGAATCTTTCACCCAAAAACGTTCTTCGCCAACGAAGAGAAAAGTTGTGCTGTGTTTCGTATAACTTTCGCGCCATTTCAAGCCTTGTGGCGGATTTTTCCAGATGTTTTTCAAGGATTCCGACGCGCCAATTTCCGCCAAATACTCACGCACAAGTTTCGGAGAAAGCTCCAAAGTACGCGACTTCAGGTTAATCGAAATCCCCGCAACGCCGACGTTTGCTGGATTTACTTGCAACATAAGTTCTTTTTTTGCGGCTGTGAATTTGGTGAGTTGCTGACGCTCCCCTGCAAGGCTCATCGTTGCTTGCTCAATGCGGTCTTGCTTGATAGAAAATGCTGCTTGCGGAAATTGCATTGCACTCGTCAAACCCAGCAAACACGGGCGTTCTGGCGTGACGCGGAAACGTTGTGGGAGCAACCACGTGTCGTGCGCAGAGATAGGCAAATAGCCGCAAAGCAAGATACAGAGTGCTATCCAGCGAGGGGAAGCATTATTTTTTTGTTGGGCAACGTTCATAGTTTGTGAGTTGCTGGAACAATTATTTTACAAAACTATTTCGCCGAGTCCCATTCTTCAATAACCATCGGAAGCGGCGTAAATGCTTGTGTTCCGATGCCGATATTTTTTTCAATATGCGCAACAGCCACCTCGAAGGTTTCCGGGCGCGTTCCCTGCACATAGCCTATTTCCTCGCCTTTGCGGACTTCCGCACCGCATTTTTTGTGAAAAACAATTCCCGCGCCGTAGTCCAGCACGTCTTCGGTGCGCTGCCGTCCTGCGCCCAGCATTATTCCTGCAATACCAATTTCACGCGCTTGAATGCTTGAAATTACGCCATCTGCACTGGCAAGAATAGCTTTTTTCGGCAAATTGCTAAACCGCGCTTTCGCCGCAGCAATATCGCCGTGCTGCTCTGCAATCAGCGCGTGGAAGATTTCAAGCGGCTTGCGGCTCGCCCACGCTGCGTGAACGATGTTCATTGCATCGGCTTCGCTCGTGGCAAGACCGCCAGCAATCACCATAGATGCGGCAAGGCGGGCAGTCAGTTCGGCAATATCGTGAGGTCCATTGCTGCGCGACTCCAGAACTTCCAGCGATTCCTCAAACTCCAGCCAGTTCCCCACTTTCAAGCCAAGCGGCTCGTTCATATTCGTAAACAAAATCCGCATTCGCAAGCCCACAGCCCGCGCCACGCCTATCATTGCTTCGGCAAGCTCTTTTGCTTTGTCCAGCGTGTCCATAAACGCACCTGTACCGACTTTGAGGTCAATCACGAGCGCGTCCAAGTCTTCGGCAAATTTTTTACTGAGGATTGATGCGGTTATCAGCGATTTCGATTCTACCGTTCCCGTAACATCGCGCAAGTGGTACAAAATACGGTCGGCGGGCGCAATATCGCTTGTTTGCTTGGCAAAAAAACCACCGTGTTTCGTGATAAGCTCCTGCCCACGCGCATTGTCAATATCCATGTTGATATTCACTGATTCCAATTTATCCACCGTTCCGCCCGTATGCCCCAGCCCGCGCCCAGAAATCATCGGCACGGCAACGCCACACGCCGCCACAAGCGGAAGCAAGGGAAGCGAGATTTTATCACCCACGCCGCCCGTCGAGTGCTTATCCACTTTCGGTTTTGGTTTGGCGTGGAAGGTGTACGTTGTGCCTGAATCCCGCATGGCAAGCGTCAGCGCGGCAGTTTCTGCCGCCGTCAGCCCGCGAATAAAGGATGCCATCAGAAAGGCGGCTGCTTGCGGTTGGGTAATTTCCCCCGCCGTTATGCCCTTCACAAACCACTGAATTTCTTCAGCGTGGAGTTCTGCGCCATCGCGCTTTTTGCGGAGAAGTTCTGCTGGAATCATACTTGCAAACAAGGAAACATGAAAAAAACATTGTGTAGCAATACAAATTATTGCTCAGTGGCACAGACATTCTTGTCTGTGGTTGTCGCCTGAACCTCTCACCAATACTCACAGACAAGAATGTCTGTGCCACTAAAAAATAAAATTTATCCATCTGAATCTTTTGAGCATCTCTATTGCTCTGAAACGCTCTTCAAACCTCGCGTTTTAGCGATATACTCCTGATACCGCTCAATCTCCGAACCAAGCGCGTTCATCACCAAACTTATCACAAACGCATCATCTACATAGCCCAGAATCGGGATAAAATCAGGCAGCAAATCTACTGGCGAGATGAAATACAGCAAGCCAGCAATCACCATCGTTTTGCTCGACCACGCTATGGCGAAATTTTTATCACGCATCATTGCGTAGAGCATTTTCACTTTGCCAATCATGCTTTTCACAACGGGCAAACGTTCATTGACGGAATTCAGCACTTGCGCCATTTTGTCGGGCAATTCTTCTACAACAACTTTTTCATCTTCGCGTTTAATATTTTTTGCGCGGTCGAAAAGGTCTTGCTCCAAGCGGGCTTGCTGGGCATCGGAAATGGGATTGTCTTTGGGGTTCATGGTTATTGATGGAAAATAAATGATGCACATTGGAAGAGTTCACACTGAAATTCTTCTCGTTTATGCTCTGACTTTTTTCGCAGCTTTTTGGTTTGAAATGGTGCTGGTCGGCAAGGTAATCACGGGTTTTGCTAAGGCACGCCAGACGAGGAATAATCCGAGCAACACAAGCGGAATACTGAGGATTTGCCCCATATTGATTGGCAAACCGTTCTCAAAAGCAACCTGATTTTCTTTGGAAAATTCCACCAAAAATCGCGCACCGAAAATGCAAATGAAAAACACACCAAGCAGCAAACCATTCGGCGTGCGAGCATCGTAGCGGTTATAGATGAAGCGCATGAGAAGGAACGTCAGCAAATACAAAGCAGCTTCGTACAACTGCGACGGATGGCGCGGAAGCAAGTCGCGCAAGGTAAAGACGACCGCCCACGGTACATCGGTAACTTTGCCAATCATTTCGTGATTGAAAAAATTGCCCGTGCGAATCAGGATTGCCGCCAGCGCGGTAACAATCGCAATGCGGTCAATAATCCATAAAAACGGCTGCTTTGGGCGATTGCGGGCATAGAGCCACAGCGCAACAGAAATGCCAATCACCGCACCATGACTTGCGTAGCCACCTTTCCAGATTTGCAAAATTTCGAGCGGATTGGCAAGGTAATAATCGGGCTGATAAAACAAACAGTGTCCCAAACGCATTCCGATAATTGTCCCCGCAATCATGGTGAGCGTAAGCGGCTCCATATCAGTAACGGGGCGGTGTTCACGAATAAACATCCGCGACATGAGCAAGTAGCCAATAAAAAAGCCAGAGGAAAACAGCACACCGTACCAACGCGGTGCGAAGCCACCAATGGTGAAGATTTCAGGCTGGACGTTCCAGAGAATTGTGGAAAGTATTGCGGAAGAAAATTCCATGAGTAAAGGGAAAATATAAGGGAAGCAAGGTTAGGTGCGGTATTTACGCTTTCTGATGCGTTCATGCTTGGAAATCACCAAGGATTTGCCAAATCTTGCGCCGAATACGTGTGATTGCGCTCTTTGTAGAGCGAATTGCCCGAAGGACGCTTCAAATCAAGTGCGTTCTTCACAAACACGCGGCGAAGCATCGCAAGCGGAAACAAAAACGCGAAAAACACGAACGACAGCAAAATACGTGAATTGACCTTGCCGAGAAGTTCCGCCAATTTCAGCCACGCCCAAGCGACTTTTGCCGCAAGCCAATCCGAAAAAGCAGCCACAAGCAAGGCGGCAAGCGCAATCCATGACAGCCAAGGTTTATGAAAAATAAAAAATAAAATGAGCATTCCTGCCGCCAAAACAACGAGCGTCCGTACGTTTTGTTCAGGCGTGTACGAGGAAGCGGGTTTGGTTGATTCCATAGCTTGTATTTAGCAAAATAAGAAAAGCAGATTAAAAAAGCGTGTAAATAAATGGTGCGATTGCACTTCCGCCCGCGAGGACGATAAGCATACCAATCAGCAATAGAACAGCAATTATTGGCAGAAGCCACCATTTTTTACGCTCTCGGAGGAATTTCCACAGGTCAGTTAAAAAGTCCATTTTCTTCTTTCAGTGTTAAAGTTTTGAGTGTTGAGTTTGCGACAATATTCCATTCTGAAATCATCTTCATCATGGAAATCATGAGAATCTGCGTCCAAAAAGTCGATTGATTATCCCATGATTTTTTTTACGAAATATACTTGTTGATACAATCCAAATACGCGTATGCACGATGCTCGGCAAAAAGGTCAAAGACAAGCATAAAACTTGATTGGATAATCAAGCCCACACCAAGAAAATACCATGTGTCGTGGCGCGGGAAAGCGTAAATCAAGCCGATGCCGAGAGCTAAAAGGGCGATTTCAATCACCTTGTAGGTTTTGAAATTTTTATTAACCACGTCCATACGCTTGATTTCATCAGCTTTGTACGCCTGTGGTGCGGATTGCACTTGCGCCGCGAGCGTGACTATTTGCGTGTCGGAGCGCAAATATACGCTACCGCCAACAATAATTTGAATCAAACCGACGGCAATAAGCGGATAACTCATACTTTTGAAGGTATGCTGCTGCACCAAAAGCCAGATGGAAACAGCGATTGCGAGAATTCCCACCAGCACAAAGATACAACTTTCGTACTTTTCTGCGAGAAAATACCGCGTGAGTTCTTGTTGCATTGTTTGAATCGTTTCCATACGAGGTTGTTGGGTAAATGTTTTCCGTAAATATCCTAGAAACCGCTTGTTTTCAAGTGCTGGAGCATTGCCTCAGCAATAGCATCATTGCCACGTGGACCCAAGTGTGCGTAATCGACAAACGCTGTTTCTTTGACGGAATCCAGAGCATTATTGATATCGAAGGCAGTATTGACGGGCGTTTGCGGATTGTTTAGCGTTTTTGCGCGGACTGTTTCCAGCAAGATTCCGTAACCTTTGCCATTGCTTTCCAACATCATTTTTTGCAAGGCTGCTTCTTTTTCGGTCAGTGTTTTTTGTGTTGTGAGTAGCGACGGCTGCCAGAAAAAGTATGCTTTGAAATTGTACGTTTTTGCAAGGTTTTGAACAAACGTAAGCGTGTTTGCATAACTTGAGGAGACCGCTTCAGAACGTGCTTTTAGAACATTTTCGTCTTTTTCAAATTTGATGCCGTCATTGCGCGAGCGCATAACGAGCGTGAGAAGCGACGATTTCCACACCAAATTCGCCCAAAGACGTTCCTTGATTGAGCGATAGATTTGGTCGTAGAGATTGTAGAATCCATGCGCCATTGGCTTTGTCATTGCGACTTTCAAATGCCCTTCGTTGAAGCCGTCGTAGAAAATCACCGCATCGGGGCGTTTTCCCTGCATGAGCAGCTTTGAAAGCAGCACTGCTTCTTGGTCGTTCACAAATCCAGGCAAACCGTAATTTTGGATCACAAACTTTCTGTCTGGATACGCTTCTTTCAATTTCGCCGCCAAGCGTGATGAAATCGTCCAGTCGTCTGGCGTGTCGGCACAAAACATCGTGCTTCCGCCGAACATCCACACGGTCATTGCCGAATCATCCTGATTATATGCGGTCTGCACGGTTTTTCGGTAGCCTTGCTCGACCGTAAAGGTTGGCGTTGCATAATCGGGATTTTTCCACAGCGAATACGGCTCATACACCTGTGCGCCGCCCGTCGCAGCTTGATAGGCAGCCACATCCTTGAAAAATTGGTCTTTCCACGCCATGCCTTCGTAAGCAGATTCCGTCAGGCTTACGGCGGTATTTTGCGCGGAGGCTTGGCGATTTAGCAGCCAGCCCGCAACAAATTCCAAAGCCACAACCGTCAGCACAAGGAATAATGCGGTGTTCAGGATAATGAGGCTGAGTCCTGTGTAGGTGCGGCGGATGGTTTCAAATGCTTTGCTCATGAAGTGTTTGTGTCAGTGAATCAGTGATGTGGAGGAACAAAATTTTTATAGACATCTGGCTGCACATCAGTAATGGTACCGTCGGGAAGCTCGTAAAAAATTTTGCCGTTCAAACTATACACATTCGGAATACCATTTTTGCGGTTTTCTTCCTGCGCTTTGCGCACAGCACCATCGGCTATGCGCTTGATTTCAAGGGAGTTGTGAAGGAATTGTAAATTCGGTTGCATGAACCATTCTCCAACGAAGTGTCAAAAATTTTAATATCAAAAATTTAGCGTTCCGAAAAAATCTGTTGCTCGACCTTCTTGTGGCACAGTAACAACAAGCGTTCCCGACTGTTTCAGCCCTTCAGCAATCAATTCATATCCTTCTATCGGATTGCGATACAAGTGCCAACTATCGGCAAGCGGCTTGTACGTTTCAATAAAATTCCGCTTGCTGCGCTCGTATCTTCGCCGCACTTCATCATCGGGAATAAAATGTCCACCTGCTTGGACACGAGATTTGATGCGCTCTATACAAATATCGGCAGAATCCAAATACACATACACGAGCGAAATTTCATAGCCAGCATTTTTGAACTGCCTCAGCGTCCGAGCAAGCGATAATCCCGCCAGCGTGGATTCATGCACAAACGAAGCGCGTTGCTCACGAAGCGTTTCCAATTCTTGCAACACCTCACGACCTGCTTGAAATCGTGCCGCGCGAACATCGTCGGGATTGATTGACCGTGCTGTTTCATCCGCATTCACAAAGGGCAGCTTCGTGAGTTCAGCAACGGTGCGGGCAAGTGTGGTTTTTCCAGAACCGTTCGCGCCGCCAACCAAGAGGAGAAGCGGTATTGGGGCTGTTGCTGAAAAGGAAGTATCTATCATTCTGCTCTTTGTTTATTGCGCAACAGGTTTCACGAATAATGATTGCACCGAATCACGTGCAAAGACTTTTGTCAAACCTTCTGGCGTGGGATGCCAATAATCAAAAAAGTCTGCTTCGGTCAAGCCAAGTTTTTCGGGATTGTACGCACCGAAAACCGAGATATTCTGCCGCTCCGCAATGCCGCGTAGCACTGTTTCGGTTGCATCCAAACTTGGTAAATTCTTGTAAAAAAGCGGATGATACGGCGAAAGAAACAGCACTACACGAACGCCGTCGTTTCGCATTGTTTTCAGCAAATCTTCAAACGCAGTAACGCGCTTGGGGTCGGTTTTCCGTTCTTCAAATTTTGTTGGGTCGCCTTTTTTCTTGGCATTGTTTCGCCGCAAGTCCATTTCCACAATGCGGCGTACATCCTCAATGGTGCGATGCCGTATTTCTCCCGAATATTGCAAACCACCATCGGCGAGAATGAGCATATTTGCGTCGTTGGTGTCGTTTGTCGCGTAAAATTGTTGCAGCGAGCGATTGGTACGCAAAAACGAAATGGATGATTGCAAATAACTAAACGACATCATTTCCATATACTTCGTAGGAATGATGCGGTTTGCAAGCGACGAAAGGCGAAACGGCGAAAAACCAGCGTTCACGTGCTGCGAGGTCTGAATATTTTCGACTTTTTGCAAATCAAACAGCCAGTGGTCGCAGCAAAAAATCACGGTTTTGGGAATATGCTTGCGCTCCCGAAGCAAGGCATACAGCTCTTGCTGCAATTCAATCTGCGCATTTGGAACGCTCGCATTGTAGAAGGTTTCGGGCGGAAGCATCCATTTGCGAATTTGCAACGAGCGACTCGACCCCAAAATAACGATGTCTGCTTGTCCCGTGCGACTCAGATACTCTGTCCGTTGCGCCGAAAACGTGAAATTTTCCTTCAGCAAGCTCACGTTCTTTTTTTGCAACAGCAACGAGGCAATATCGGGGCTAATGTCGTGAATGACGTTTGCTGGATCCACCACGATATTGGTCGCAACGACAATCGCCATGACGGGGAGAATACTTACAACTGCTTTGAATCCGATAGATTTCAACACTTCAATCATTTGCCAAACCTTGATATGATGCGGGTTTGATGAAATACTTGCTTGATTAAAATTGGAAATAAATAAACGACGACTGACGGAACACGCCCCACACCACAATCGCAATGAACAGCGCGTAGTATATCGCCCAACGCCGCCACGTGGGCTGTTCGGCAAAGAGTGAACGCACGTCGTGGCGGTCGCCTTGCCACATCTCGACAAAAAACATGAATGCTACGGTTATCACCAGAATTATCAAGTCATTCCGCCCCGCGCCAATTTCCAAGAGGCGTTTGCCCGTGCCGAGTGAAGAGGCGTTTTGAATAAGAAAACCAATGTCAATTTTGTAGATGTTGGTGATGACGTGCCACGCATCGTTGAACGTAATAGCACGGAAGAAAATCCACGCAAACGCTGCTAAATTCACCGTTACGAACCATTTAATTGCCGTGTGCAATTTCGGCATTTTCACCAGCCCAATGGCAGTATTGAAGCGGTGTCTGAGGTTTGCTGTGAGGAGTCCGAAAATTTGGTAAAAGCCGTGCAACGCGCCCCAAATCACGAAGTTCCAGCTCGCGCCATGCCAAAAACCACTGACCAAAAAGACAAAGAACAAATTGAAATACCAGCGCGGTATTGACACACGATTGCCGCCGAGCGAAATGTACAAATAATCCTTGAACCACGTCGAAAGCGAGATGTGCCAACGCCTCCAGAACTCGGGAATAGATTGCGATAAATACGGACGATTGAAATTCCGCATGAGATCGTAGCCCATAAACTGCGCCGCACCGATAGCAATATCGGAATAGCCCGAAAAGTCGCAATAAATCTGCAAGCTAAAAGCATACGTGGCTATAAGTAAAGGCAAACCAGTGTCGTAATTTGACGGATTATTATAGACGTAATCCACAATTATCGCCAAACGGTCCGCCACGACTACTTTTTTGAACATCCCCCACAGCATGAGTTTAAGCCCATCGGAGGCATTTTGATAGGAAAAATGCCGCTCGCCGTGAAACTGATGCAGAAGGTTTTGCGGGCGTTCAATCGGTCCTGCCACAAGCTGCGGATAGAACAACACATACAAGCTAAATATCCCGAAATGCCGCTCCGCAGGCTGATTCCCGCGATAGACCTCAATCGTATAGCTCATGGATTGGAAGGTGTGAAAGGACAAACCAATCGGCAGCAAAATAGACAAATGCGGCAAATGCGTCGCAATGCCCATCCACGCGGAGAGCGTTTCGGTGTTATCAATGAAAAAGTTGTAATACTTAAACACCGCTAACATACCGATATTTGCTGCTAAACTTATTATCAAGAAGAGCTTCCGTTTTCCATCTTTTGCGGGTTCAATCACCAAGCCTGACACATAGTCAATGATAATCGTCACCACCAAAATCAGGATATACACTGGAACAAATGCCATGTAGAAATAGCAACTTGCTATCAAAAGCCATATCCAACGAAAACGATGTTGCAACGCGAAAAATATCGCCGAAACTATCGGGAAAAATATGATAAAATCAAGCGAGTTAAACAGCATAAAATGTCATGGAATTATTTTATCAAAACAAGTATTCACCAGATTTTCAGCCTTTATTCTTTTGTCTTTTTTAATCGCTGGTTAAAATTTCTTTCCAATCATCACTTTCGCCAAACTCTGGTTGTTTTGCCTTTTCAAACAAGAAATTACCCACAACCAAGACATCCATTTCCGTCCGCATAAAGCAACGGTAGGAATCTTCTGGCGTACAGACAACTGGTTCGCCGCGCACGTTAAAGCTGGTGTTTACAATCACTCCATACCCTGTAAGCCGCTTGAATGCTGAGATTAAGCCATAATAGCGTGGATTTGTTTCTTGGTGAACGGTCTGCAAACGCGCCGAGTAATCAAGGTGTGTGATGGACGGTAAATCAGAGCGCAGAAAGTATAATTTATCCTTCAGTTCTTGCGCGTGATAGCCCGCAGGCAAGACATTACGACGCTTCTCGACCACATCGGCAATGAGCAACATATATGGCGATGGCGCAGAAACATCGAAATATTCCGTTTCATCTTCCGCCAACACAGACGGCGCAAATGGGCGGAAACCCTCACGGTACTTGATTTTCAGGTTCAAACGCTTTTGCATTTCGGGATTTCGCGCATCCGCAATGATACTGCGATTGCCCAATGCTCGCGGACCCCATTCCATGCGCCCTTGATGCCATCCCACAACGTTTCCATCTGCTAAAATCTTGGCTGTTGCTTCGGCGAGTTTTTCAAAATCATCGAAATAGGTGTAAACAGCATTGAATTTTTTCGCTGTTTCTTCAATTTCAAAATTCGATGCTTCGGGTCCCAAATACGAACCTTTCATAGCATCCATGCGCCCTGCAAGGTTTACGCGGTCTTTTCCGTAGTGAATGTGATAGGCAGCATACGCCGCACCCAGCGCACCGCCAGCATCGCCAGCAGCAGGCTGAATAAACAAATCCTCGAAAATGCCCGACTTCAGCAATTTCCCGTTCGCAACGCAGTTCAATGCCACGCCACCAGCCATTGTGATGTTTTTCGAGCCTGTAAGCCGCTTTGCTTCTCGCGCCATTTTCAGCACAATATCTTCCGTTACGCGCTGAATCGCCAAGCCCAAATTACACTGCTCTTGCGTGAGATTACTTTCGCCTTTCCGCGCAGGAAAGCCGAAAAGCCGCTCCCAGACTGCATCTTTGACCATGTACAAACCCGTCGCATAGTCGAAAACGTCCTGATTAAGCCAAATCGAGCCGTCGTCATAAACGGTACAAATATTCTCGTGGATGATTTTCACGTAGCGGTCAATATCGGGCGAGGTGGGGTCGCCGTAGGGCGCAAGTCCCATGAGTTTGTATTCACCAGAATTCACCCGAAAACCCAGAAAATACGTGAATGCTGAGTACAGCAATCCCACCGAATGCGGGAAATGGAGTTCCTTCAGCACCGTCAAATCCTTGCCTTTGCCATGCGAAATAGAAGCCGTCGCCCATTCGCCAACGCCGTCAATTGTGAGGATGGCAGCGTCTTGGAAGGGAGAGGCATAATACGCGCTTGCCGCGTGGGACAAATGGTGGTCGGGGAAAAGCAGTTTCAGCGAGGATTTATCATAGTCGCCGATGGTTTTTAATTCATCGTAAATCAGCTTTTTCAAGAACATTTTTTCTTTCAACCACACTGGCATTGACATCAAAAACGAGCGTACACCTTTGGGCGCGAAGGCGTAATACGTTTCCAAAAGTCGCTCAAATTTCAGGAGCGGTTTGTCGTAGAAGACAAGCGTTTCCACGTCTTTCAGCTTGATTCCTGCTTCGCGCAAGCAATACTCAACAGCTTTTTTCGGAAAGCCTGGGTCGTGTTTTTTGCGCGTAAAGCGTTCTTCGTGCGCGGCGGCAATAATCTCGCCGTCCTTCAGCAAAGCGGCTGCGGAATCGTGGTAAAAAGCGGATATACCGAGAATGTACATGGGGCTAATAAAAATTGATAAACTTATTTTACATCAAAAATTTCATCGACCGAGAGCGGGCGCGTACACAGCCTGTATTCAAGAGATTCGCCGCGATGCCTCACAAACTGGTTGTCCTTGCGGCAAACGGTGATAGTGTCGTTTGCGGGTTCCAGTATCCAGCATTCTTCAACGCCGGATTCTAACATTTCCGAGCATTTTTGCACCATGTCGAACATGGTTTGGTCGGGGCTGATAATCTCTATCGCCAGCAGTGGTGCGCTCTGCTCTACACGATACTCGCGGCTTGTTTTGTCGTGAGGTTTTGTGCGCTTTGGATAAACAACAACATCTGGTGTAAACTTTCTGTATAAGCCTTGAAAAGTGATTGGCGGTAAAGCCTTGTATTCAGGCAATAGTACAGAAAACAGTGCGTGAATAATCTGCCATTGCAATTCGCCATGCGTGTAATTGGGCATTTCGTCATCCTCTTCTTCCGTTTCAATGACGGAGTATTCAAGTTCTTCGAGATCATTCATATATTTTAAGAAAGTCAAATTGAACTTTATGAATCAATTTTTAACAATGAGGAACTAAGTCCTCATCTTCTTTATCTTCTTGCTCATGCCGACGCGCGCAGGTATTGGCATCATCTTTAAATAAGCGGTCAATATAATGTGGCTGTGCAGTCACTTGGTTTTTCAGATTGCTAAATTCCGTGGTAATCCAAGAAACGAATAACTCAACAAATGGCTCGTTACTGCTAGATCTATGCCCTTGTCCTTGCTGTACAATCCCATATAATTCAAGAGGTAAGGCTTTAGGCTCTTTTCCGAAATAATAAAAATGTGTGGATAGCAAGGCGCATTTTCCACCCAAGTCAGTTTTTATGTTACCTTCATCGTGTACACTGTCTCTTAATTTTGGAGGGCTAAGGGTAAAATCATATATGCAATCACCAACCCTTTTCGTTATGTCTGCATCTTTATAGAGAGGTATTTTTTTGACCAACTCTTTTCTGCAATAATCGTCGTACTCTTTCAAAGTGAGCTTTTGAGTTATCTTCATAGCATAGACAACTTTATTCTCAAAACCGAATTGTTTAGAGCCTGTGCCAACAATCCAATCGCCAACCTCTGCAACCCGCCTAATAACTGGTTTGCAGATTGCAAGTGTGCAAATGCCCCAATATGGATTAGGAGCAGCACCATCATCCACAGGAATACAATATGAAAATAGTTTTGGCATAAATGAGCTAGGAATGGAGATAAAGGATTTGAGAATTTGAGTTTAGTAGTTAGACAAAACAAGTGTGCCTACGGGGAGAGGGCAGATTATTTTACACTTGCAATAAAGCGATTTGAGCTATTAACAGAAAACCTTAATTTCGTTAAAATTATACCACTTTGCATTAGAGGCATCACCATTCACAGATTGTACTAAGACAGCATCTCCCTTAACCTGGAGAATTATTTCCTTTGAACAACGACTACCAATTTTCAGAAGTTTTCTAAATTCTTTCTCAGTTACTACTAAACCTTTTTTTAATTTATATTCTTCCTCAGCTATTTCTGCTTTTCTCAATAAACTTCCCACCTCTTGAATCTTCCGTTCAGTTAGCTTATCAAACTCATTAAGTTTACTTTTAACCGTAGCAAGCATTTGTGGTAATTGTTTGGAAATCTGTGAAGCCGCTTCATCAGATTCAGAAATTACATTCGATAGGAGTTTTACATCAGTTCTATCATAAGGATTTGCCTGCATTGACTTTAGAGACCGTTTGAAATCCGATAGATATTCTGGAAACATTTGCAAATCACGAAAAAATTTGAGGCAAGAGTCAGAATCTTTGGCATATTTCTTTTCAATAAAATTTCTTCGTAAATCTGCGATGTTATTTTTGAAAATAGCCAACCTATTAACCAAACTCTTATTATATTGTTCAATAACACCTTTCTCTTTTGTTATCAATTTTTCTGCAATAAATTCTAACGTAGTAGGTAAATTTTGGATGTAAGTATGCCTCCCACCTGATTCTTGTCCTCGAATATAATGCCGCCCGTCAGGAAAGATAGCAATGAACTCTGTAGATGCAATACTATCCCTAAGAGATTTGTGAAACTCATCTTGAGGGTCAAACGAAGAAAAAGGACTTCTGAGAATAGGGGTTAGTGAGCCGCTTGAATCAGTCATGCTAACAGCTATTACTCCATTATCGTTGAGTACGACAATACCATTAGAAACTACATCAATTACATTACTATATTTTTTTGTGGGGACAATATCATAACTTGTTTTTCCCAGCATATTCTGAATTTCTTTGATTTGATATACCTGTAACTCACTCTCAAACCGTGAAAGGTGAAATAGTTTACCATCGTTTGAGAATATGAGGGAATTTGTGAAACTTCGATAGTGTGATTTTGACCATCGGGACCTATCAGACTCGCTACCCATTGGATAAGGATTATTGCTATATTTCATAATACTCATTTGTTTGGATGTTTGAATATCAAATAATGCAATTTCTTTAAAGTCGCCTATCGCAATAAATTTTCCTTCAGGATGAAAGGCAAATTGAAACGGGTATGATAAAAAGCTATTCGGCAGTTGAAAATTTGCCATGACGCTCACTCTATTGTCTATAATATCATATCCTCTAATAGTGGCTTGTTTACTTTCTTTATTCACCTCTACCCATGTAAAGAATCTGCTATTTGGTGAAAATTGAGCATCTTCTATTTTCTTGCAGTCTGAACAGCTATTTTTTTTGATGATTGCTCCTGTATGTGCGTTATACAGTGTAAAAAATTCACACTCGCTTGATAACTTACAAGGTCTTATAGCTACAATAGCACCATTTGGACTAATTTTCACTACTAGTTCTTTTTCTTCTAGCCAAGAATATCGCGCAACCATAGGTGTAACCCAATGATTTTGCGTATAGTTAGTATCTTTTATAGTAAATATTTCGTTTACACGCTTTTTTTGTATAACCGCAAGAATAGAATCTGAATGAGGAATGGGTATGAAGAGATCTTTCATGGCATTAAAATTATCCTCGATAACATCTGCCCACATTACTCCGATGGAATTGCCCTCTGATATTGGTATGAGAGCGTGTACCAGATACAAAGAATCCGCAACTGCAAACTCTTGATTTAACATTGCTAAATGAGCCAGATTGATTTCTACTTTCCGCCGTAAATCTGAATCCTGATCATAAACGAGTCCGTAGCTTATTTTAATACTCTTCTGAGCATCTGCTAATTGTCCGGCTAAAGTCTGTATCCATGTCAAATCGGAAAAGAATTCAGCTACAAAGTTTTTATCTGCCTCTTCTGGCTTTGCTGGAATAAACTCAAATGCTTTCTGTAGCTCCAATGCTTGCGCATGGTATGTTTCTCGGATTGCAGATACTTTTTGCTTTCGAGCTTTACGCGCAACAATGGTTTGATAAAAGTTGTAAAACGCATTTTTTTTGCCTTCTTCATTTGATTTGTCAATCAGCAAGGACTGTGTTATGTGACCAAACACATAAACACTGTCATTGAATTTTCTCGCGTCTTGCAGTATCTTGTCTTTTTGCTTATCACCAGTAGGCTGAACAGGCGGCGTGAAACCTTTCTCCCAATCAACTTTCGGGAAGTCCTTCACTAAGTCGAATTTCTGTAACAGTGCTTGTACAAAGTCAAGGAAAGCGCGTTTTTTTGCATCGCTTTTTTCAGCTATTTCTTTCTTGTATGCCGATAATTTTTCTTCATCAGTGAGATACCTCTGAGTAGGAATACCCTTCTCAGGAGTATATTCCAACTCTCCTATCTCTCGTATAACTTCCCAAGTAATATTTTCTTCTGATGACATGGCTCGTTCTCGCTCTTCTTCCATAACCCGTTCAAATTTCGACTTTTTATCGGAAGTATTCGTAACTCGTTCTTTAATTTCTTTTACGGCTTGTTGCCATGACTGTGCCTTTACCTGCATAACGCTAAAAAGCAATGCACAGACCAGTAAGCTAAGTTTGGAATATAGTATCATAGCATTATTCAATCGTTTAATCAAAAGTATCAGAAAACAGTATAACGGATATAGGTAATCTTCACTCGAATCATCCACAATCCCTATCATTCCTACACTTTTAGCCTCTCCGTCAGGGAGAACTTCATAGACTTTTTGTGGTTGAATGTCGGTTGTTTGGTCGCTGTTGCTACCGCAAATACAAAGGGCAAAATGACGTTGCATAATCGCTTAATGCTGACGATTCTGTACCGCACGGCGCAAAACCTTGTTTACCGACGTTGCCGAGCGATAGTGCTTTGCAACGTCGGGGTCTAAGCGAATAAAATGCTCTTTTGTACCGTCGCTTTTGATAATGGTGCGGGTAACGCCCTTTTTGTATTGCGCCGCAAAGGGATTTTGCACAGCACCGTCAAAATTAAACTCCGGCACTTCCAAGTCGTCCTGCTCGGAATTGCTGATATGGTTCTCGTTCTTTTTCATTTGCTCTCCTTGCGGAAATAATTCGGATTTTTGAATCTCTCATCGTGTACGACACTGTGAGAATATAACCAATGCTTGCTGTGCCAACAATCAACCAACGCTCCTCGACTGCAGAGTGCTTATCATCACGATTGACAAGGGCGAATACATCACCGAAGACCGTTTCGGCTTCTTCAAATGATATACCATGTTTTGCCAAATTCTTCGCTGCTTTTTCGTCGTGCCATTCAAAATTCATACGTTTTTCGGAAAAATATCACATTCAAAACTTTGCCACAAACCCCGCAAAGCCGCTCAGAATCTGAGGAAGTTTCTCCACATCTTTCCCGCCGGCTGTTGCCAAATGCGGTTTTCCGCCGCCGCCGCCGCCGAGTTCTTTCGCCAGTGCGCCGACGAGTTTTCCTGCGGGATATTTGTCTTTCATGTCGTCGGTGGCAACGCAGACAAGCTGCACTTTGTCCTCAATAATGCTTGCAAGTAGCCCCACGCCTTGTTTTCCGAGTGCATTGCGGAGTTCGTCGCCGAGTGCTTTCAGTTGGTCAATGTGCGCAACTTCGATTTGCTCTGCAATCACGCGCAAGCCGCCTCCATTCACGCTTTGCGCCTTTGTGAGGAAGCCTTCAATTTGCCCCGCAAGAGCATTTACTTGGAATTTCGAGAGTTCTTTTTCGAGTTGCTTCATTTTGTGCTGTACTTCCTCGAATTCACGCTGCTTTGCGGTCATTTGCTCGTGCAAATTGGCGATATAAAGCTGCACACCTGCGCCCGTAACAGCCTCCAAACGGCGTGTTCCGGCAGCAATCGAGGATTCGCCCGTGAGTTTGAACAAGCCGATTTCGCTCGTGTTCTGGACGTGCGTACCGCCACAAAACTCCGCCGAAAACTTGTCGTCCATAATCACCACGCGCACAAAATCGCCGTATTTATCGCCAAAGAAACTTTTTACGCCCGGCACTTTGCGAGCTTCTTCTTGAGGCAATTCCAGCGTCCGAACTTCATGGTTTTCACGGATTTTTTCGTTTACCATGTCCTCAATTTGCTGCATTTCTTCTGCCGAAACCTTCTGAAAATGCGGGAAATCAAAGCGCAAACCTTCCGCCGTAACCACCGAACCCGCTTGCTGCACGTGCGTCCCCAGAACGCGGCGCAATGCCTCGTGCAAAAGGTGCGTAGCGGAGTGATTGCCGATAACGTCCGCACGGCGGCGTTTGTCCACGCTTGCGAGTGCCATTTGCCCCACAAGCGACTCTACTTCTCGGTCGCAGATATGCACAATCGCGTCGCCGGATTTCTGCACATCTACGACGTTGTAGGACGTGCCGCCAAGCGTGATTGTACCTTGGTCGGCGACCTGCCCGCCCATTTCCGCATAAAACGGCGTTTTCTCCAAAACAATCTGGTTGCCCTGCACGTGCAGAACCTTCGATTCCGTCTGAAGTTCGGTGTAACCCGTAAAACCGCTCCGCTCCGCAATCACCGACATTTCTACTTCCTGAAGCGTGCTTTTCCGCGCTTTGCGAGAGCGTGCGCGTTGCTCGTCCATAAGCGCGACGAACTCTGCTGCATCCACCGTCAAATTCCGTTCACGGGCGATAAGCTGCGTCAAATCAAGCGGGAAGCCGAAGGTGTCGTACAGCAAAAACGCATCCGCACCGGAAATACGCTCTTGGTCATTCGGACGGAGGCGAGCGATAATATCTTCAAACCGCTCCAAACCTCGATCCAACGTCTGCAAGAAGGATTCTTCCTCTGCTTTTACGACGCGCTCAACGGTTTTTTGCTGCTCTCTGATTTCAGGAAACACGTCGCCCATCGTATCGGCAAGCGTTTGAACGAGTTTGTACAAAACGGGTTCGCGGAAGCCCAAATTACGAGAATACCGCGAAGCACGGCGTAAAATTCTGCGAAGCACGTAGCCGCGCCCTTCGTTGCTTGGCAATGCGCCGTCGGCAATCGAAAAACTGACCGTCCGAATGTGGTCAGCCATAACGCGCATGGCGATTGAATCTTTGTCGTCGAGTGCGCCTTGATACTGGCGTTTGCTCATCGTCGCAATCGTGTCCAGAAGCGGCGTAAATACGTCGGTGTCGTAGTTGGAATCTTTGCCATTGATGACAGCGCAAACCCGCTCAAATCCCATGCCCGTATCCACGTGCTTTGCGGGCAGCTCTTCGAGCGAACCGTCTGCTTTGCGATTGTACTGAATAAAGACCAAATTCCACACTTCAATCACTTCGGGAACACCTGCATTGACAAGTGGTCCACCCGAAAAATCGGGTGTGCGGTCGTAGTGAATTTCGCTACACGGTCCGCATGGTCCAGTTTCGCCCATTTCCCAAAAGTTGTCTTTTTCATCAAAATAATGAATCCGCTCTTTGGGCAAATACCGTTCCCAGAGCGTGAATGCTTCGTTGTCAGTGCGATAAACGGTTGCGTGAAGCCGCTTGGGGTCGAGCTTCCACACGTCCACGAGCAGTTCCCATGCCCATGCGATTGCCTCGGATTTGTAGTAATCGCCAAAACTCCAATTGCCCAACATCTCGAAAAAGGTGTGGTGATAGGTGTCGTAGCCGACTTCTTCAAGGTCGTTGTGTTTGCCGGAAACGCGAATACACTTCTGCGTGTCGGCAGCTCGTGAATACTCGCGTTTGCCCGTGCTGAGAAACACGTCTTTGAATTGGTTCATGCCTGCATTGGTGAAAAGCAGGGTTGGGTCGCCGTGCGGCACAACGGGCGCGGACGGGACGATACGGTGCTGTTTGGAAGCAAAAAAATCGAGGAACGATTGTCGGATGTCGCGTGAAGTCATTGGTTGTGGGAAAAGTGTTGAGTGATGAGGTTTGATTGTTGAGTTTTTATGCGGTGTTTAGGGTTGTTCTTCGCCAAATTTACCTAATTGAAGAGAAATGCCGAAATTCCACAGAATATCTTCGCGCGTTAGAGCAAGAGTAAGTTCGGGCTGAAAATTTACGTTAAACACTTGCCCTCCGCTCAGGCTCAGAGATATTGATGGAATCAAGTAGCGAGAGACAGAATCCGTGCTGCGTATTTCCGATATGATGCTTTGGGGAATACCAGTTCTCATTGAGCCATAGCTTGTTGTCGTCAGTGTATCGCTTTGGGTGATACGCTGCTGCCAATAGTGCAATCCAGGATGAACAATGAACGTCGTGCTGGCATATTTGGGTTTGGCAAAAATAATTGGAACGGAAACAAATATCCGAAAGGCACTTGATGACAAGCTACGAACAGAAGTTGTGATTATCGTATTAGTGAGTATTGGGTACACTAGGTTTGATGGATCTGGACCCCAAATTGGTATTGGCTTATAAATTTCGGAGGAATTACTGGAACTTCCTTGCACAAACTCGCTACCAAACAATAAAGCCGCCGTTAGTGGTGCGTTATCTTCTGTAAAGCGAAACTTTGCATATGGTCTCACTGATGCACTGGCATCAAGAAAATTTGCGTCAAGTCGAGCCATACAGCCAATATCCCAACCTTTACCAAGACCAAGTTCTACATCGAAACCAACCAGTCCCATCATAACAGCAGGTGCAAACTCTATTTTTTGAGGCTGAAGCGTTGCACCAAGCGAACTTGTGAAGCCTAGATTCAAAAGACGAAAACCACCACCGCCAGCAGACAGTGTGTGTGGTGTTTGATAGGTATTCAACGCCACAGAAGACTGTGTGCTAACAGCACTACGACAACTCTGCAAGCCCACCATCACCAGCAAAAACACCACTCCCAGCACACAACGGCGTACGGTTGTGCGGGGGAAGTTTTTTGTTGATATGGTAAAAATAGTGGTCATAAATTTGAAAATTTTACCATGCCGTTTCCACGGCATAGTGCGCGACATCTTTGCCTGCCGTTACCGGTGCCAAATCCTCGTGTTGCGCTTGGACAACAAGGAGTATTTTATTTCTCAAATCCACGCTCTAAACCCTGCAACCGCCGCCAATACTGTATCTGTCCAGCGTGCATTGCCACGTGTGTTGTCAAGATATGCCCAAACCACGCGGCTTTTGTCGGTAAATGTTCGCGCAAAAAATCGCTGTCGGACAGCTCTGCAAGCTGCTCCGGTGGTAAAACGAGAAGGGTCTCGCGGAGCGAGGCGTACACGGCTTCGTTTGCCTGCCAGAGTTCGTGCTTGGTGCGGCGCACCGTTACTGCATTGGGCGACGAGCCTTGTAAATATGCGCTGTGCCAGTTATTCGGCAAGAGTTGTTCTTTGCCGAGCAAAGTCAATGCTTTATCCGCTTCTGCTGCCAGATGTCCAAGTATCCACGATGGCGGATTTGTCGAGCCGAGGCGCATATATACTTGCTCATCGGATAAATCTTCGACGAGACTACTTGTAAAAGCAAGCATCCACGTATTTAAGAGACATTCAGCCTTCATAGTGCATTAGGTAAGTATCGGCTCTGCCGCAAGTTCCGGCAAATCCACGTACTGCCCGATGATGTGAATAATAATACCCAAAATCGTTGGCAACTGGTTGAAATAATACGTGTCGCGGTCAATGATAATCGTCTTTTTGTCGAGTTTCAAAAACTGCCACTCGTTGGTGTTCGTTACGCAGCCGTAGATGGCTTGGTTTTCGTCGTTGCCGTTGAAGATTCTTGCGGCAAGCATTTGCGCAGCGCATTGCGGAACAGCATCTTCCAAATCATCCTTTTTTGCTTCTACCAACGCAAATACTGATGATTCCAGCGAGAATGTATTTTTGTCGGATAAGATAAAATCACACTCACCGTTCAAATGCGCCTTTTTATCGGCATCTAACGCTATACCCGAAAAGACACCAAAAGCAGAATCCGTGCGGAGGCACAACTCCGTAAGTATCGGTGCAACGAGGAATTCTGATTTTGCTTTCTCACTCACAAGTGGCATTTTACGACCTGCTGCTAACGTCGTTTTCAGCCAATTACTTGGCTCAACGGGCGTAATATCATGAAAGAGGGATGTGCGTTTCTCTTCCGCTAATCCAAATTCACGCTTCAATTCTGGCATTTTGAATCGGCGATACGACATAATTTTTACAAGCGATTGGATGAAATACAAAAATTACCAAGCCGCAAAGTTACGCATTTCATCCTATAATCAGGAACAAAATGTGCGGTCAAAAAGAGAAAATTCCGTACTTTGCGCTTGTCAGGGCTTGTGTTGTTACTTTTTTGGAGAACCGTATTCTGTGGTAAAATCTGGGTACAGCTATTCCTTTGGGGAATTGGCATAGTATCTGCTACTCTGCTTCAAAAGAAGTATTTTCGCCCTTTCCAGAGCGCATTTTGTTTCATTTCAAGACAAGCATTCTCTTCTCGAAGTTGTCAGTGCTATATTTTTTGATACGCGCTCTCGAAACAAAACAATCCCAAGCCGAATATATGAATCATACTACCATGCGTTTTTTTGTCCAACATCACTCACATTCCCACTCACATTCTCTTTCGTGGTTGCTCTCGCGCTCCCTGCTGCTCAGAGTGCTGTGCAGCGTTGTTGGTATGACAAACTACGCGACCAGTGCCGCACAAAATCTCACAACATTAAATTGGACGCAGGTAAGTCAAGGTTTGCCTGTCCGCGAGGCACAGCCGCGTGTTATCAACGTCAGTTCGCTGGCACGGCAGGAAAATCGCTTCGCCCCTGGCACACTTCTGTATGCTGGCACCTTTGGCGCGGGCGTGTATCGCTCGGTAGATTCTGGCAAAACATGGACGCAAGCAAATGCGGGCGGACTTCTCGGCTTGCGCGTCAATACGCTCTACACCAACAACGATGTTACGCCCATTACCTATCAAATCTTCGCTGGAACAGATGCTGGCTTGTTTGTAACCGAAGACAACGCCTTCTCGTGGCGATTAGTTGCCACCACCATAAATGGCTTGACATCCAATAACATCACCAGCATCACCCAAGGCGTGTACGGCGGCGTTTCTATGCTCTTTGTTGGCACAAATACAGGCGTTTTCCGCTCGACCGACGGCGGCGGGCGATGGACAAATTTTAATCTCGGACTGCCGCCGAACACTATCGTTTCTGCCATGCGACTTGTCGGAACACGCCTCTTTGCTGGAACAGCAACGGGAATGTATGCGTTTAATTTAGACAGCTTGCAAGCCCGCGACAGCGTGAATAATCGTCGCTGGCAAATTATTACCACCCGCACCGAACCTGCTCCGATTTCTTCTTTTTTGGTCACCCCCGACGGTAACTTCTACGCTGGCACAAACGGCTCCGGAATGCTGCTCTCGCGCGATGCCGGGCTGACATGGCAAAGCATCAATCGTGGCTTGGAAAACTCCAACGGAAACCGCGTGAGCATCAATAGCGTCGCGGTCAATCGTCCTGGCGTTATCACCGAAAGCTCGCGGATTCTCGCGGCTGGTTTTTCTGGCGTGTTTGCAAGCGTCGCGGGCGGCTCAAATTGGACTGCCGTCAATACGGGCTTTCCCATCCAAGCAGGTGGCGCAATGCTCGCCTTCAACAACGAGATTTTTATTTCTTCTGGACCAAATATCTATCGCGGAACGGTCTTTTTTGCTCGCCCACCCGTCATTACGCTGGTAACGCCTTCGAGCGTTCCTGCCAGTGGCGGCGGCGGACGCGATACCGCAATTACCATTACGGGCGATAACTTCAGCGACCCCATTATTTTCTTCGACGGAACACCGCTCAACCGCATCAGTGCTTCGTTTTCGAGTGTGCGTGTGCAATTACCGAGAGACCAGTTCCGCACCGATGGCGTACGCCGTTTGACGCTCGTCAATATCGACGGACAGCGCACCGAAGCTCTTTTCACCGTCTCAGGGCAAGTTTCGCCGTTCATTCAAGATATTTCTCCCGATTCCTTAACCGTTGGTGGTTCTGGCTTCGACCTTCTTGTGTCCGGACAAGCATTTGATTCGGCTGCAAGCGTCGCAGTAGCGGGCGTTCCAGCACAAATAACACAACGTTTGGGGCGACAATTCCTCACAGCAAGCGTTCCAGCAGCAGGCTTGGCGGTGGCGGGACGAAAGTTTGTTCGCGTTACCAATACCAACGGGCAATTCCACGATTTTCCCTTCAAAGTGCGAGCGTTGCCGCCACGCATCACGGAAATTTCCCCGCCAACGGTCAGCGTTGGCAATGCTGATTTTCAACTAATCATTCGTGGCGCAGAATTTTTCACAACGGCAAACGTCGAGCCAGAGCCTGTTGTGCCGCTCACCGTACGGCTTGGCGGCGTTACGCTTCAGCGCGTCGGCGAAAATAGTTCCCGCGAGGTGGTGGTGAATGTTCCTCGCGCACTCGTTAGCTCCGAAGCCACACTGCGCCTTGTTCTGACCAACGACGACGGGCAATTTGCCGAAAGTCGTTTATCGGTCGTGCCGTTTGGACTTTCTGCCATCACGACCCCGCAAATGGTAGTCTGCCCCAGCGTCCGCACACAGCTCACAAGCGTTCTCACAAGCGGTGTTCCGCCGTATCGCGTTGTTTGGACGAATGATAGAGGCGGCTCGGTAGATTCCAGCAGCATTGATGCAAATGGCGTGATTCGGGCGTTTATTTCGCCAAGCCAGCCCACGCGCTACACCTTGTCCGTTACCGACCGCAATGGCATGGGAGTAGAACTCACACAATCCATTCAAATCGGCATTCTTCTCCCGCAAGCGAGTGTGCCGCAAAGCATTCGCTTTGATACCGTCAATACCTTTTTTCGCCTTTCCACCACGCAAACACTCCGCTTCACCAACACCAGCCCTGACGGCACACCGCTCACTATTACGGATGTACGCAGTTCGCTGGGCAGTGTTCGTGCGGCTTCTGGCATGGGGCAAACCGTACAAGCGGGACAATTCCTTGATTTGACGCTCACCATCGAACCCTCGCGCGACGGCGAAATCACCGACACCGTGCGCATAAACTTTGGTCCCTGCGACCGCGCCGTCAGCACGATTATACGCGGCTTTCGCGTTACGCCTGTGCTGCCGCCGCCGGTGCTGCTTGCTGTGGCAACGGCACCAGACGGGCGCGTGAGCATTGGTGCGGCACCGCCGCTTTCGTGGCTTCCCGTCGGCTTCCTTTCTGTGCCGACAGGCTACACAGCGCAAATTGCCCGCGTGGACAACGGTTTTTCCACCGCAAGCGGCTTTGCAATGCCACTTTTTTCGGGAAATGTGATGCAAGCAACCACGCTGCAACCCGCATTCCAACTACAACCAAACACCGCCTACGCATGGACAGTTCGCGCAACAAACAGCGTAACGGCAAGCACATGGTCAATTCCGCTCTATTTTATCACGCCGCCCAGCGCACAACAGCGCGTGAACCTTGTTCCCACGCGGCTTGAGTTCGGCAATACGATTGTTGGCGAAACCGAGCGGCGCGGTGTGCAAATCACAACGATGTCCGCACAAGCGATTGACGTTATCGGCGCAGATGTGTTTGCTCCGCAGGGCTTACCCAGAGCGGCATTCAGCCTTTTGGAGCAGGTCTCGCCCGCCTTTCGTCGCACACCCGTAACGGCGCGTATTCCCGCAAATTTCATTGCCACATTCCGTCCTGTTGATACCGTCTTTCATCAAGGCGTGATGCGCTTCCGAGCAGCTTCTGGCGATACGCTCTACGCACTTTTGAATGGCAATGGTGTGCGCTGCGTTCCTTCGGGACAAGTGAGCATTGGCGAGCCGTGCGCGGAAACCGAAATCGCGCTCCAATTCAAGCCTTTCACGGGCGGTACGACGGGAACAAAGGTGCGTCCTGATGTTGGCGATACGGTGACGGTGCAATTAGTGGTGAGGCGTACAAGCGGCTTGGATGCGGCTCGCTATGCGGGCAGAGCGCGTCAGTTCTCGGCGGATATTGCCATTGGCAATCCCGATGTTCTTTTTCCGCGCAATGTCATTTCGCCCAGCAATCTTCCCGCCGCGCAGCGCACACTCACGCGCACACGGATTCGCCTGCAAAATGTGCCTGTTCCAGCGAGCGGTATTCAACAAGGAAACAACATCGTTTTGGCGGAATTTACGGGCGAGGCGTTGCTTGCCGATACGCTCATTACATCCTTGCGCATTGCCGAATTTACGTGGTCGGACGCGCCCGGCGGCAATGCGATTGGCGACGTAAACATTCGCAAAATTCTCCGCGACACCGCGCTTACGGTCGAAACGTGCGTGATTGACGGCTCGGCGCGGTTGCTTCGCCTGAAGCCCGCAGCAGTGCTTACGTCGCTCGTGATTGCACCAAATCCCGTGCGCGGCGTGGCAGAAACATTTATCCGCACAGAATCGGCAACAGCACTTGAAATTACGCTTGTCAATGCGATGGGACAAACCGTCCTGACTGAATTTGCAAGCGTCCAAAATGCGGGCGATATTCACCTTTCGCTTCCCATGAAAAATCTGCCACAAGGCGCGTACATGCTCATTGTGCGGGCAAACCGCGAAGTGCAGCAACGGCAGATTGTGCTGATTGAGTAGTCCGATAAAATCAGGCTTCAGTGGCACAGACATTCTTGTCTGTGAGTATTGGACAAAAGATGCGGGCAACAACACAGACAAGAATGTCTGTGCTACTATCTGATATTTTTAATGATATTCAAAAAAGAACATCTAAAAAACACTCTCACAACAGCATGAATACTCGTTTTTATTGTATAGCACTTCTTTTCTCGCTTATTGCGTCTTCGAGCGGTTTTGCGCAAGAAGGCGGCGCGAGCTTGCCAGCACGAAGCGGCAGTGGAGCAACGCAGCAAAATAACACACAAACCAGTAATAGCGCGGCTTCCGTGCAAAGCTACGAACTGCCAAATCCGTATATTCGCTTTGGTGTGTTCGGTGCGGCAGCCTACAATCAGCATTCGGTGGGCTTCCGAGAGCTTGTGCCGAGTTGCTGTCCGCAGAATTTCCCAAATGTGAATGTTCTGAGTTTCACGGCGGGCGCGATGGCTGAGGTGCCGATTGCTGGTCCTTTCGGTGTGGCTCTCCGTGCAGGATTTACGCCCCTTGCGGCAACATTTCAAGCACTCGGCAGTCTTCGCTCGTCTGTTGGCGGCGACCCGCGTGATATTCCCACGTCGTATAATTTGGAAACAAATCTTACCTTGATTGAAGGACAGCTCTTGCTCTGGGTGCGCCCATTGCCGCGTCTTTCCTTGTATGTGGGCGGTCAAACGGGATTCTTTTTTCGGCGGAATTTTTATCAATACGAAAAATTATTGGATGAAAATCTCGTCTTTGAAACCGATACTTCTATTCGCGCTCAGGTGCGTGGAGATATTCCAACGCGGCTTCCGCTCTGGCTTACAGGCGGCTTGAGCTATGAAATTCCGCTCAATCCAACTGGAACCATCATGCTTGCACCAGAGGTGTCGTATTCGCTGCAATTACCGAACAATGCGCTCTTCAACATTTTGCAAGACAATAGCAAACCTTGGCGGATTGCCTCCATTCGTGGCGGCGTATCGGTGCGCTTCTCACCAAACAAAACCGTGCTGGAAGAAAGCGAAGTGCGCCGCATGGAAGAACAACGCCAGCAAGAACCACGCCGCGAAATTACCCAAAACCAGCAACCAAACGGCACACCAACGACAAAGAGCAATCAGCCACTCACCATCAAGCTCTATCCGAGTGTGGGCGTGGGTGCCGACGGCTCGGAAACGGCGAATCCTACGATTCGCATTGAGGACGTAAGTGCTACGAAGTCGCGCTACATCTTGCCTGCGGTCTTTTTTGATGAAAAAAATGCTGCCTTGCCCGCCAAGTACAATCAAATCACAGCAGCCCAGAAAGCTCTCTTCAAACCTGAATCGTTATCGGCTGCGAGCGAATTGGAAACGTATTATCACGTGCTGAATATCATTGGACAGCGCATGAACACAAAGACGAAAGCAAAACTCACACTAACGGGCGGCGCAGACGCACTCGGCGAGAAAAACAACAAACAACTTGCGCAAACACGCGCCGAACTTGTCAAGAAATACTTGACGGACGTTTGGGGCATCACCGCAAGCCGCATTATGATTCAAACCCGCAATTCAGTACAAGCAAATAATGACGTACTTGAGGCAGAAGAAGCCCGCCGCGTAGATATTAGCTCCGACACGCCCGACGTGCTGGACGAAATGCGCTTTGATTATCGCGGAAAAGTCGTAACGCCGCCAATTATTCGCGCAAAGTTTGATATTGAGGCTCCGGCAGGGCTTCAGAACTGGAAACTGGAAGCAAGCCAAGACGGAACACCGCTTAAAACCGTGCGTGGTGGCAATCGCTATCCAAACACGTACGAATGGAATCTTGCATCTGCGCCCTTGGACAGCCTTCCCCAAACAGCCCGCGAAATCTCGCTCCGCGTGGAAGCAGTTGATAATAATAGCACAATGGCGCGTTCTACCGTCCAGCAAATTCCCGTCGAAACGCAACAAAATGGTAAAAAACCAAGCAGCGCAGTGCGCACGGACATTTACACCGTTTATTCCACCATGCGTGGCGAAGGTGCGTTTTCGAGTGCCGATGCCAGTGTGCAGCGTCAGCTGCTCAACATCATGCGCAAAGGCATAAAACCAACCTCGAAACTCCTCGTTTCTGGCTACACCGATGCTCGTACGCCGTCGGAGAATGCCCGCACTCTCACCGAGCAAGCCGCACAAAATGTAACGAGTCAGCTGAATATGCAAGACGTGATGGTCAGTCCAGGCGGTATTTCTTCCTTCCATGATAACAGCTTGCCAGAAGGACGTTTCTACAATCGTTTTGTGCAAGTGGAAATTCGGACGCTGACGAAGTAAACTGATGTTGGATAAAATGCACCACGACATTCACCCACAATATTTCTGAACAATGGCACTCCATCTTTATCCTTACAATGAAGTTCCCACGCCAGAGCGTGTTGGTTTTGCGCGGCGTTTTCTGGCGGCTATGTTGGATAATCTTCTCGTCAGCGTTCTCGCGCTAGGAATGGCTCTTAGTCTGGGTTCGACGATAGTGCGCGTTCTTCAGCCTCATAGCGATTCCACCGAATTTAGTATTTTTGGTGAAAATTCTGACGAAGCAAATGAGGATGAAGACGGCGCACGCAGCCCGTCGCAGCAGCTTTTGGGAATGCCTGAGGAAACCTTTAGCGTCCTGCTTATTGCCAACAGCGTGATGACGCTTTTGTACAGTTTGTTGGAGCTTTTTACGGGCGCGTCTGTCGGGAAGCGGCTTTTGGGCTTGGTGATTGCGAGCGATACCGCAGAACCAGCCACGCGCACTCTGCTTCTTCGGCGATGGTGGGTGAAGTTTGGCGGCTATCTTTTTGTCTTGATTCCGTTTCTTTCCACGATTGGCTCTATTTGGGGCTTTATGATAAGCTGCGGCTTTTTGCTCACGCTGGGTGCGTCGCATCAGGCTTTGCACGATATGGCAGTACATTCGGCAGTCTTTTTCAGTGCAGACATTGAACATTAGAGTTTATCTCGAATAAGGTTTTTAGGGTTTTGGAGCAAGGCAGCATGCTGCCTTGTTTCGTAAAAAAGTCTATTCGGAATAAAGTCTATTGATGATACAAACAACGCAGATATTTCCTAAACGACGTAACAGAATAGCATTCAATAACCCTTACAACTCCAGATTTCATGCGCCTCACCATTCACACCAGCGTCGAAAAATCATTTGAAGAAGTCTTTGCTGGATTTAACTTTGCGTTGTTCAAAAAACTTACGCCCGTCAATCCGCCCGTTACCATCCAGCGTTTCGACGGTTGCGCGACGGGCGACGAGGTGCATATTGAAATGACCGTTCCTATTTTGAAACGCAAAGAACGCTGGATAAGCCGCATTGTGCGCTCTGGCAAGGTGCAAGGACACAGCACCTATACCGACGAATATTTTTTTGTTGATGAAGGGATTGAATTACCGTTTTTTCTTAGCTTTTGGCGACACACACACCGCATCATTGCCGCCGAAAATGGTAGCTCAGTGATTGTGGATGATATTGAATACCGCACTCCTTTTTGGCTGCTTCCTTTCGTTGCGCCCGTGATAAGCGCACAGTTCCGCGCACGGCAGCCGCTGTATCAAGAGCATTTCAAAAAATGAGGCAGGTTTTTGCTGTGTTATTTACGAGTATCGCACTGCCGTTTCGGTAGCGCAAACAAGAACGTCTGCGCTACCCAACGAAACGACAATCAAAACAACAATGTGCGGTGTAAGCGATAAACAAAAAACTACGCGCTGCGCAGCTCCAACGCCGCCGTTGCATCCTGCACCGACGAACCGTGCGCGGCAAGCATTCTATTCAATGCCGAAATATACGCTTTTGCTGCAGCCACGATAATATCAAGGTCTGCGCCGTGTCCGCCAAAGGTGCGCGGAGATTCTTCATGCGTTTCAATCCGCACCGTTACTTCGCCGAGCGCGTCAATGCCTTCGGTAATTGCGTGGACGGCAAATTCGAGCAAAGTACAATCTTGATTCACAATTTCATCAATCGCCTTGTATACCGCATCAATCGGACCCGCGCCGATAGCGGCTTTGGTGGAGATATTCCCTTCCACGTCGCGCAAACGCACCGTCGCCGTTGGCATTCCTGATTTCCCGCACAGCACCTGCATATCGTCCAAGATGTAGAATTCACGCGGCTGGTAGAGTTCGTCGGAGACAATCGCCTCCAAGTCCGCATCGGTGATGGTTTTCTTTTTATCGGCAAGCTGCTTAAATCGCGCAAATGCTTTGTCCAATTCCTCATCCAAAAGCGGATAGCCCATTTCTTTCAAGCGCATTTTGAAGGCATGGCGACCAGAATGCTTGCCCAGAACAAGGCGTGAAGCCGTCCAACCAACGGTTTCGGGGCGCATGATTTCGTAGGTTTGTGCGTTTTTCAGCATACCGTCTTGGTGAATACCCGCCTCGTGCGCAAAAGCATTCGCGCCAATAATCGCTTTGTTGAACTGCACATTTATTCCCGTGTAGTGCGAAACCATTTGCGAAGTGCGAGCGAGATGCGCGGTCTGTACACCAGTAGTGAAGCCATATTCAGCCTGTCGGGTTTGCAATGCCATTACGCTTTCCTCCAGTGCCGTATTGCCCGCCCGCTCGCCAATGCCATTGATGGTAACTTCGATTTGACGCGCTCCAAAGCGCACTCCTGCAAGCGTATTCGCCGTTGCCAAGCCTAAATCGTTGTGGCAATGCGTTGAAAAAATCACACCTTTCGCGCCAGGCGTTTCTTCAATCAAAAAGTTAATGAGTGCGCCGTATTCTTCGGGAACGCAGTAACCAACCGTGTCAGGGATGTTGAGCGTCGTCGCGCCCGCTTCAATGGCTGTTTTCAGCACTTCGACCAAGAAAAATTTATCCGAGCGTCCAGCATCTTCGGGCGAAAACTCTACATTCGGCACCATTCCTGCGCTCGTGAAGAGCGACACCGCGTAGGAAACCATTTCACGGACTTTTTCGATGATTTGCTCCCGTGTCATCAGCAATTTGTATTTCAAATGAATATCGCTTGTCGCCAAAAACGTGTGAATACGCGGCTTTGCGGCATGGCGGACTGCTTGCCAACATTTATCAATATCGCCTTTGGTGGCGCGGGCAAGTCCAGCAATTTGCGGAATATTTTTGTGAGAATTTTCACCATGCGAAGGATTGCCCACCTCAGCCGCGATGCGGCGTACAGCCTCAAGGTCATCAGGCGAAGCAGCAGGGAAGCCCGCTTCGATAATATCCACACCTAAAACCGCGAGTTGGCGGGCGATTTCGAGCTTCTCAACGCTGGTCAGCGACGCTCCAGGCGACTGCTCGCCGTCGCGCAAGGTGGTATCAAAAATTAAAACACGATTGGGGTCGAGTGTTGTTGCGCTCATATGTACGCCATTGTTCACACTGTTACTCATAACATTACTCCACAGTTTACGGACGCTGCAAACGTCCTACAAAAAAATGAGAAAAAGAATTCTATTGAAAAACGGAGACGAAATTTCGCTCAGAAGCCGCGTGATAGCTTGCGTCTTAATGATTTGGATTGTTTGCAAAAAGGAAAAAAGTGCCCCTGCAAAAAGGGATTCCTTTCCGCAAACACACAAACATTATCGTAAATAAACAATCAAGAAGGAAGGGCGAGCCGCACACGTTCTTGAAACCTCGAACTCTCTGAAGATGAACTCTGAAGGTTGAAATATAAACATTTTAGAATGGAAAGTCAATGCAAATGAACAGAATACCCACGCGGGCGCGTCCACAGCGCAGTGAGAAGGCTTTGGCAAAGTCTGAATCTTTGCGTAAATTCAGCTTTGCAAGCGTTGGTATAGCTCATTTGGTATAGCTTGCACTAACGACCGTCTTTTTCACGTACTTTTCGCGTTCACGCATGACAGCAGCACTTTTAGCACTTGAAAACGGTATGAGTTTTCGCGGGTTTGCCTTTGGCGACCTCGCCGCAGAATCCGAAGGGGAAGTCATTTTCAATACCGCAATGACGGGCTATCAAGAAGCACTCACCGACCCCAGCTACTACAAGCAAATCCTCACCTTTACCTATCCGCACATTGGCAATTACGGCATCAATCCTCACGATGGCGAGGCAGCGACGTTCCAAGCGGCTGGCTTGATTGTGCGCGAATACTCGCCTACGCACTCGAATTGGCGAGCATCGATGTCGTTGCAGGAATTTATGCAACACGACCATAAAATTGGCATCGAAGGCATTGATACGCGAGCATTGGTGCGGGTTTTGCGCAGCGAAGGCGTAATGCGTGGCATTATTTCGGCAAAAGAAACAAACGCTGATACGCTGATTGACCGCGCCCGCGCAATCCCTAGCATGGACGGGCTTGATTTGACGGGCTTTGTAACCACGTCTGTTCCGTACTTGTGGCAAGAAACCGCCGAGCCGTTTATTTTGCAGGTGAACGGCTATCGTTCACCGAAGAAATTGCGCGTTGCGGCATTGGACTTTGGCATCAAACGCAACATTCTGCGCCGCTTGGCGAGCTATGGCTGTGAAATTATGGTCTTTCCTTCCGACACATCCGCGCAGGAAATCCGTGATTTTAAGCCCGATGGCGTGTTTTTGTCGAATGGTCCTGGCGACCCTGCCGCCGTTACCTACGCTATCGAAAACATCAAAGAATTAGTGCAGGAATTTCCCGTCTTTGGCATCTGCTTGGGGCATCAACTCTTGGGTTTGGCGTTTGGCGCGGAAACAGCAAAAATGAAATTTGGGCATCGCGGCGTGAATCATCCCGTGAAAAATCTGCTCTCGGGCGATATTGAAATTACCTCGCAAAATCACGGTTTTGCCGTCGAGCGAGATTCTATGCCGCCCACGCTGGAACTCACGCACATCAATCTCAACGACCAAACCGTTTCGGGCTTCCGTCACCGAACATTGCCCGTTTTTTGTGTGCAATATCACCCCGAAGCATCGCCTGGCACACATGATTCCGACTACCTTTTCCGGCAATTTATCGAAAGTATGATGGAGGCGAAAAAAGGGCAAAAGGCAAAAGGATAAGGGCAAAAGGCTAAACATTCCTCACGTCCCAAGCGACCAAGTAACTAAGCACCAAGCAACCAAGTACCAAGCAACCAAACTCATGCCACGACAAAAAGTAATTTTCCCCAACATCAGTTCCCGTGCGTGGGAGCATCCTGCCGACCGAGCGGCGTTATCCACCTTGAAATCAGTTCCGGGTTTGGATACGCTCTTGCAAAAAATGATTGGTAATACTTCCGAGCGTTCTTTGCGTTTGGTGGCATTGTCGTCGGCGGTGCGGGTGTCGGAGCGGCAGTTTGCGAAGGTGCATAAGCTCTTCGCCGAAGCCTGCCACGTGCTGGATGTGAAGCAAGTGCCAGAGCTGTATATGTCGGCAAGTCCGTTTGTGAATGCGCGGGCAGTGGGTGTGGAGCGACCGTTTATCATGCTGAATTCGTCGCTTTTGGACACACTTAGCGATGAAGAATTACTATCGGTCATCGCCCACGAACTTGGTCATTGCTTGTCTGGACACTTGTTGTATTCTACCTTGCTGGTCATGCTAACCAATTTCACCATGCCCATTTTGCAAAGCATTCCGCTTGGCGGCGCGGCAGTAATGGCGGTGCGTATGGCACTTATGGAATGGTATCGCAAAAGCGAACTTTCCTGCGACCGTGCGGGTTTGCTGGTCGTGCAAGACCCTGAAGTTTGCTACACAGTGGAGATGAAACTCGCGGGTGGGCGGCACGTTTCGGAAATGAATATCAACGAATTTTTCCAACAAGCATATGAGTACGAATCGGGCGGAACGATGATGGATAGTGTGCATAAAGTCTTGAATCTGCTGGGCGAAACGCATCCTTTCCCCGTGCTGCGCCTCGTGGAACTCAAAAAATGGGTGGATTCTGGCGACTACGCTCGCATCCTGAGCGGCGGCTACGCGCAAGAGGGCGCATTTGCTCGCCCGATGGATGCTCCGCACTACGCCAGCACCACCGACACCGCAAAAGAAAGCGTCGTGGACAACATGAAAGCTGCCGCGAACAAATACAAAGAAGATTTGCTCAACTCCGACGACCCGCTTGTGGGCAAAATCGCCGATGCAGCCTCGTCTGCCGCCGATACTGCGAAATCCATTGCGGAAAATCTTCGTCGTCGTTTGGAAAAATAGTTGTAGATTTGTTACAACTCTTCAGGTTATGTCTCCCCGTTCTATCGCTTCAGAGCGATAGAACGGGTTACCCGAAAAAGTTACCAAAGAAGTGATTCCTCCCCCATCCAAGTTCTCACGCCTCTGACCCCTCTGCGCCACTTGTTCTCTCTCATTGCTCCACTATTGTTCAACGAATCATCACATCCATGATGACACGTTTGTTTTGTTCTGTGCAATATTTCGTTCATAATGCCACGAAGAATATTGCTCAAAAGGCGCATCAAATCTTGCTGTGCGGGGTTGCTGTGTGTTCAGTCTTCGCGCTCGAATCCTGCGTAAGTGCGCGTGTGCGCGATTTCGCTCCCCAAGCGGAAACAGGAAACGCCAAAACACCGCCTCCCATCTACGTTATTGGCAAAAAGTCCATTACCGAAGCCGACCCCAACCAACTTCTGCTCGACGTGTGGAAAGTTGAAGATGAAGATTACCCGAAAGAAATGCGTGTTTTTGCGCGGGTTCTGGACTCGTCGGGGCATTTTATTACGAACATGGCTCCGCCATATGGCACGAATGATTACCGCAAATACTGGACGAGCATCACCGAGATTTTGGAAGGCGACACCGTGCGCATCAAGGATTTCACGGTGCAGGAGTTTAGCGATAAAGATTCCGCCATGAGCTTCGCGCTTGGCTTGACGCTCGACCATGGCGGCTCAATGGCGGGCGCAGTGGGCTATTTGCAAGACGCGGCGCGGATGTTTGTTGGGATGAAATTTCCCAACGACCGCATTACGATTGCGAAATTTGACAGCAAAACAAAAATCGAAACCCCGCTCACTGCCGACCTCCGCGACCTCCGCAAAGCACTCAGCAACGAGGATTTGCGCGGCTACGGCTTATACACTGCCTTGTACGACGCAATGCTCACAACAGCGCAGCAACTCGCCAAGACGCAAGCAAGTACGCCACGCGCAATGATTGTCTTCTCCGACGGCGAGGACAATCATTCCAAAGCCAACGAAGCTGACGTGTATGCGTTTGCGAAAAAGGAGAAAATCCGCATTTTTCCCGTCGCTTTTGGCTATGCGAACGACACAACGCTGAATGCACTTGCCCGCGCAACTGGCGGCAAATACTATCGTGTGCGCTCGAAGGACGAGTTTGCGAAGGTCTTCCGCGATATTTACGAGAGCCTCAGGAATTATTACCAAATCACCTACATTCCTAGCGATTTTAATGGTCACCGTGAAGGAATCATCACGCTCGACCCTCGTGGAAAGGGCGGTTCAGGCGATGTGAACGGCAATAATATGAACAAAAACACCAATTCCGACACCACCGATGCCAACGGACGACGCGGACGCGGCACACCACTTGCGTTGGGCAATACCGACGATGCAAATGGTCGTCGTATGCGCAATAACCTGCTTGGCGACGGCGGAGATGGCAAAAATAGCTCAGGAAGCAAGTCGGGGAGCGGCTCTGGCAATGATGGCTCTGGAAACAAGCAGGGAAGCGGCTCTGGCAATGATGGCTCTGGAAACAAGCAGGGAAGCGGCTCTGGCAATGATGGC